>NZ_JBEOYU010000022.1:0-88280 GCF_040297265.1 Streptomyces sp. NPDC001832
GTACTGCAGGGGGGACCCTGTGGGAGAGTAGGACGCCGCCGGACTCCTTTTACGGGAAAGCCCCGTGCCCTTGTGGCACGGGGCTTTCCTGCGTTGTGCGCCCAGCATGGGCGATTGCTAACCCTGAGCCGGAGGCAAGGGCATCATCGTGAGGTGGGCTCTGGAGGAAGCCCGAGGCGAGACCTGGGTACCGAGGAACACGAACCGTGTATGAGGCGTACTGGTCGGGTGAGCCCGCAACGGAGGGCGATGCCCAGGGATTCACGCGTGGCACGACAGATATCGACGATGTAGCCGGCGATCTCGGGGGAGACCTTGGTCTGGGCGACTGCCTTGCGGGCGGCTTCCAGATCGGCTGGGCCGGCCACGGGGCGGATCCCCGCTGACTTGAGGTCGCGTGGATTGAAGCTGGCGGAATGACGGGTGAGGACGTTGATCTCCGCGTCGCGGGACGGCAACGGCACGGTCAGTTTGAGGGGAAACCGGTCTAGCTGGGCCTCGGGGAGCGGGTACGTGACCTCGTATTCGACAGGATTCTGCGTGGCGGCTACGAGGAAGGGCTCGGGCAGCAGCCGAGGGGTTCCGTCCATTGTGACCTGGCGCTCTTCCATCGCTTCCAGGAGGGAGGACTGCGTTTTGGGAGGGGTTCGGTTGATCTCGTCGGCGAGAAGCAGGTTGGTGATGACAGGGCCGGGCTGGAAGGAGAACTCTGCCGTGCGGGCGTCGTAGACCAGTGAGCCGGTGACGTCGCTCGGCATCAGGCCGGGGGTGAATTGGACACGCGCGGTTCGGGTGAGGCCGCGAGAGCCCGGACCAAGAGGGGGCACCACCCGCGCCCTGTTCGACCAGGAGCAGGGTGGGGAGGCCGTGGCTCGGGAAGCAGGCGATGGTGTCGAGGCCGTCCGAGGCGTAGTGGAAACCTCCCGCTTCGACATCGCCGGCGTCGCGGGCGGCGGGCAGGGAGCACTCAGGGGCGCGGGTGGCTACCGGGGGACTCCGCGCGGACACCGGGGACCAGCGTGCCCACGGGAGGGAGTGCCCGCCGCGAGAAGGACCGTACGGTAGCCAGAGCGATTCCGGCAGCGACGAGTACGAGGAGGGCGAGCAACAGACCGCGGGTGCGGATCCAGATCTGGTGCGGGGCGAGGGACGCCGAGGTGGTGGTGGGGGCGGGGGTGACCTCGGTCATTCGGCTGCTCCCTGCGCCCCGGCTTTCAGGAGTGTGCGGGCAGTGGACGGCCCGCTTCGGCGGCGGCCTCGTCGGCGGTGCGCCCGGGGCGGGGGTCGAGCAGAGCGCGCTCCTCCAGGGAACGGACGATGGCACGCATGCGCTCCTGGACCGCCTCGGTCCAGCGGTGGGCGGTGGCGTGGGCTTCGGCGGCCGTACGGTGTTCGGCCGCGCTGCGGGGGTTGTCGTCGAAGAGGGCGTCTGCGGGACGCATGGTGCGGTGCGGGGTGCCCAGCCTCCACCAGAGTGCGGCGACGAGTCCGATGACGACCAGCACGAGCACGACAAGACCGAGTGGGCCGCCCGGTGCGGCGCCGGAGGCCGCGTTCAGGAGATCGCCGATCCAGCCCCAGAGGCGGTCGAGGCCGCGCTGGAGGAAGTTGGGATCGTTCTCGTGGTACATCGGTTTGGAAAGCTCGTGCTTCGCGGCCTCGCGGGCGGGGACACGTGGAGTGTCCACGGGTATGTCACCGCTCGCGTGGATGAGTAGCCGTGCTGCTGTTGTGCCCCCCCCGCCGCAGACACGGCATCAGCTCCTGGTGTCGTATCCGGGCAGGCCCGCTGCCCGGGCGAGCTCGAGGTCGAGTGCCTCGCGGCGGATGCGCTGATCTATGTAGAGCAGGGCCATCACACCAGCGGAGAGGGGGTAGGTGATCGTGGCAGTGATCACCTGGCCGATGCCGGAGACGATCAGGAACGGCCAGCCGAAGTCCATGGAGCCGTCCGTGAGGAAGGAGCCGATACCGCCGTCCACAGCCATCGCGATGACGCTGAACGGGATGGCGATGATCATGCTCACGATGAGAGTCAACAGCCAGGTGAGCGCCAGGACGCCGAAGGTCCGCCACCATGCGCCCCTGACCAGCTTCGCGGAGCGGCGCATGGAGGCCGTGATCGATTGCCGCTCCAGCATCAGCGCCGGCAAGGCGAGACAGAAGCAGACCATCAGCCAGATGACGACGACGAGCGCGGCCAGGAGTCCGATGGCGACGAGCGCGGCGCCTGCGGCGGAGCCGACCAGCATGCCCGGCAGCACGCCCACCGTCATGATGGCGGCGCTGATCAGGGTGAGCAGCAGAGTCAGACCCAGCAGCTGAGCAAGCCGGGGCCGGGCTTCGGCCCATGCATCGGAGAGCGTCACCGGGCGGCCCAGCACCGAGCGGCTGATCACCACGGTCAGTACGGATGTCGTGATCAGCGTGGCGATCATGGTGATGAGCAGGGTCGGCACACTGCTGACGAGTGTCGACTGAGCCGAGTCGGCTGCTTGCCGGAGTGCATCCGAGCCAGTGGCGTTCGGGTCGATCGCTGCGGGTTCCGGCAGCAAATAGCGTTGCACGAGGGTGATCGCGATCTGGGCGACCACCGACACGGTGAGCGTGATACCGAGGACCGTGCGCCAGTGGGCCCGCATCGTGGAGACCGTGCCGTCGAGGATCTCGCCGACACCGAGAGGCCGGAGCGGGATGACACCGGGCTTGGCCGCGGGGGGCGACTGCGCCCAGCCGGAGCCGTGCGGCCCGCTTCCCCAGCCAGGGCCCTGAGGCCCACCGCCCCAACCAGGTGCGGGGGGCGGTGCGCCGGGACCTGTGCCGGGAGCGCCCGGTGGGGACCACTGCCCTGCGGGCGGCTGCGTGGAAGACCAATTCCCTGCCGGGCTGCTGCCGTCGACGGGCTCGGAAGGCCGGGGGGTGCCCGCCCCCTGGCCTTCGGAGGGGGCAGATCCGGGCGAGGCCCAGCCCGGAGTGTCGTTCATTCTCGCTCCTTCACGGTCCCGTCCGCTCATCGGGACGGCAGGTTGGCAGCCATCGTGCCACGCGTTGCTCCGGTACGGGCCTGGCGCTGTAACTCCTCCACACCTTCATATGTGTGTGGTTCACCGGGCAGACGGGGCAGATGGTGATCAGGACGCGCAACGCCGGTGGACATCGAGCCTCCCGCGCTTCCCGTACTTCCTTCGCTGTGACGAGCTTCCGGAAGGGCCCGTGCTGGTGCTCTTCGACCCTTGGCTGCCTGCCGAGGAGGCCGAGCCGGTGTGCTCGGATGTGCCCCCGCGCTGGCGCAGGCGATCTGGACGCTGGCGGTGTGCGGGGCGCGGTTGCTGGGCATCACAGGTGCCCCGGGAGGATGCTGGGGCCAGTGGGCGTATGGCGCGGTATGGGCTTGCCCTTCTGGACGAACTGGATTGACTGCTGACCCACTGCAATACGGGGGCGCTCGTCTCGGGTGGTGAGGGCACTGCCTTCGCGGTGGCACTTGGGGCACACCGGGGAGGGGGATGCCGTGCTCATCGGGGCGGACCGTATTGCCGCGGACGCATCGGTGGCGAACAAGGTGGGGAGCTATCCGCTGGTGCTCGCGAAGTACCACCACGTACCGTTCATCGTGCTGGCGCCGACCACGACCGTGGATCTGGACACCGCGGACGGGGCATCGATCAGTGTGGAGCGGCGGCCGGGGGGTGAAGTGACGGAGCTCATATCCCCGCAGATCGGGGTGGCAGGCGGGGGCACCAGCGGATTGCTCGTGGCATCGGTGCGAACCCCGGCGTACAACCCCGCGTTCGACATCACACCGCCGGAGCTGGTCACGGCGATCGTCACGGAGGAGGGCGCAGTTTCCCCGGTCACGGGGGGTCGGACTGGCAGAGCTGTGTGCCAGATCATCGTAGGTAACGATTAGCTAATGGGATGATGTCAATCATGAAGGGACGCGTCCTTGTCGTCGACGACGACACCGCACTGGCCGAGATGCTCGGGATTGTGCTGCGTGGTGAAGGATTCGAGCCGGCGTTCGTAGCGGACGGCGACAAGGCACTTGCCGCATTTCGTGAGGCCAAGCCGGACTTGGTCCTGCTGGATCTGATGCTGCCCGGTAGGGATGGCATCGAGGTCTGCAGGCTGATCAGGGCCGAGTCGGGTGTGCCGATCGTCATGCTCACTGCCAAGAGCGACACGGTTGACGTGGTGGTGGGCCTGGAGTCCGGGGCCGACGACTACATCGTCAAGCCGTTCAAACCTAAGGAGTTGGTTGCCCGGATCAGGGCACGTCTGCGGAGGTCCGAGGAACCGGCGCCGGAGCAGCTGGCCATCGGAGATCTGGTCATCGATGTGGCCGGTCACTCGGTGAAGCGGGAGGGACAGTCGATCGCCCTCACCCCGTTGGAGTTCGACCTGCTGGTCGCCCTCGCCCGTAAGCCGTGGCAGGTCTTCACCCGTGAGGTACTGCTGGAGCAGGTCTGGGGATACCGCCACGCCGCCGACACCCGGCTGGTGAATGTGCATGTCCAGCGCCTGCGCTCCAAGGTCGAGAAGGACCCGGAGCGGCCCGAGATCGTGGTGACCGTCCGAGGCGTCGGTTACAAGGCTGGGCCGAGCTGATATGCCCCTGAGTAGCGCTGCTCCGCAGCCCGGGGAGCCGGGAGCCCGTGCGGAGCGGGCTGCTGCTCCAGGACACAAGGCGTCCCAGGTCGGACGCCTGCTGCCGGGTGGCCTGTTGTTCCACGACCGGGTGCCCGGCGGCCCTGTACCGCGACTGCTGATGCGTTGGGTACGGCGTCCGCTGCTACCTGCCGTGCGGCTTTGGCGACGCAATCTTCAGCTGCGGGTCGTCGCGGGCACGCTGCTCATGTCGCTCGGTGTGGTGCTTCTCCTCGGTCTGGTCGTGATCGGGCAGGTGCGCAACGGCCTGCTCGAGGCGAAGGGCAAGGCTGCCCAGACCCAGGCCCTCGGCGGTTTCGCGGCGGCCCAGGAGAAGGCGAACGCCCCGCTCACCCCCGGTGGGCAGGGCAGCGATGCGGCGGACGGCACCTCGGCCAACAACTCCTGGCGGACCGAGCTCGTTGATCAGCTCGCCAGTGGAGGCAAGAACGCCTTCAACGTGATGGTGCTCAGCGCCGATGAGGGCACCCGTGCGCCGCGAGGCTCGGGCAGTGTGGAGGCGGCGAGCATTCCGCAGAATTTGCGGGACTCCGTGAACGAGGGACCGGGAGCGTTTCAGGCATATTCCCTGATCCAGTACGCGAACGGACAGGAGCCGCAGCCCGGACTCGTCGTGGGCAAGCGGCTCTACGACATCGACCACAATCCGTACCAGCTCTACTACCTCTTCCCGCTGACGCAGGAGGAGAAGTCATTGACGCTGATCAAGGGCACGCTGGCGACTGCGGGGCTGTTCCTGGTCGTGCTGCTCGGGGCCATCGCCTGGTTCGTGGTGCGGCAAGTCGTCACGCCCGTACGGATGGCGGCGGGCATCGCCGAGCGGCTCTCCGCAGGCAGGCTCCAGGAACGGATGAAGGTCACCGGCGAGGACGACATCGCACGGCTCGGTGAGGCCTTCAACAAGATGGCGCAGAACCTGCAGCTGAAGATCCAGCAGCTGGAGGAACTGTCCCGGATGCAGCGGCGTTTCGTCTCCGACGTCTCCCACGAGCTGCGCACGCCCCTGACGACCGTACGGATGGCCGCCGATGTCATCCACGAGGCCCGCAGCGACTTCGATCCCGTGACGGCGCGCTCCGCGGAGCTCCTCGGGGATCAGCTCGACCGGTTCGAGTCGCTGCTCTCCGATCTGCTGGAAATCAGCCGGTTCGACGCGGGCGCCGCTGCGCTGGAGGCCGAGCCGATAGATCTGCGGCAGGTCGTACGACGGGTGATCGGCGGGGCCGAGCCGCTGGCCGAGCGCAAGGGCACCAGGATCCGGGTGGTCGGCGACGAGCAGCCGGTGATCGCGGAGGCCGACGCGCGGCGGGTCGAGCGCGTCCTGCGCAACCTTGTGGTCAACGCCGTCGAGCACGGCGAGGGCAGGGATGTCGTGGTGCGGATGGCGGTGGCCGGAGGTGCGGTCGCCGTGGCCGTCCGCGACTACGGCGTGGGGCTCAAGCCCGGTGAGGCGACGCGGGTGTTCAACCGTTTCTGGCGGGCCGACCCGGCCCGCGCACGGACGACCGGCGGCACCGGACTCGGACTGTCCATCGCCGTGGAGGACGCCCGGCTGCACGGCGGCTGGCTACAGGCATGGGGCGAGCCGGGCGGCGGTTCGCAGTTCCGGCTGACTCTGCCGCGCACGGCGGACGAACCGCTGCGCGGTTCGCCAATACCGCTGGAACCCGAAGACTCCCGGCGCAACCGGGAGAACCGGGAGCGAGCCGCGGCCGCTTCCACGACCGGGAGCGAGCACTGGCTGACGGCAGTGCCGACCCAGCCCGGTGGCAACGACCGGTCCGCGCTGCCCATACCCTCGCGTACCCCAGTGGTCTCCGGGACAGCGCCGGCCTCGGTGCATCCGGCGGCCCTGCCGGGGAGCGGCGCACGGGTGGTCGCGCGCGCCGCCGAGGACCGGCCGGGTGGCGATTTCGACTCTGCAGTGCAGGACCCGGAACGGGGGGACACGAATCGTGGGCGCTGACCGTCGTAAGGACGGCCGTGGAGGCGTGTTGGGGCTGTTCGCGCTGGTCGGATGCGGAGTCGTGCTGCTGTCCGCCTGCGGCTCGATGCCCGTCACCGGGGATGTCAAGGCTGTTGACGCTTCGCAGCCCGGCGACTCCCAGGTGCAGGTGTATGCCGTGGCGCCGCGTGACAACGCCACCCCCAACGAGATCGTCGACGGCTTCCTGGAGTCCATGACGAGTGATGACTCGGACTTCAGGACGACCCGCAAGTACCTGACGAGGAAGGCAGCCAGTACCTGGAAGCCGAGCGCGTTCACGACGGTGCTCACCAAGGCGCCGAACCGGAGCGAGCGCCCGTTCCGTGACAGCGACTCCGGCATGACGGAGATCACTTACACCCTGACTGGTGAGAAGGTGGCAACGGTCGACGCCCAGAGCGCCTATCAGCCGCTCGCGCCCACGGACTACAACCAGCCCCTTCATCTGGTGAAGGAGAACGGGCCGCAGGGCAAGGAGTGGCGCATCGACAGAGTGCCGGACGGCCTTCTGCTCGGGCAGTCGGACTTCAAGCGCCTCTACCGCTCCGTGGATAAGTACTACTTCGCCGCGGGGCCGACGTCGGAGCCGCCGATCCTGGTTGCCGACCCCGTCTATCTCCGCAGCCGGACGGACCCTGTCACGGGGATGGACACCGTGACACAGGCGGTCCGCAGCCTCCTGGCAGGGCCGACCAGTTGGCTGCGGCCGGTGGTCGACTCCAGCTTCCCCGCAGGTACGGCGCTGAAAAAGGGTGTCACCACGCTGACGCCCGACGACCGCAACGTACTGAAGGTCCCGCTCAACAAGAAGGCGGACGGTGTCGGACAGCGCTCCTGCCGCATGATGGCCTCACAGGTCCTCTACACCGTGCGGGACCTGACGTCCGCACGGGTTGAGCAGGTCGAACTGCAGGACTCCGACGGTTCGCAGCTGTGCGTCCTCCGGGCGGACCAGGCGGAGGAGTTCGCACCTGATGGTTCGTCGAGCGGGCCGGACAGCCAGTACTTCGTCGACGCCAATGGGCATGTGGAGCGAATTCCCGGCAGCACCAAGGGCAGTGGCACCCCGGAGGTGGTGGCCGGTCCGCTCGGCGACGGACCGGTGCGGATGGGCGCGGTAGGTGTGGCCAGGGACGAGCAGTCGGCAGCGGCGGTCTCGCGCGACAAGGCGTCCCTCTATGTGGCGTCCCTCTTCTCGGACGGTGAGCTTCCGGCAGCCGCGGTGACCAGCAAGGCCCAGAACCCGAACGATCGTCTGTCGGCGCCGAGCTGGGACGGCCGGGGCGATCTCTGGGTGGCTGACCGGGATCCCGGCAACCCCAGACTGCTGAGGCTGACCGGTGGTACCGGCAAGCCGCAAGAGGTCAGCGTGCCGAGCCTGGACGGCGGGCGGATCGAGGCGCTGCGGATGTCCGCGGACGGCGTGCGGATCGCCCTTCTGGTGAACCAGGACGGTCACAACACTTTGCAGATCGGCCGGATCGAGCGGCGCGGGCCGGAGACTGAGCAGAAGGTCTCGGTGGTCGAGTTGCGACAGGCCGCACCGCAGCTGACGGATGTGACCGCGATGTCTTGGGCGGGCCGGAGCCGTCTCGTGGTGGTCGGCAAGGAGCAGGACGGCGTGCAGCAGGTGCGCTATGTGCAGGCGGACGGCTCGACGGCATCGGGTGTTCTGCCCGGTGTGAACCAGGTGTCGTCGGTCGCGGCGGCGGACGACGAGCAATTGCCGCTGATGGCCGCCACGTCGAGCGACGGGATAGTGAAGCTGTCGCCGGGTGACAACTGGCAGACGGTGGTCAAGGAAGGCTCGTCGCTGGTCTACCCGGGCTGAGAGGCTGTCGGGTGGCCTCTGATCGGGCGGCCACGCCCTGGCACGCACGCTTCCCGCGTTGCCAGGATGTCCTCGTAGCGCCTTCCCTAAGCTCTCAAGGAGCAGGGGAGACCCTATCCGAGGACATCCCGGCGCCTTGGAATCGCACGCACCAGACCGCGTCCGCTTTCCGATCGGAGGCCGCCCGACAGCCTCTGAGACCCCGCAAAGCCGTTTCCACGTTTTCCACAGGGGTGGCCCGGTCTCTGCGGGGAGGGCACAGTGGAGTCATGCGGGGATGGTGGCGGGAGATCTCCGGACTGGTCCTGCCGGTGTCCTGTGGTGGCTGCGGCGTGCCGCGTACCGAGCTGTGCGAGGAATGCCGTGCGGAGCTGTACGGCGGGGTGCCGCGCCGGGTCAGGCCCGTGCCGGAGCCGGCGGGCCTTCCGGTGGTGCACGCGGCCGCTGCGTACGAGAACGCGGTACGTGCGGTGCTGCTGGCCCATAAGGAGCGGGGTGCTCTGGGGCTGGCCGGGGCACTCGGCAAGGCGCTGGCGGGGGCCGTACGGGCTGGGACGGGGCAGGTGGGTGCCATCGGCCCGCTTCTGCTCGTCCCCGTGCCGTCGACGCGGCGGGCCGTGGCGGCGCGGGGACATGATCCGATGCGCCGGATCGCGCTGGCCGCCGCGGGGGAGCTACGGCGCGGAGGTACGGCTACCCGGGTGGTCGCGGTGCTTCGGCAGCGGCGTCCGGTGGCCGATCAGGCGGGGCTGGGAGCCCGGCAGAGGCAGGCGAATCTTGCCGGGGCGCTGGAGGTTGTGGCCGGGGGTGAACGGCTGCTTGCAGCCGGACGGGTGGTGCTGGTCGACGACCTTTTGACGACCGGCGCCTCGCTGGCCGAGGCAGCCAGGGCGATCGCGGCAGCGGACGGACGCACGGGTGCCCTGCCCGGCAGCGGGCAGGCGGCCGTTGTCGCAGTTTCTCCGTCGGCCTCCGAAAGAAACCGGAACGGTCAGTGAACTTGCATCGTTGCAGGTAGTGAGTGGGTGAGAAGACCTGAACGGAGGTACGTGCAAGTAGCGGGTGCCGACATTCGGCCAGGCAGGCTATGTTCGGTTGTGAGGGATGGTGAATACCGGACCTTGATGAATGCACCGCCAGGTTTCGGGCAGGCAACTCACCGGTAGTCCAGAAGCAGAGAATTCGGTGGGGTGGAGACCCTGCCGATGGGGGAGGAGGAGGTGGAAGTCACCGAGTCCGCGGCTCCGGTTACCACCGGGGCCTGGTGCAAAAGGGAGATGCTCCGCCCATGAGCGGAGCGATCCGGGAACGGAGTTCTGCGTGGACATCGTCGTGAAGGGCCGCAAGACCGAGGTGCCCGAGCGGTTCCGCAAGCACGTGGCCGAGAAGCTGAAGCTGGACAAGATCCAGAAGTTCGACGGCAAGGTGATCAGCCTCGACGTCGAGGTGTCCAAGGAGCCGAACCCCCGTCAGGCCGAACGTTCCGACCGGGTGGAGATCACGCTCCGTTCGCGTGGGCCGGTCATCCGGGCGGAAGCGGCCGCAGGCGACCCGTACGCAGCGCTGGACCTGGCCACCGGCAAGCTGGAGGCGCGGCTGCGGAAGCAGCACGACAAGCGCTACAGCCGTCGTGGCAACGGCCGGATTCCCGCTGCCGAGGTCGCCGAGACCGTGCCGGGCGCGGCGTCGTTCAACGGCGAGGGAGAACTGGTCGGCAACGAGGCGGCTCAGTCCGTACCCACCACCAGGTTCGGCTCGCTGGAGGTACAGGGCGAGGGTCCGCTGGTGATGCGCGAGAAGACGCACGTCGCCGCACCGATGTCGCTCGATCAGGCGCTCTACGAGATGGAGCTGGTCGGGCACGACTTCTATCTGTTCGTCGACTCCGAAACGAAGGAACCCAGTGTCGTCTACCGACGGCACGCCTATGACTACGGTGTCATTCACCTGAGGACCGATCCGCTGGCCGCCGACGAATCGGGCGGCGCGGGCGGTGCGCTCGGCGGCTGACGCCACCCTTCTGCGGTGCCCCTGGAGCGCCTGTGCGCCCCCAGGGGCACCCGTGTGCGACCACAGGGCCACCGCCGTGACGTCCAGGCATGAAATCATGTCGTCTCAAGCCAACCGGTGCTCTGTGAAATGCCGTTGGCGGACAGTTTGTGAACTTCAGGCCATGGCCTTCAGGGGGAGGAACAATGGCGGACACCTTCGGGCCCGTGCGCGATGCGAATGATGCCTGCGGCGCTGCCGATAGCGGGGCGAACGCGGACAGCGGTTCCTGCAAGGAGCCGATCCGGGTCCTCGTGGTGGACGACCACGCGCTCTTCCGCAGAGGTCTGGAGATCGTCCTCGCCCAGGAGGAGGACATCCAGGTCGTCGGCGAGGCGGGTGACGGTGCAGAGGCGGTCGACAAGGCGGCCGATCTGCTGCCCGACATCGTGCTGATGGATGTACGGATGCCCAAGCGTGGCGGCATCGAGGCCTGCACGTCGATCAAGGAGGTGGCCCCCAGCGCGAAGATCATCATGCTGACGATCAGTGACGAGGAGGCCGACCTCTACGACGCGATCAAGGCGGGCGCCACTGGCTACCTCCTCAAGGAGATCTCCACGGACGAGGTGGCCACCGCGATTCGCGCGGTAGCCGACGGGCAGTCCCAGATCAGCCCCTCCATGGCGTCGAAACTGCTCACCGAGTTCAAGTCGATGATCCAGCGGACCGACAAGCGCAGGCTGGTGCCGGCGCCGCGGCTCACCGACCGGGAACTCGAAGTCCTGAAACTAGTTGCCACGGGCATGAATAATCGCGATATCGCGAAGGAACTGTTCATTTCCGAGAACACCGTGAAGAACCACGTCCGCAACATTCTGGAGAAGTTGCAGCTGCACTCCAGGATGGAAGCCGTGGTCTATGCCATGCGGGAGAAGATCCTGGAGATCAGATGACCGGTCCCATGACGGGACCGGGCAGGACGACGCCGGGTAAAGGGACGGGAATGCGCGCTCACGCCAGAGCGCGGGCGATTTCCTGAGCCAGCGGCCCGCGCAGCTCCGGCGCGTCGACCCGCTCCAGCCGGACGTCCGTACAACCGACCCAGGATGCGGCCTCCAGCAGCGCCTCGGCCATCGGCGCCACGGCCTTCCGCCCCTCCAGGGACACCTGGCGGGCGACCAGCGTGCTGCCCTCGCGCGCCGGATCGACGCGGCCCTGCAGCCTGCCGCCCGTCAGCAGCGGCATCGCGAAGTAACCGTGAATTCGCTTGGGCTTGGGGACGTAGGCCTCCAGGCGATGGGTGAAACCGAAGATCCGCTCGGTGCGTGCCCGCTCCCAGACCAGCGAGTCGAACGGTGACAACAGGGTCGTACGGTGCCGGCCGCGCGGCTCCGAAGCCAGCGCCGCCGGGTCCGCCCAGGCCGGCTTCGCCCAGCCCTGCACTGTCACCGGCACCAGACCGGAGTCCGCCACCACCGTGTCGAACTGCTCACCCTTGAGCCGGTGGTAGTCCGCGATGTCCGCGCGGGTGCCGACACCCAGGGACTGCCCCGCGAGCGCGACCAGCCGTCGCAGACACTCCGCATCGTCCAGATCGTCGTGCCGCACGGCATCGGGCAGGGCGCGCTCGGCGAGGTCGTACACCCGCTTCCAGCCGCGCCGCTCGGTGCACACCACCTCGCCGTACATCAGGGCGCGCTCGACGGCGACCTTCGACTCCGACCAGTCCCACCACTCCCCGCCGTTCTTCGCGCCGCCCAGCTCCGTCGCCGTCAGCGGGCCCTCGGTGCGCAGCCGCTTGATCACCGTCTTGTAGGCGCCGTCCGGCAGGTCGTGGTGCCAGTGGGGTCGCGAGCGGTAGGCGCGGCGGCGGAACGCGAAGTGTGGCCACTCCTCGACCGGCACGAGGCAGGCCGCGTGCGACCAGTACTCGAAGGTGCGGCCACCCGACCAGTACGCCTTCTCGACCGTGCGGCGGCCGACCGCGCCGAGGCGCGCGTACGGAATCAGTTCGTGCGAACGCGCGAGCACCGAGATCGTGTCGAGCTGTACGGCACCGAGATGCCGCAGCACACCTGGAACCCCGGCCCGGCGGTCCGGAGCGCCCAGGAAGCCCTGGGCGCGCAGGGCGATCCTGCGCGCCTGGTCGGCGGAGAGTTCGGCGGCGGGAGGCGGCACAGACGTCATGCCTCGCACCCTAGAGGGAGGCGCTGACATCCGGTCGTGGAGTTTCCCCGACGGCAAAGAGGCCGATGAGTCAGGTGGTGGCCGGATAGGGGCCTGGCAGGCCAAGATCGGACGGGCCGGCAGCGAACGCCCTGGATGTCCGGGGCCTGACAAGCGACGGGACCTTGTCCGCGTCACCGATCGTGAAAGGCGCGGCAGCGCTCGGTGGTGAGGGTGACCGGCTCCATGTGCGGATTCCGGTGAGACGCCGGCCGTGAAGCGAACACTTTTCGGACTTCCCGGCACCTTCGGAGCCCCCCGGCCGTTGACTCGGACGGAACGAGGGAGCCGACGCGGCGGCAGCCCTCCCGGCGCGGCGCGGTCCTCGCTTACGATGGCCGTTGCGGTGGGGCCCACCTGCCGTGCCCGCGCCAGAGTCCATACACGACCCAGTGCCAGGCCCGACCGGCAAGGAGACCAGCCTCAGTGTCCGTCTTCAACAAGCTCATGCGTGCAGGCGAAGGCAAGATCCTGCGCAAACTGCACCGCATCGCGGACCAGGTCAGCTCCATCGAAGAGGACTTCGTCAACCTCTCCGACGCCGAGCTGCGGGCGCTCACCGACGAGTACAAGGAACGGTACGCGGACGGCGAGAGCCTGGACGACCTGCTCCCCGAGGCATTCGCAACAGTCCGTGAAGCCGCCAAGCGGGTCCTCGGACAGCGCCACTACGACGTCCAGATGATGGGCGGCGCAGCTCTGCACCTCGGCTATGTGGCCGAGATGAAGACCGGCGAGGGCAAGACCCTGGTCGGTACCCTGCCGGCGTATCTCAACGCACTCTCCGGCAAGGGCGTGCACCTGATCACGGTCAATGACTATCTGGCCGAGCGCGACTCCGAAATGATGGGCCGGGTCCACAAGTTTCTCGGCCTGACCGTCGGCTGCATCATCGCCAACATGACGCCCGCCCAGCGCCGTGAGCAGTACGCCTGCGACATCACGTACGGCACGAACAACGAGTTCGGCTTCGACTACCTCCGCGACAACATGGCGTGGTCCGCGGACGAGCTCGTCCAGCGCGGCCACAACTTCGCCGTGGTTGACGAGGTCGACTCGATCCTCGTCGACGAGGCCCGTACGCCGCTGATCATCTCCGGCCCGGCCGACCAGGCCACCAAGTGGTACGGCGACTTCGCCAAGCTGGTCACTCGCCTGGCCAAGGGCGAGGCGGGCAATCCGCTCAAGGGCATCGAGGAGACCGGCGACTACGAGGTCGACGAGAAGAAGCGGACCGTCGGCATCCATGAGTCCGGCGTCTCGAAGGTCGAGGACTGGCTCGGCATCGACAACCTCTACGAGTCGGTGAACACCCCCCTCGTCGGGTACCTCAACAACGCCATCAAGGCCAAGGAACTCTTCAAGAAGGACAAGGACTACGTCGTCATCGACGGCGAAGTCATGATCGTCGACGAGCACACCGGCCGTATCCTCGCCGGCCGCCGCTACAACGAGGGCATGCACCAGGCGATCGAGGCGAAGGAGGGGGTGGACATCAAGGACGAGAACCAGACGCTCGCCACGATCACCCTGCAGAACTTCTTCCGCCTCTACAGCAAGCTCTCCGGCATGACCGGTACGGCGATGACCGAGGCCGCCGAGTTCCACCAGATCTACAAGCTCGGTGTGGTACCGATCCCGACCAACCGGCCGATGGTCCGCGCCGACCAGTCGGACCTGATCTACCGCACCGAGGTCGCGAAGTTCGCCGCGGTCGTCGACGACATCGCCGAGAAGCACGAGAAGGGCCAGCCGATCCTGGTCGGCACCACCTCGGTCGAGAAGTCCGAGTACCTCTCGCAGCAGCTCTCCAAGCGCGGTGTCCAGCACGAGGTCCTCAACGCCAAGCAGCACGACCGTGAGGCGACGATCGTCGCCCAGGCCGGCCGCAAGGGCGCGGTCACGGTCGCGACGAACATGGCCGGACGAGGCACCGACATCAAGCTCGGCGGCAACCCCGACGACCTTGCCGAGGCGGAGCTGCGCCAGCGCGGCCTCGACCCCGTCGATCACGTCGAGGAGTGGGCGGCCGCGCTGCCCGCCGCGCTGGAGAAGGCCGAGCAGGCTGTGAAGGCCGAGTTCGAAGAGGTCAGGGAGCTCGGTGGCCTCTACGTCCTGGGCACCGAGCGGCATGAGTCGCGGCGTATCGACAACCAGCTGCGCGGTCGTTCCGGTCGTCAGGGCGACCCGGGCGAGTCCCGCTTCTATCTGTCGCTCGGCGACGACCTCATGCGGCTGTTCAAGGCGCAGATGGTCGAACGCGTCATGTCGATGGCCAATGTGCCGGACGATGTGCCGATCGAGAACAAGATGGTGACGCGGGCGATCGCGTCGGCCCAGTCGCAGGTCGAGCAGCAGAACTTCGAGACGCGTAAAAACGTCCTGAAGTACGACGAGGTGCTCAACCGGCAGCGCGAGGTCATCTACGGCGAGCGACGCCGGGTCCTGGAAGGCGAGGATCTGCAGGACCAGATCCGCCACTTCATGGACGACACGATCGACGACTACATCCGACAGGAGACCGCCGAGGGCTTCGCCGAGGAGTGGGATCTGGACCGGCTGTGGGGTGCGTTCAAGCAGCTCTACCCGGTGAAGGTCACTGTGGACGAGCTGGAGGACGCGGCGGGCGACCGGGCCGGGATCACTGCCGAATTCATCGGTGAGTCCATCAGGGACGACATCCACGAGCAGTACGAGGCACGCGAGAAGCAGCTCGGCTCGGACATCATGCGTGAGCTGGAGCGGCGTGTGGTGCTGTCCGTCCTGGACCGCAAGTGGCGTGAGCACCTCTACGAGATGGACTACCTCCAGGAGGGCATCGGTCTGCGTGCCATGGCGCAGAAGGACCCGCTGGTCGAGTACCAGCGCGAGGGCTTCGACATGTTCAACGCCATGATGGAGGGCATCAAGGAGGAGTCCGTCGGCTACCTGTTCAACCTGGAGGTCCAGGTCGAGCAGCAGGTCGAGGAGGTTCCGGTGCAGGACGAGGCCGAGCGGACCTCGCTCGTCAAGGAGGACCTCGTGCCCGCGGCGCGTCCGGAGATCCGGGCCAAGGGGCTCGATGCTCCGCAGCGTCCGGACCGGCTGCACTTCTCGGCTCCCACAGTGGACGGGGAGGGCGGGGTCGTCGAGGGCGACTTCTCCAACGGTGACGGTAGGGCTGCTGCGTCCGAGTCGGACGGGCTGACTCGGGCGGAGCGGCGCAAGGCGCAGAAGAATGGTGGGCGGCGCCGCAAGAAGTAGCGGCGGCGCTGGTGGCGTGTTGGCCGGGGCCGGGCACCTTTTGTGGGTGCCCGGCCCCGGCTTGTTTTGGGTCCCTGGTGCGTTTTGGGTCCCTGGTGCGGGGCGTTCTGGGATGGGTTGGTGTCCCTGGTGTCCCTGGTGTGCCACTGCGCGGGGCTTTCCTCGTGCCTTCCCGGAACCGGGGCTCTGCCCCGGGCCCCGCTCCTCCAGCGCCGGTGGGGCTGGGAGTGCGGGGCATGGGTGGGGTGAGGCCTGGAGGTGGTACGCAAGGCCTTCCCCAGGCTCCGCTGCTCGCGCGTCCACGGGCCCTGGGGGTCCTTGGCCGGGCGTTCACCGGCTGGGCGTTGCCTGCAGGTGTTCGTCGCCCAGCTCTACTGCTGCGCAGCGCCAGCGGAGGTCTGTGCCCTGTTCCAGGCGGAAGGCCATGGCCCTCACTTGTTCGCCCGCTGCGATGCTCGCGCAGGCCTCCACCACGCCAGGCGCCGGCTGGGCGCCGTGGCACATGCGGATGACCGGGCGGGCGCCGCGAGCCCTGAGGGGGGTGCGGGGAGCCAGTTCGGCCAGTTGGTCGTACGCCTCGCCGATGGTGTGTCCGAGCATCCAGTGCACCGGGCGCTGGCCGCTGAGGACCGCCAGAAGGCGCTCGGCGAACCAGTGGTGGGGGCGGACGCGTCGGGGAGTCCTTGCGCGTTGCGGTGGTACGGACACGGGCCTGTGCTGGTCGCGTCGTCCGGTGGGCCGGGTCCTGTTCGTGCTCATCGCTCATTGCCCCCGTGCTTCAGAGGCCCGGCCGAATACCGGGCGGTAACTTCTGCTGTGGACCTTCTACGGCGACGGTGGACGTAGTCGCAAGCGCCGATGGGGGACGAACGCGATCGTGAGGAATCACCTATCCGGGTGATGCGCCCGGTGCCGTGCGGGGTGCGAGGAAGGCATGAGGAGGTGAGAGGCGGTTGCGGGGTGGACGGGGCAGCAGTGGTGCACGTAACCCCAAAGGGGGACGTCGCACGTATCCTGAGGACGTTTCCGACTACGAAAGCGGCCAGCCATGCGCGTGTACGTCCCCCTGACGCTCCCCGGTCTCGCAGCGGCGCACAAGGCGGGCGAGATCGGTCCCGGTCCGCTGACCGCCTATGCGGTGACCCCCGGACTGCGCGAGTGGTACGTCTCCGACGACATCGAAGAGCTGGAGTACGCGGCGCTCAACCGGGCCGCTTCCGCCTCGCTGCGTCTGATCGCCGGGAACCCCGAAGCGGTCCGCCGGCGGGTCGTCGTCGCCGTCGACGTACCGGACGGCGTGGCCGTGGCCGACCCGGACCGCAGCCTCGACTCGTCGTCGCTCGGGGAGGTGCGGATCGCGTCCTCCGTGGCGCTGACCGAGGCTGCCGCTGTGCATGTCGACGCGGACGACGCGGAGAAGGACGTCACGGCCGCCGCGGCTGCGCTGGGCGCGGCAGACCTCGGTGACGACGACGCTCAGTTCACGGTGGACGGCGCCGAGGACCACGAGCTGCTCTGGTTCGGCATTCAGGAGATTCCGAATCTGATCGGATGAGAGGGGCGGCGAGGATACTGCCCCCGCTGCCGGACATGTGTCGGACCCGGCGGGTACTTTCTTACGCATGGGGACGCATCGGAGGCACCGCACTCATCTGGTCTGGGACTGGAACGGCACGCTGCTCGACGACAACGCCGCAGTCGTCGGCGCGACCAACGCCGCGTTCGGCGAGGTCGGCCTGGAGCCGATCACGCTGGAGCAGTACCGCGAGATGTACTGCATCCCGATCCCCCGCTTCTACGAACGGCTGATGGGCCGGCTGCCCACGGAAGCCGAGTGGGAGCGGATGGACGGGATATTTCACCGGTACTACACCGAGCAGCGGGCCGCTTGCGGGCTCACCGAAGGTGCCGAGGAGCTTCTCGTTCAGTGGCGGCTGGCCGGGCGCAGCCAGTCCCTCCTGAGCATGTACGGACACGACCAGCTGGTCCCCGTGGTCCGGGGGTACGGCATCGAACGGCACTTCGTACGCGTCGACGGGCGCACCGGGCCGTCCGGCGGCAGCAAGGCGCGGCACATGAAGCGGCACATCGCTGCACTGGACGGGGTATCCCCGGAGCACACGGTGGTCATCGGCGATGCGGCGGACGACGCCGTGGCCGCCGCCCACGTCGGTGCGAAGGCCGTGCTCTACACCGGCGGATCGCACAGCAGAGCCAGTCTGGAGGCGGCCGGGGTGCCGGTGGTCGACAGCCTGGCCGAGGCCGCCGACCTCGCCGAGCAGATGGCTGGATAGGGAGGGAGAAGCTGTGGGGTGGCCCGCGCCGATCAGCGGTCACCCGACAAGCCTCTGAGGGGGCTTGGGCGCCGTCAGGTGGTCACCGGGGCCTTTGTGCGGAGCACCTTCAGGAATTCGCGCATCCACGCCGAGTGGTCCGGCCACGCACGGGACGAGATCAGGGTGCCGTCGACCACCACCTCATGGTCCTCGAAGACAGCGCCCGCCGCCTGCATGTCGATCTCCAGCGCGGGGTACGCGGTGACGTGCCGGCCGGCCAGCGCGCCGACCGCCGCCGTCATCAGCGGGCCGTGGCAGATCTGGGCCACCGGCCGGTCCGAGTCGAAGAAGGCCTTGAGGATCTTGCGCAGCTCGGCGTCGTTGCGAAGATACTCGGGGGCCCGGCCGCCCGGGACGACCAGGGCCACGTAGTCTCCGGGGTCGACCTCGGAGAAGGCCAGGTCGGCGGGCCAGGTGTAGCCGGGCTTCTCGGTGTACGTGTCGAAGCCGGGCGCGAAGTCGTGGACCACGAAGCGGAGCGTCTTGCGGGCGGGGGCGGCGATATGGACGTCGTAGCCCTCCTCACGCAGCCGCTGGTAGGGATAAAGGACTTCCAGGGACTCGGCGGCGTCGCCGGTGACGATCAGGATCTTCGGTGCCATGGCGGGGCTCCCACGGTTCGTCGGCCTGTTTCGTCTACCAGAGTGCGGCAATGCGGGCCGACGCGCTGTCCAGAGTGTCAAACTTCGGGGCCGTCTTTTGTACACATGCGGCCCGTGACGGTTACGGGGGCGGGCGAGATAGCCTGGACCCCGTGATCAGCGCGATACGCCTCGGGGGCAGCGAAGCCCCCGGCCTGCGCCCGGAGTGCCACAGCACCCGGGCCATCACTGATCCTCACAGCCCGGGCCGACTGCCAAAAAAGGCCGATATGGTCCCGGCCATCTCTCATAGCGGCATAGCGTCGACTCAGACCGGAAACCCCGTGTCGTGGCGGTACGTCGTCTTTTCCACCTACGTCACGCAACGGCGCGCGACAGGAGCCAGAGGACATGCAGACCAAGCTGGACGAAGCCAAGGCCGAGCTGCTCGTACGGGCCGCCAAGGTAGCTGACAACAGCCCGGGCGGTGGTGTCGGCGGCCCGGGCGGTACCCCCCGGGTACGTGTTGCGGCCACCGGGGCCGACCAGGAGCGTCCCGGACAGGACGTAATTCTCGCCTACCTCCAGCGCTACTACCTGCACACCGCTCCGGAGGACATCGCGGGCCGTGACCCTGTGGATGTCTTCGGCGCTGCTTCCTCCCACTACCGGCTCGCGGAGACACGCCCGCAAGGCACGGCGAACGTCCGGGTGCACACTCCGACCGTCGAGGAGAACGGCTGGACGTGCAGCCACTCCGTGGTCGAGGTCGTCACCGACGACATGCCGTTCCTGGTCGACTCCGTCACCAACGAGCTGTCCCGGCAGGGGCGCGGCATCCATGTCGTGATCCACCCGCAGGTCGTCGTGCGCCGCGACGTCACCGGCAAGCTCATCGAGGTCCTTGCCGAGGGCAACGGCATCTCGACGAGCCCGCAGGGCCGCAAGAACGCCAAGGGTGCCAAGAACGCCAAGAACGCCAAGGGCGCCAAGGCTGCCAAGGGCGCCGGGACCGAGCTGCCGCACGACGCGCTCGTCGAATCCTGGATCCACGTCGAGATCGACCGCGAGACCGACCGCTCCGACCTCCAGCAGATCGCCACCGATCTGCTGCGGGTGCTGTCCGACGTACGGGAGACCGTCGAGGACTGGGAGAAGATGCGCGACGCCGCACTGCGCATCGCCGACGACCTGCCCGGCGAGCCGCTCGACGACCTCGCCGACGAAGAGGTGAACGAGGCCAGGGAGCTGCTGCGCTGGCTCGCCGCCGACCACTTCACTTTCCTCGGCTACCGCGAGTACGAGCTGAAGGAAACCGACGCGCTGGCCGCCGTCCCCGGCACCGGCCTCGGCATCCTGCGCTCCGACCCGCACCACAGCGTCGACGAGGCGCACCCCGTCAGCCCGTCCTTCGACCGGCTGCCCGCCGACGCCCGGGCCAAGGCCCGCGAGCGCAAGCTCCTCATCCTCACCAAGGCCAACAGCCGGGCTACCGTCCACCGCCCCAGCTACCTCGACTACGTCGGTGTGAAGAAGTTCGACGCCGACGGCAACGTCATCGGTGAGCGCCGATTCCTCGGGCTGTTCTCGTCCGCCGCCTACACCGAGTCCGTGCGCCGGGTGCCCGTCATCCGCCGCAAGGTCTCCGAGGTACTGGAAGGCGCGGGCTTCTCGCCCGACAGCCACGACGGCCGCGACCTGCTGCAGATCCTGGAGACGTACCCGCGCGACGAGCTCTTCCAGGCGCCCGTCGACCAGCTGCGCTCCGTCGTCACCTCCGTGCTGTACCTCCAGGAGCGCCGTCGGCTGCGGCTCTACCTGCGCCAGGACGAGTACGGGCGCTACTACTCCGCGATCGTCTACCTGCCACGCGACCGCTACACCACCGGTGTACGCCTCCGCCTGATCGACATCCTCAAGGAGGAACTGGGCGGCACCAGCGTCGACTTCACCGCCTGGAACACCGAGTCGGTCCTCTCCCGGCTGCACTTCGTCGTCCGGGTCGCACCCGGCACCGAGCTGCCCGACCTCACAGACGCCGAGGCCGACCGCATCGAGGCCCGGCTCGTCGAGGCAGCCCGCTCCTGGGCCGACGGCTTCCAGGAGGCGCTGGGCGCCGAGTGCGGTGAGGAGCGCGCCGCCGAGCTGCTGCGCCAATACAGCCACTCGTTCCCCGAGGGCTACAAGGCCGACCACACGCCACGCGCCGCCGTGGCCGACCTGGTCCACCTGGAGGCCCTCAAGAAGGACGAGAAGGACTTCGCCCTCAGCCTGTACGAGCCGGTCAGCGCCGGCCCCGGCGAGCGCCGCTTCAAGATCTACCGGACCGGCGAGCAGGTCTCGCTGTCCGCCGTGCTCCCGGCGCTCCAGCGACTCGGTGTCGAGGTCGTCGACGAGCGTCCGTACGAGCTGCGCTGCGCGGACCGTACCCACGCCTGGATCTACGACTTCGGTCTGCGGATGCCGCAGACCAACGGCACCGGCAACTACCTCGCCGATGACGCCCGCGACCGGTTCCAGGACGCCTTCGCCGCCGTGTGGACCGGTGAGGCGGAGAACGACGGCTTCAACTCGCTCGTGCTGGGCGCCGGTCTGAACTGGCGGCAGGCGATGGTGCTGCGTGCCTACGCGAAGTACCTGCGCCAGGCAGGATCGACCTTCAGCCAGGACTACATGGAGAGCACTCTCCGTAACAACGTCCACACCACTCGGCTGCTGGTCTCGCTCTTCGAGGCGCGGATGTCGCCCGAGCGCCAGCGGGCCGGTACGGAGCTGACCGACGGGCTCCTCGAGGAGCTGGACGGGGCCCTGGACCAGGTCGCCTCGCTCGACGAGGACCGGATCCTGCGGTCCTTCCTCACTGTCATCAAGGCCACCCTGCGCACGAACTTCTTCCAGATGGAGGATGGCGGGAAGCCGCACGGTTACGTCTCGATGAAGTTCGACCCGCAGTCCATCCCGGACCTGCCGGCGCCCCGTCCGGCGTTCGAGATCTGGGTCTACTCGCCGCGTGTCGAGGGCGTGCACCTGCGCTTCGGCAAGGTCGCCCGAGGCGGTCTGCGCTGGTCGGACCGGCGCGAGGACTTCCGTACGGAGATCCTCGGTCTGGTCAAGGCGCAGATGGTGAAGAACACCGTCATCGTGCCGGTCGGCGCCAAGGGTGGCTTCGTCGCCAAACAGCTCCCGGACCCGGCCGTCGACCGTGACGCCTGGATGGCGGAAGGCATCGCCTCCTACCGCACCTTCATCTCGGCGCTGCTCGACATCACCGACAACATGGTGGCCGGCAAGGTCGTGCCGCCCAGGGACGTCGTCCGTCACGACGAGGACGACAACTACCTGGTCGTTGCCGCCGACAAGGGCACCGCGAAGTTCTCCGACATCGCCAACGAGGTCGCCGACTCGTACGGCTTCTGGCTCGGCGACGCGTTCGCCTCCGGTGGTTCCGCCGGCTACGACCACAAGGGCATGGGCATCACCGCCCGCGGTGCCTGGGAGTCCGTCAAGCAGCACTTCCGCGAGCTCGGCCATGACACCCAGGCCGAGGACTTCACCGTCGTCGGCGTCGGTGACATGTCAGGTGACGTGTTCGGCAACGGCATGCTGCTCTCCGAGCACATCCGGCTCGTCGCCGCCTTCGACCACCGGCACATCTTCATCGACCCGAACCCGGACGCCGCCACCTCGTACGCCGAGCGGCGCCGCCTCTTCGACCTGCCGCGCAGCTCCTGGGCCGACTACAACAAGGAGCTGATCTCCGCGGGCGGCGGCGTCCACCCGCGCAGCGCCAAGTCCATCCCGGTCAACGCGCACATCCGTGAAGCGCTCGGCATCGAGTCGGGCGTCACGAAGATGACGCCCGCCGAGCTGATGCAGACCATCCTCAAGGCCCGCGTCGACCTGCTGTGGAACGGCGGCATCGGTACGTACATCAAGTCGTCCGCCGAGTCGAACCCGGACGTCGGCGACAAGGCCAACGACGCGATCCGCGTCAACGGCCAGGACCTGCGGGCCAAGGTCGTCGGCGAGGGCGGCAACCTCGGTGCCACCCAGCTCGGCCGGATCGAGTTCGCCCGTAACGGCGGCCGGATCAACACCGACGCGATCGACAACAGCGCCGGTGTGGACACCTCCGACCACGAGGTGAACATCAAGATCCTGCTCAACGGTCTGGTCCGGGACGGCGACATGACCGTCAAGCAGCGCAACAAGCTGCTCGCCGATATGACCGACGAGATCGGCCGTCTGGTGCTGCGCAACAACTACGCGCAGAACGTGGCGCTCGCCAACGCCACGACCCAGTCGTCCTCCCTGCTCCACGCCCACCAGCGCTTCATGCGCCGGCTGGTCCGTGACGGGGACCTCGACCGCGGGCTGGAGTTCCTGCCCACCGACCGGCAGATCCGTGAACTGCTGAACGCCGGCAAGGGGCTCAGCCAGCCCGAACTGGCTGTGCTGCTCGCCTACACGAAGATCACGGTGGCCCGGGAGCTGATCAAGACCAGCCTGCCGGACGACCCGCAGCTGCAGAAGCTGCTGCACGCCTACTTCCCGCAGCAGCTGCACGAGCAGTTCCCCGAGGCGGTCGACGGCCACGCGCTGCGTCGCGAGATCATCACCACGGTTCTGGTCAACGACACCGTGAACAGCGGTGGTTCGACCTTCCTGCACCGGCTGCGGGAAGAGACCGGAGCCTCGATCGAGGAGATCGTGCGGGCGCAGTTCGCGGCCCGCGAGATCTTCGGCCTCGGCCAGGTGTGGGACGCCGTCGAGGCGCTCGACAACAAGGTCGCCGCCGATGTGCAGACCCGGATCCGGCTGCACTCGCGCCGGCTCGTCGAGCGCGGTTCGCGCTGGTTGCTCGGCAACCGGCCGCAGCCGCTGGAGATCGCCGGGACGGTCGACTTCTTCAAGGCGGGTGTCGAGCAGGTCTGGGCCGAGCTGCCCAAGATGCTGGTGGGCGCCGACCTGGACTGGTACCAGTCGATCTTGGACGAGCTCACCGAAGCGGGTGTCCCGGGCGAGCTGGCGCAGCGGGTCGCCGGATTCTCCTCCGCCTTCCCGGTGCTGGACATCGTGGCGATCGCGGACCGCACCGGCAAGGATCCGCTCTCCGTCGCCGAGGTGTACTACGACCTCGCGGACCGGCTGGGCATCACCCAGCTGATGGACCGGATCATCGAACTGCCGCGGGCCGACCGCTGGCAGTCCATGGCCCGCGCCTCCATTCGCGAGGACCTGTACGCCGCGCATGCCGCGCTCACCGCGGATGTGCTGTCGGTGGGCAACGGGACCGCTACGCCGGGGGAGCGGTTCAAGGCGTGGGAGGAGAAGAACGCGGCGATCCTGGCCCGGTCGCGTTCCACGCTTGAGGAGATTCAGGGGTCGGACGCGTTCGATCTGGCGAATCTGTCGGTGGCCATGCGGACGATGCGGACGTTGTTGCGTACGCACGCGTAGGGGTTGGTGGGGGCGGGGCGGTTGCCGGGGGTGCCCGGTAACCGCCCCGCCCCCGATCGCCGGACGGGTTTGATCTTTGGGCTCGGGTTCTGGCCCCGGACGCTCCCCGGCCCGCCGCCCGCGCCGCTACTTCTTGCCGGTGAACTTCTCGTACGCGGCCACGACCTCGTCCGCCGGACCGTCCATCCGCAGCGTCCCCGCCTCCAGCCAGATCGCCCGGTCACAGGTCTCGGTGATCGACTTGTTGCTGTGGCTGACCAGGAAGACAGTGCCGGCCTCCTTGCGCAGCTCCTTGATCCGTTCCTTGCTGCGTCGCTGGAACCTGGCGTCGCCGGTGGACAGCGCCTCGTCGATCAGGAGGACGTCATGGCTCTTGGCAGCGGCGATCGAGAAGCGCAGCCGGGCGCCCATGCCGGAGGAGTACGTCCGCATCGGCAGCGTGATGAAGTCGCCCTTCTCGTTGATGCCGGAGAAGTCGACGATCCCCTGGTAGCGCTCGCGGATCTGGGCCCGCGTCATGCCCATCGCGAGGCCGCCGAGTACGACGTTGCGCTCGCCGGTCAGATCGCTCATCAGTGCCGCGTTCACCCCGAGCAGCGAGGGCTGGCCCTGGGTGTGCACCCGGCCCTTCGTCGCGGGCAGCAGACCGGCGATCGCCTTCAGCAGCGTCGACTTCCCCGAGCCGTTGGAACCGATCAGGCCGATGGCCTCGCCCTTGTACGCGGCGAAGCTCACCCCCTTCACGGCGTGCACCTCGCGCACCCCGGGTGCCTGTCGGCGCGAGACGATCCGGCTGAGCGCCGAGGTGGCGCTGCCCCTTCCGGTACGGGCGCCATTGACCTTGTACGTGATGTGGACGTCGTCCACGACGACGGTCGGCATCCGCTCGTTGTCGTCCGTCATGTTGTCAGCCACGTCCGTACCGCTCTTCCGCCTGCCAGAAGTACACGAATCCGCCCACGCCGCACACGAGTGCCCAGCCCGCGGCTATCGCCCACACATGCGGCGGCAGATGGGACGCGTCGAAGCTGTCGATGAGCGCGAACCGCATCAGGTTGATGAAGACCGCCGCCGGATTGCACTCCAGCATCACCATCACGAAGTGCGGAACCCGGTCCCCCTTGAGCATCGTGTCCACGCTCCACATGACGCCCGAGGCATACATCCAGGTGCGCAGGATGAACGGCATCAGTTGGGCGATGTCCGGCGTCCGGGCGGCCAGCCGCGCCACCACCATGGAGACGCCGGTGTTGAACACTGCCTGCAGGAACAGCGCCGGAATCGCCAGCAGCCAGGACGGGCTGGGGAACTGCCCGAACCCCACCAGAATCAGCACCAGCGCGCCCAGCGAGAACAGCAGTTGCTGGAGCTGCTGCAGGGCCAGCGCGATCGGCAGCGAGGCGCGCGGGAAGTGCAGGGCCCGGACGAGGCCGAGGTTGCCGCTGATCGCACGGGTGCCCGCGGTGATCGAGCTGCTGGTGAAGGTCCAGATGAACACGCCGGTGACGAGGAACGGAACGAAGTCCTCGACGTTCCGCTTCGTGTTCATCAGGACGCCGAAGATGAAGTAGTAGACCGTCGCGTTCAGCAGCGGGGTCATGATCTGCCAGATCTGGCCGAGCTTCGCCTGGCTGTACTGGGCGGTCAGCTTGGCGGTGGCGAACGCCGTGATGAAGTGCCGACGCCCCCACAGCTGGCGGATGTACGCCCACAGCGAGGGCCGGGCCCCGCTCATGGTCAGTCCGTGCCGGGCGGCGAGCGCGGCGAGCTCTCCCGGTGCGTACACCGGGAGAGGTGTACCGGCAGGTGTGTCGGCCGGGGCCGCTGGGGTTGTTGTCTGGCTCACCACGATCGCTTTCGGCGGGAAGGCAGGAGGGAAACTTCGTCCGACGGGACGGAACCGTATCGTCGCAACGCTGAGGGTAGGGTGCATTCGCGTCGCAACGCAACCGTTTCGTCGTTACGGACTATGATTCGGCCATGACCACCGACCCGGGAACCCGCCGCCGTGTCCCCGCCGGAGCCGCCGTGCTGCGCGAGGACGTCACCGATGCGATTCGCAGCGCCGTCTTCGAGGAGCTGGCCGCGGTGGGCTTCGCCCGGATGTCGATCGAAGGCATCGCCCGGCGCGCGGGCGTCGGCAAGACCGCCGTCTACCGCCGCTGGAAGTCCAAGCTGGCCCTGGTCCTCGACCTGGTCTCCGCCGTCGCCGTCCAGGGCATGCCGGCTCCGGCGACCGGTTCGCTGTACGGGGACGTCCGCGCTGTACTGGAACTCGCCTCCTACGCCCTGCGCCACCCCGTCGCCTCGCAGGTCATCCCGGACCTGCTGGTCGAGGCAGCCCGCAGTCCGGAGATCTCCGAGACGATCAAGGCGGCCCTGCTGGACCCGCATCGGGGCATCGCCGCCGTCGTCGTACGGGACGCCGTGGCGCGCGGCGAACTGCCCGAGGACAGCGACCCGGACCGTGCGCTGGACCTGATCGTCGGCCCGCTCTACTGGCGGCTCGCCGTCGTCCGCACCCCGCTGCCCGAGGGCTACCTCGACGACCTGGCGGCATCCGCCGTCGCGGCGCTCAAGAACTGAGCCGGGCAGGTACTGAGACCGACCGCCGGTCGGTCCACGCGGCGCAGCCGATGTCACCCGTTCGGGAGAGACCGCAACCGGTGACCCCCGGCCCTTCATGGGGTTGAGCCATACGGACAACCAGGCCCCGATGAACGGACGTGCTCAAATGCCGCCACGGCTCAGTGTCGTCGTACCCGTCCACAACGTCGAGCTCTATCTGACGGACTGCCTGAAGTCCCTCGCGGAGCAGACCATGACCGACCTGGAGGTGGTGATGGTCGACGACGGGTCCACCGACAACAGCGCGGCCCTGGCCGCCGAGTTCGCCGAACAGGACGGCCGGTTCCGGCTGGTGAGCCAGGAGAACAGCGGACTCGGGCACGCCCGCAACACCGGTGTCCGCAACTGCGACCCGGACGCCCGCTATCTCGCCTTCGTCGACAGCGACGACGTCCTCCCGCCCCGCGCGTACGAACTCCTCATCGGTGCCCTGGACGAGACCGGCTCGGACATCGCGTCCGGCAATGTGCTGCGGCTGCGGGCCTCGGGCAAGCTCCAGCAGTCGCCCGACTTCCGCAAGCCCATGGCGACGACCCGGCTGCGCACCCACATTTCCCGTGACTGGGACCTCGCCGTCGACAGGATCGCCTGCAACAAGGTCTTCCGCCGGTCCTTCTGGGACGAGCACGCCTTCGTCTTCCCGGTAGGCGCTCTCTACGAGGACATCCCTGTCGTCCTGCCCGCCCACTTCCTTGCCCGCTCCGTCGACGTGCTGAAGGACGCCGTCTACCACTGGCGCGACCGTGCGGGTTCGATCACCACCCGTCGCACCGTCGTCCGCGGCGTCCAGGACCGGGCCTCGCACGTGCTGGGCGTCTCCACCTTTCTCGACGAGCACCGCGGCGCCGCCGACAAACGGCAGTACGAGGCGCACGTCCTCGCCAACGACCTCTGGTACTTCATGGAGGCGCTGCCCGACGGCGACGAGGAGTACCGGCGCGCCTTCCTCACGTACGCCAATGAGTTCACGGATCAGGTCGACCCGGCCGTGCTCGACGCGCTCCCGCTGCGGCTGCGCCTGATGTGGCACCTCGTGCGCGAACGGCGGACCGACGAACTGCTGGCCCTGCTCGCCTTCGACAAGGCCGAGCCGGGAGCGTTCGCGGTACGGGGCGTGCGGCGCCGCAGCGCCTTCTTCCCGGCGCTCACCCGGCCGGTGCCGCGTTCGGTGCTGCGGGTCACCGACCAGGATCTGCCGCTCACCGCCCGGCTGCGGGAGGCCCACTGGCGGGGCGGCAAGCTGCACCTCAAGGGGTACGCGTACATCCGGAACCTGCCCGCCACCACGCGTGGCACCGAGTTCCGGGCCGGCTGGCTGCGGGCGGGGCGACGGCGTGTGGTGCTGCTCCGGCTGCGCACGGTCGCCGAAGCCGAGGCCACCGCCCGGTCCCGGCAGAGCCTGCACGACTACGACCGGTCCGGCTTCGAGACCGTCATCGACCCGGCAAGGCTCCGCATCGATGCGGGCGGCAGCCTCGAACGGCTCACCTGGCGCCTGGAGATCGGCATCGCCGGGCACGGCATGCTGCGTCGCTCCGGCCTCTCGACGAACGAGGCGGCCGCACCGCCGCCCGTGCACCGGCCCGACGGCGACCACCGGATCGTGCCCGCCTTCGAGAACGGCAGGCTGGTGCTGCACGCCGAGCGGATCGACGCCCGCTACGAGACGCACCGCGCGGGCGACGCGGATGACGGCGCCGGAACCGTGGCGATCGACGGGATGATCCGCGACCGTCTCGGCAAGGGACCGCTGCGCCTGGCACTCACCCACCGGGCCTCCGGTACCTCCTTCGACTGCCCGGTGACCGTGCACGAGGTGGCCGTGGGCTCGGCGGCGGGATGGCGGCGCTTCACCGTCGATCTCCCGCTCGGCTACTTCGCCGATGCCCGGAAGGGCGCGGGGGAGGGGGCGGCGAGCGCGCAACTGCCGTACAGCCTGCATCTGGTCGGCCCGGACGGGCGCAGGACACCGATCGATGTGCCGGGGCCCGTACTGCCGCGCCGCTACCCGCTGGGCGGGGACGGGGACGAGCGGCGCGAACTCGGTCTCACCGTCAGTTCCCGAGGAAATCTGCTGATCAGCGACCGCATCGTGCAGCCCGCCGTCGACCTGGCGACCTGGACGGAGGACGGACAACTCCTTCTGGAGGGCACTTTCCCCGACGAGCTGGAACGGCCCGTCGAGCTGGTGGCGCGGCACAGCGGGCACGGCGAGGAGGCCGTCTTCCCCCTCGCCCTCTCCGGTGCCGTCGGGGCACGGCGGTTCAGGGCCGCGCTCCGGCCGGACGCCGTCGAGGGACCGGGCGGGAAGCTTCCGCTGGGCCAGGGCCACTGGTACCTCTTCCTCCGCGAGAAGGGCGCGAGCAACGACGCGTACGAGGCCCCGCTGCGTGTCCCGGCCGTCGCGCACCGCACCCTGCCCGCCGCCCGCACCCTCGCGGGCCGGAAGTACCTCATCGAGCGGCGCTTCCACGACCAGCTGCTGATCAACTCCGCGTCGGTGCTCACCGCCGCGGAACGCGGTGCGCGTGGCAAGCGGCTGCTGCGCGAGGCGTACCGGGACCTGCGCATGGCACCCCTGCGCAACACCGTGCTGTACAGCAGCTTCGACGGCCGCCAGTACTCCGACTCGCCGCGCGCGATCCATGAGGAAGTGGTCCGTCGGGGTGTCGAGTTGGAGCATCTTTGGGTGGTGCGCGACCAGCAGGCCCGTATCCCGGCGGGCGTTATGACCGTCGAGCACGGCTCCGCCGCCTGGCATGAGGCGCTGGCCCGCAGCCGTCACATCGTCACCAACACCCAGCTGCCGGAGTGGTTCGAGCGGCGCGAGGGCCAGTGCGTCGTCCAGACCTGGCACGGCGCCCCCCTCAAGCGCATCGGGCTCGACCTCGCGGACACCGCCCAGGCCGACGCCGCCGATATCGCCACCATCGAGCAGCGCGCCCGCCAGTGGAGCGTCCTGGTCTCCCCGAACCGCTTCGCCACCCCCGTCCTGCGGCGCTCGTTCGGCTACCAGGGCGAGGTCTTGGAGTGCGGCTGTCCCCGCAACGACCTGTTCCACGCCCCGGACCGGGTCAAGGTCGCCACGGCGGTACGGGAACGGCTCGGCATCCCCGTGGGCAAGCGGGTCGTGCTGTACGCGCCGACCTGGCGTGAGGACCGGCCGCAGGGCGACGGCCGCTACGCCCTCGACCTGCGGCTCGACCTGACCGCCGCCGAACGCGAACTCGGCGCGGACACTGTCCTGTTGGTCCGTCGCCACTATTTGGTCACAGACCGCCTCCCGGGCAGCGGCAGCGGCTTCGTCCGTGACGTCTCGCGCTACGGGGACGTCGGTGAGCTGATGCTGGTCAGCGACGCACTGGTCACCGACTACTCCTCGCTGATGTTCGACTTCGCCCAGACCGGCCGACCGATGCTCTTCCACACCTACGATCTGGCGCACTACCGCGACACCCTGCGCGGCTTCTGCTTCGACTTCGAGGCCCGCGCCCCCGGCCCTCTGATCCCCAGCTCCGCCGGACTCATCGAGGCACTGCGCGACCCGGAGCGGGCCACCGGGGGACACGCGCAGGCGTACGAGGCATTTCTCCGGGACTTTTGCGACCTGGATGACGGACATGCGACGCAGCGGGTGGTCGACCGGATGCTGCGGCGCCCGTAGGGCCTGTGTGTTCCCCGGTTCCGGTCCCCGTGCCCGCGCGGGACCCGGAGCCGGAACCGTTCGAGTGATTCACGCCATCCCGTATACGTGCAGATGTGCGGTGAATTGATTCACCCGTCCGCTCGGCGTGTTGATCGGCGCGCTGGACAGAGGCTTCAGGTTGCTATGTCCTTTTTTCATGACTATCCGAATGTGGCGCGACACCTGGGACGTACGACGCGCAAGAGCCGTCGTACTCGTCGCGGCGGCCGTCGGGCTGCTCGTCAGAATGCTGATCGCGGCGACCGAGCGCGGCCCCGCCGACGTGCGTATTTTCCATGGATTCGCGAAGGCCGTCGCCGCGTACGGCCCCATTCGCATTTATGAGCAGCCGCTGCCCGGGCTGCCCGTCTACAACCACCCACCGCTGGCCGGCTGGATACTCCTCGGACTCAATGAACTCGCCGAACTCGGAATTCCGTTCGGCACGCTGATCCGATCACCTGCCTCGATCGCCGACTTCTTCTGCGCGCTCGTCGTCTTCGAAATCGTCCGGCGGCGCCGTTCTCTTCGAAATGCGGTCGCCTGCGGGATCGGTGTGGCCCTCAGCCCCCTACTGATCGCCACATCCGGCTACCACGGCAACACCGACGCAGTCGCCGTCACCTTCGCACTCGCCGCCGCGTATCTGCTGGTCGACCGGAAGTCGCCGCTGGCCGCCGGGGTGGCCGCAGCGCTCGCGATCAGCGTCAAATTCATCCCGGTCGTGGTGATCCCCGCGCTGTTCGTGGTCGCGCTGCGCGTCGGCCGGCCGGCACTCGTCCGCTTCAGCGCCGGGTTCACCGCCCTCGTCGCGCTCGTCTGGGGTCCCGTCCTGGTGACTGTGCCGGAGAACCTCAAGGAGAACGTCCTGGAGTACGCGGGCGGCAGCTACCGCCTCTGGGGCCTCGTCCGGTTCGCCGATGTGCTGGGTCTGCCGGAGCCGTTCATCGCCTTCATCCGAGGCGACGGCCACTTCCTCCTGGTGCTGATCTGCGTGGTGGCCGGCGTCTGGCTGGCCTGGGTGCGGCCCGCACAGCTGCCCGGTGCCGTCGCCGTGACGTTGGGCCTGCTGCTGCTCCTCTCCACCGCGTCCGCCCTGCAGTACCTGACCTGGGCGGCGGCCGGGATGTTCGTCCTCGGGTTCTGGGAGGGGCTCGCGTACAGCTGCCTGCTCGGCTGGACAGCCGTACTCGGCTACCAGGGGCGTTCCGCCGTGCGTTGGAGCGAGACGGTGCTGCAGTTGGGTGCCGCCGGCTGGTTCGTCCTCGCGACAGGCCTGGTCACCGGCGTCCGCAGGATCCTCGCCACCTCGCCGGACGTACCCGCCTCGTCCCCAGCCGAACGGGCATCGGTCCCCGCGCCCTGCACCTCGCGACCGTCCGGTTCCGCCGTCAACTGACCACACCCGAGCGCGACTGGAGAACCTCCCGTGAAGGAAAGCACGAGCCCCAGAATCGGCATCCTGGTGGTCGCGTACAACGCCGAGACGACGCTGGAGAGGACCCTCGACCGCATTCCGGAGAACTTCCGGTCCAAGGTCGCCGAAGTCCTCATTCTCGACGACGCAAGCCACGACGCGACCTTCACCGCGGGCTGCCGCTGGTCGCAGACGGAGGGAATGCCGCGGACCGTGGTCATGCGGCACACCAAGAATCTAGGATACGGCGGAAACCAGAAGGCCGGATACGCGCTGGCAGCCGAACACGGACTCGACATCATCGTGCTGCTGCACGGCGACGGACAGTACGCCCCCGAATACCTGCCCGACATGGTCGCACCGATCGAACGCGGCGAATGCGAGGCCGTGTTCGGCTCGCGGATGATGAAATCCGGATCCGCTCTCAAGGGCGGCATGCCGATGTACAAATGGCTCGGCAATCGCATTCTCACCCGCCTGGAGAACGCCCTGCTCGGTTCGCAGCTCACCGAATTCCACTCCGGGTACCGCGCCTACAGCGTCGCTGCACTCAAGAAGCTGCTGATCCACCGGAACGCCGACGCGTTCGACTTCGACACCCAGATCATCGTCCAGATGCTCAACGAAGGAATGCGGATCAAGGAGATCCCCGTCCCCACCTACTACGGCGACGAGATCTGCTACGTCAACGGCATGAAGTACGCGAAGGACGTCGTCAAGGACGTTCTCGAATACCGGCTCGCCGTCAAGGGATTCGGCACCTGCGCCTGGATTCCCAAGCCCGTCGAGTACGCATTCAAGGAGGGCGACGGTTCCTCGCACGCCGTCATCCTGGAGAAGATGCGCAGCCTCGCGCCCGGCAGAGTCCTCGATCTCGGCTGCTCCGGCGGCCTGTTCGCCCAGCGCCTCGAAGCCCTCGGCCACGAAGTGACGGGCGTGGACTACGTCGAGATCCCCGGCGTCCGCGAGAAATGCACCCACTTCCACCTCGCCGACCTGGAGGAGGGGCTGCCCATGGAGGTCGGCGCCGACTACGACTACGTCGTCGCCGGCGATGTCATCGAGCACCTCTCCCGCCCCGAGCGCGTGCTCGCCGAGGCCGTCACCGTGCTGCGGCCCGGCGGCCATGTGCTGCTCTCCGTACCGAACTTCAGCCACTGGTACTCACGGCTTCGGGTCGCGCTCGGCGTCTTCGACTACGACCGGCGCGGCATCCTGGACGAAACGCATCTGCGCTTCTTCACCCGGGCCAGTCTGCGCCGCACCGTCAGGAGCGCGGGCTACGACGTCCTCCACATCGCCTCCACCGGGGCCCCGTTCTGGGCGCTGCTCGGCGGCGGACCGCTCGCGGCGGTCCTGGGCGGGGTGTCGAAGCTGCTCACCCGGATCCGGCCGACGCTGTTCGGCTATCAGTACGTCGTGCTGCTGACTCCGCATGCGGCCGAGACGATCATTGCTGGAGAGCACGTCGATGTACAGGACATCCTCAACCGGCGGTACGTCACCGCGGGCCGGGTCGGCGTCTGAGAGGCTGTCGGGTGGCTCGACGTTCGCGGTGTACGGGACCACCCCGTATGCACGTACAGCTGTGCGTACTACTTCACCGCACCCGCCATCACGCCTGAGACGAACTGACGCTGGAAGGCGAAGAAAACCGCAAGCGGAATCACCATCGAGACGAAGGCGCCGGGCGCCAGCACATCGATGTTGTTGCCGAACTGTCGTACCTGCTGCTGCAGGGCCACCGTGATCGGCGGGGAGCCGGAGTCCGCGAAGATCAGCGCGACCAGCATGTCGTTCCACACCCAGAGGAACTGGAAGATCCCGAGCGAGGCGATCGCCGGACCGCCCAGCGGCATCACGACCCGGGTGAAGAGCCGGATCTCGCCCGCCCCGTCAAGCCGGGCCGCCTCCAGCAGTTCCCTCGGGATCTCCGCGAAGAAGTTACGCAGCAGGAAGATCGCGAAGGGCAGACCGAAGGCCGTGTGGAAGATGATCACGCCGAAGGTCGTCTCGAAGATCCCGACGGCGCCGAAGAGCTCGGAGACGGGGACCAGGGCGACCTGCACCGGCACCACCAACAGCCCCACGACCACGAGGAACCACCAGTCGCGGCCGGGGAACTCCATCCAGGCGAAGGCATATCCGGCCAGTGAACCGATCACGACGACCAGGACGGTCGCCGGGACGGTGATCACGACCGTGTTGAGGAGGGAGTGGGTGATGGTCGGGTTGTCCAGCAGCCGGGAGTAGTTGTCGAAGGTGAGCTGGGACGGGACCGTGAAGACCTTCCACCAGCCGGTCGACGCGATGTCGTCCGCGCCGCGCAGCGAGGACAGCAGCAGCCCGATGGTCGGCATCAGCCAGAACAGACCCACCAGGATGAGGAAGACCCGCATCACACCGCCGCCGGCGCGGGCGGCGATGCGCGCACCGAGGGACTGCTCGGCCTTCATCAGTCCGTTTGCGGCTTTCGTGCTCGTGGCCGTGTCGGACGCTGTCGTCATCGGCGCCCCTCCTTCCGGATCCGGCGTACGTTGACGAACATGACCGGGAGAACCAGCAGCAGCAGGAGCACGGCGATGGCGCTGCCGATCCCGAGGTCCGCGTCCGTGCCGAACGAGGAGCGGTAGAGCTGGAGCGCCAGCACATTCGCATCGTCCTGCGAGGAGCCCGGCGCGATGATGAAGACCAGGTCGAAGATCTTCAGGACGTTGATCATCAACGTGACGAGCACGACCGCGAGAACGGGCGCGAGTATCGGCACCGTGATCCGGCGGAACACCTGCCACTCGTTCGCGCCGTCCACCCGGGCCGCTTCGAGCAGTTCACGCGGCAGGCCCGCCAGACCCGCCGCGATCAGCACCATTGCGAACCCGGCCCACATCCAGACGTAGGAGCCGATGATCCCCGGTGTGACGAGGGCCGGTCCAAGCCACTCGACTCCGTTGTACGGCTCCTTGAAGTTCGAGGCAGGGAGGCGGAGTTCGGCGCCGTCGGCCGAAGCGGGCAGGGTGAACGTACCGTCCGCGCCTGCCGTAGCCGAGGCGACCACCTTGCCGTCCTTGACCGCCTCCACCTCGATCCCCTTGAGCCCCAGCTCCTTGGCGTCGATGACATTGGGTCTGCCGCCGCCACCCCGGGTGAAGTCCAGCCACGCGGTACCGGTGATCTTTCCGGCCCCTGCCGCCGCGGCCTTCGCGGGCTTCGCGTCCGTCGGCATCTTCGCCGGTGCCACACCGACCAGCGGCAGCTGCACCGGCTGCCCGGCCCGCACCGGCGCCTTGGTGACGAATGAACCGCCGCCGCCCGCCTTGAGCGGGTGGACGGGCAGCGGATGCGCCTTCGGGTAGCCCGCCGACTCGGTGAACGTGTCGTGCACACCCACCCATACGGCGTTGGCGACCCCGCGTTCCGGGGCCGCGTCGTACACCAGCCGGAAGATGATGCCCGCGGCGAGCATGGAGATCGCCATCGGCATGAAGACAACCAGCTTGAACGCCGTACCCCAGCGGATCCGCTCCGTCAGCACCGCGAAGATCAGCCCGAGGGCCGTGGAGACCGTCGGCGCGACCACGACCCAGATCGCGTTGTTCTTGACCGCCGTACGGATGGTGTCGTCTGTGAACAGCGCCTTGTAGTTGTCGAGTCCGGCGAAGCCCGTACCCGCCTGGTCGAAGAGCGACCGGTAGACGGAGTACACGATCGGATAGACCACGAGCGCGCCCAGCAGCACCAGCGCGGGAGCCAGGAACAGCGCCGCGATGACCCGGCGGGTGCCGGTCACACCTTTGCGGCTGCGGCCCGGGCCGTCGGCCGGGGCGTCGGACGGCTTCCTCGGCGCGGGTACCGACGGCCGGACGGACGGATGCTTGTCGGCGGGCGGCACCGCGTCGGCGCCCCCCGCTGCCGCTGTCGTCATCCCGTCAGCTCTTGTACGCTTCGGCCGCGTCGGACTCCAGCTTCGCTTGAGTCCCCGCGATGTCCTTCGGGTTCTTCAGGAAGTCCTGGAGGGTCTTCCACTCACCCTTTCCGGGCGTCCCGCCGAACAACTGCGGGGCCTGGTCGGACATGTCGAACCGGACGGCATCACCCGCTGCGACCAGCGCCTTCGCCATCGTGCGCTGAACCTCGTTCGGGTACGCGGCTGCGTCCAGGGCCTTGTTCGGCGAGATGAACCCGCCCTGCTCGGCCATGATCTTGGCCGCGTCGGTCGAGCCCAGCCAGGTCAGCAGGGCCTGGGCGCCCTTGCCGTCCTTCAGCGCCACCGCCGCGTCGCCACCCGTCACGACGGGGGACTCGGCGCCTACCGCCGGGAACGGGAACACCTTGGCGTCGGTCCCGATCTTCGCCTTCGTCTGTGCGATGTTGACGCCCACGAAGTCGCCCTCGAAGACCATTGCGGCCTTGGGCTGGTCACCGCCGGTGAAGGTCTGGGTGACCGAGGCCGGAAACTCCGTCTGCAGTGCACCGTCGGCACCGCCCGCGATCAGCGACGGCTTGCCGAAGAGCTGCGCGAGCGTGGCCAGCGCGTCCTTGACGGACGGGTCCGTCCACTTGATCTTGTGCTGGGCCAGCTGGTCGTACTTGCCCGGGCCCGCCTGGGAGAGATAGATGTTCTCGAACCAGTCGGTGAGGGTCCAGCCGTCCGCGCCACCGACCGAGACCGGAGTGACGCCCGAGGCGGAGACCGTCTCGGCCGTTGCCAGGAAGTCCTTCCAGGTCTTCGGCTCAGCCGCGCCCGCGTTCTCGAACACCTTGGCGTTGTACCAGATCAGGGACTTGTTGGCGGCCTTGAAATAGACGCCGTACTGGGTGCCGTCCACCGCACCGAGGTCCTGCCAGACCTTCGAGTAGTTCTTGGCCAGCTGGGCCTTGGCCTCGGGACCGACCGGCTTGGCCCACTTCTTCCGGGCGGCCTGCTGGATCGCGCCGACCTGCGGGATCATCGCGACGTCCGGCGGCTGGCCGCCCGCGATCTTCGTACCGAGGAAGTTGACGATCGGGTCCTGCGCCGGGACGAAGGTGACCGTCGCCCCCGTGCGGTTCTCGAACTCCTTGAGAACCTTGACGAAGTTGGCCTGCTCGACTCCGGTCCAGACCGCCGCGACCGAGAGCCTCTCGCCGTCCAGTTTCGGCAGGACGACGCTCGACGAGCTTCCCTTGCCGCCCCCGGAGCTCTTGTCCGGCTTTCCTTTTCCGCTGCCGTCGTCACCGCAACCGGTCAGAGCCAGTGCGCCGATGGCGGTTAACACCATGGCCGCTTTGCTGAACCGAAGGGTTGTGCGCATCGCTGCCCCGTCTCTCACATCGTTGTGTGCGCACAGTCCTACGCCCGGTGTACGGGTGCCGCAATACCGCTTCTCGCGTCAACTCCTTGATCGTGATGGGCTCGTGATGTGACGTCAGTATCTGCTCGGGCCTGGCTCAGAGGCCATCCGACAGCCTCTCGACTCAGCAGCGGACGGGCCCGAACGGGGCTATCGGCTCGGCATTCACCGACCGAGCCGCCCGCTCCAGCGCACTGGCCAGCAGCGCCAGGTCCGTCGGACCGTTGCCCAGCTCGCGGACCGGGCGCCGGGTCGGCGGATCGCCCATCCGCTCCCACTCCAGCGGGACGACGGTGGGGCGCAGGGTCGCCGTACGCGGAATACGCCCCGTCACCCTGCCGCCCTGGAAAGGTGTCACCCGCCCGTCCGGATGCCCCAGCCGGCCACGGCCGGGCGCCGGATCATCCGGCGACGGCGGGACGACCGGCGCGTCGAGCACGATGCGCAGCCGGGCCCCATGGGCCAGGTCCGTGTCCTCCGTACGGTCCGGGCGGGCGGACGTCGCGACCAGGTGGACGCCGAGCCGGCCGCCCTCCCTGGCCACGGCCTCCAGGGCCCGTACGACCGAACCTGCGGCGGGGCGGCCGGGGCTGCCGAGCGCCGGGGCGACCAGCGCGTCGAAGTCGTCGACCAGGACGACGAGCCGGGGCAGCGGGGAGGGACCGGGGTCCGTGGGTCGCGCGGCGGCGGGCCGCAGCCGGAGCGTCCCGCTCGTCGGGGAGTCCACGTCGCCGCGCTGCTCCCCGGCGCTCGGTGGGCGCCGGCCGGTCATCCGCTGCGCCATCCCGTGCCGGTGGTGCCACTCGGTGAAGTCGTACTGGCCGAGCAGTTCGGCGCGCCGCTTCAGTTCGCCGCCCAGTGCCTGCGCGAACTCGCGCATCCGTACCGGATCCGAGGCCCCCAGGTGCATGAACGCGTGTGGGAGTTCGGTACACGGGTGCAGGCTCTCGCCGCGCTCGCCACCGGCGCCGTCGACCAGGAGTATGCCCAGCCGGTCGGGCCGGGCGGCCGCGGCCAGTGAGGCGGCGACGGCCCGCAGCAGCTCCGTACGTCCGCTGCCGGGAGGCCCCTCGATGAGGAGATGGGGGCCTTCCTCCGCCAGATCCACACTGACCGCGCCCCGGGGTCCGGCCCCGAGCACCACGACGGGGCGCCCGGCGGCCATGGCAGCGGTCCCTTCGGCGGAGGCGGCTGCGGGCGTGCCGGCGCCCGTGCCCGTGCTCGCTTCCACGGCGGTACGTGCGGCCGCCGCTCCGCTCTCGGCGCCTTGTGCCACGACCTGAGGTGTGTCGCCGCCGCGCGGTCCGCCGACCCGGTTCGAGGTCCGCCCGGATCCGGCGGAACGGAGACTGTCGGCCCCCTGGACATCACCACCGTCCCACGTACCCCCGGGAACGGTGCGGGAGCTCGGAGTGGCCCCGGGCGAACCGCCGTAGCGCCCACTGCCGGCGTGGGCAGCACCGGCGCCGGGGTACGGGCCACGCCCGGAGCCACGGGTGTCGTGGGCGTCGTCGTGCGCGAGGCCGTGGCCCGCGGTGCCGACGTGGGTGGTGTTCTCGCTGCCGGGATACGGGGTGCGCACCGAGCCGGGGGCGTACCCGCCCGCGCTGTCCGGCCACGGTGCGCCGCCTGTGCGCTGGGCGCCCACGCGGGGGCCGCCTGTACTGCGCGGGTACTCCGTACGGCGCGAACCGCCGGCATCCGCGTCGGCCGCATCCGTACGGCCGTCGGCTCCGGCGCCCGCCGGCCCGCCCGTCCAGCGGCCCGAACCGTGGACCGTGGCACCGGGCCGGGCGTCCGCAGTGGAGGCCCAGCGGGCCATCAGCGAGGCCGGGGTGGCACGCGCCAGGCCCAGTTCCTCCAGCAGCCGGGTGGTCGGCGGGAGCGCCGCCGACGCGGTCCGGCCAGGGGCGGTGGCCGATCCTTCCGTAAGCAGTGGGGCCAGTGCCCGGCCGAACCGCTCGGCCCAGTGCGCCGACACCGCGTCCACCACAGCGACCGTGCCGTGGCCCGCGGCCCGGCCGTCCGCCGTGCGCAGCAGCCGCAGTGCCGTCGCCACATCGCCGCTCAGCATCGCCACCGCCCCGCACTCGCGGAACGCTATCGAGGCCTGGCAGGCGGCCTCGTACGTCGCCGCGACCGGTGAGCTGGGCGTGGCGGCCGGGGTCTCGGCCAGACAAATCAGATGGATCCCGGCGGCGGCACCCGCAACGGCCAGCCGGGCGGTGTGCTCGCGCAGCAGCGTCGAGCCGGGGTCACCATCGACGATCACCACGGTGTAAGGGCCCGAGTACTGCCCGGCGGCCTCGGCGACCGCGCTCCGGTCCAGGCTCGCCCAGTCGGGTCCCAGCGGCCCGTCGTCCAGCCGGCGCACCAGCTCCGTCGTACGGGCGACGGCCTGCTCGCGGTCGTACGCGAGGAGCAGCCGGCAGTCCTGGCCGTGCATGGGGCGCAGATGAGGCAGCCAGCCGAGCCAGGTCCATTCGCGCCTGCGTTCGTCGGCGCTGCGGGCGCGGTCCGTGCTGATCAGCACGATCTCCAGATCGGCGGGGGAGTGCAGTACGGCGAGCTGCGCCACTGCCCAACGGGCAAGTCCGGCCAGCCGGGCCCGCGGACCGGCGAGCCCGAGGGAACCGGCCTCCCGCAGCCCCACGGTCACCGGCACGGAGGGCAGCTCCGCCCGGTCTGTCGTCCCCAGGCGCACCACCAGCGCCTCCGGGTGCGCGGTGCCGCGCTCCCACAGCCGGGGGCCGGGGCCGAGCGCGGTGAGCAGCACGGCCGCCGGGTCGGGCCAGCTGCTCTCCGCGGCGGATCCCGATGGTGCCGCGGGGGAGGCGGCGGCCGGGAACGGCGGCTCGGCCGCACCCGTATCGTCGGGTGTCGGCTCGTGCACCGGTTCGCCCTTGTTGCCCGCGAGTCTGCGCGCCCAGGCGCCTATCCCGCCCCGCCGTGGTGTCCCGTCGTCCGGGAAGCGGGGGGAACTCTCGGAGGGGGACTGGCGGCGGGTGTCGGCCCACCCGCCTTTGCCGGGCCCAACGCTTGCGGCGGGCCCGGCGCCGGCGGCGGGGGCGTACCCGTGGCCGGAGCCGTACTCCTCGGCGAAGCCGCCGTCGGCGGCGGCCGCGCCCGCCGTACCGGACACCCGCAGATGCCCCTCGCCGTCCGGGGCCGTCGCCAGCGTCGGCGTGCGTGCGCCCGAGGTCAGCCGGAGCGTCGATTCGCCGAGCCGCAGCAGCGCACCGGGCTTCAGACGGACCGGGCGGTCGCGGACCTCCGTACCGTCGAGCAGGGTGCCGTTGGTGGAGCCCAGGTCCGCCACCGAGACCAGGCCGTCCGCGGAGACCGTCACCGTGCAGTGCAGCCGGGACACATCGGGGTCGTCGAGCGGGACGTCCGCGTCGGCGGAGCGGCCGATCCGGATCTGGCCGCCGTGCAGCAGATGGACCCCGCCGGCGTCGGGCCCCGCGATCACGTGCAGCTGAGCCGGAACGGCGTCGTTGGCCGCCTCGTCCTCGCCGGGGACCTGGAGTGAGAGCACCGCTCCGTCGACCAGCGGGGGCTCCCCCAGCACGCACCGCTGCGCGTCGAGCCGCTCACGCCCGGCGAACAGCAGCACCGCACCGCTGCCTGGTGAGCCGTCGGGCCCCAGGACGGCGGCGGCCAGATTGGACGCCACGGTGGCGAGCGCCGTGCCCGGCGGGGCGGTGACCAGCACGTCGCAGGCGCGCGCCGGGGTCTGGCCGCTGCGCGGCGCGAGGACGGTCAGCCGGATCTGCATCGCCGTCAGCGGTCCCTTCTGCGCGGGCGCCGGGCAGGGGGAAGGGCCTGTGATTCCCCCCACCCGACACGGACGCGTCGTCCGGTACGGGTTCGTCACGTGCCGCAGGCTCCTACCCCACAGTCCGTGTGGGAGGCATCCTTGCACCTGCCACTGACAACACGCCCGGGGGTCACCGCTAAGTGATCTTGAAAGGTCGGCTGTACGCCCATAAGTGCCTGCTTGGGATGGTCTCCGCGGTGGCGGAACCCGTTCCGGGAGAGAGCCCGTAACAGTTCATCGCACGTGCGTGCGACAACCATCCGCCCGGTGTGAGCGTCTTGTACCGCAACCGGCCGGTACCTCCTTGAGAAGGTGATCCGGCCCGGACCGAGTGCGGTGACGGCAACCGGGCGGACCGGCCCGGCTCCGCCGGTCACCCCACTAGAGTGGGTCGGAACTCCCGGGCGGATCCGGGAACACCGCAAGCACCACGACCAGCAGGGAGCGCATCACGTGCGGCCGGTAGGCAGCAAGTACCTGCTCGAGGAGCCGCTGGGACGCGGCGCCACGGGCACCGTCTGGCGTGCCCGCCAGCGGGAGACCGCAGGCGCCGAGGCGGCCGTCGCCGGCCAGCCCGGCGAGACCGTGGCGATCAAGGTCCTGAAGGAGGAGCTCGCCAACGACGCGGACGTCGTGATGCGGTTCCTGCGCGAGCGCTCCGTGCTGCTCCGGCTCACCCACGAGAACATCGTGCGCACCCGCGACCTGGTCGTCGAGGGAGATCTGCTCGCCCTCGTCATGGACCTGGTCGACGGCCCGGACCTGCACCGCTACCTCCGCGAGAACGGCCCGCTCACCCCGGTCGCCGCCGCGCTCCTCACCGCGCAGATCGCGGACGCGCTCGCCGCCAGCCACGCCGACGGCGTCGTCCACCGCGATCTGAAGCCCGCCAACGTCCTGCTCGACGAGCGCGACGGCCAGATGCACCCGATGCTCACCGACTTCGGCATCGCGCGCCTGGCCGACTCCCCGGGGCTGACCCGGACCCATGAGTTCGTCGGCACGCCCGCCTATGTGGCGCCCGAGTCCGCCGAGGGCCGCCCGCAGACCTCCGCCGTCGACATCTACGGCGCGGGCATCCTGCTGTACGAGCTGGTCACCGGCCGCCCGCCGTTCTCCGGCAGCACCGCCCTCGAAGTCCTGCACCAGCACCTCAGCGAGGAGCCCCGCCGCCCCACCACCGTTCCGGCACCGCTGTGGACGGTGATGGAGCGCTGCCTGAGCAAGGACCCGGACCGGCGGCCCAGCGCCGAGAACCTGGCCCGCGGACTGCGCACCGTCGCGGAAGGCATCGGCGTGCACGCCAGCTCCGCCCAGATCGCGGCGGCCGACGGCGTGGGCGCCCTGCTCGCACCCGACCCGGCGCCCGCGGCCGTTCCCCAGACCCCCGGTGCGGCCGACCCCACGCAGGTGCTGCCGAGCGACGCGGGCTCGTACGATCCGAGCGCCGCGACCAGCGTCATGCAGCACGCCCCCGGCCCGGGCGGGCACGCCGACCCGACCTCGGTCATGCCGCCCGTACCGCCGGTCCCGGACGGCCCTCCGCAGCCCGAGGGGCCGCACCCCTGGGAGTCCCAGCTCCGGGCGGCCCGCGATCGTAACGAGCAGACGCAGTTCCAGTACCTCGACCCGAGCCAGGACCCGCTGCGCCGCCGCCCACAGCGGCCGCAGCCCCAGCAGCAGCCTCAGCGACGGCAGCCGCCGCCGCAGCATCAGCAGTACCAGCAGCCGCAGCAGTACCCCCAGCCTCGGCAGCAGCAGTACCAGCCGCAACAGCGGCAGCAGTACGCGCCCCCGCAGCCGCCGCCCCCGCAGCCGGTCCCGCGCCGGCCCCGTGAGCCGAGGCAGCGCAGTGCCAACCCGATGAGGATTCCCGGCCTCGGCTGCCTCAAGGGCTGCCTGTTCACCCTGGTCCTGCTGTTCGTCGCGGGCTGGCTGATCTGGGAACTGACCCCGCTGCAGGACTGGATCGGCCAGGGCAAGAGCTACTGGCAGGCGATCAGCGACACCGTCTCCAGCGTGACCGACTGGTTCTCGGAACTGGGCGGCGGCGGCAGCGGACGCCTCGGACCCTGAATGCCCGACGCATCATCAACTCTGTAGTTATATCGACTTCTGCGGGTCAATTTCTGCCGCATTTCGCCCGCAGAAGTGAAGGTTGGCCCCATCCCGGGCACTCAACACCCCGATCGACGCGTAACTTTGTCGGCCGGGGGTCGTGAGCGATGGTCCATCGCCAGCCGCTGAGGGAGCAGTCTTGGCACGGAATATCGGCAGCCGGTACACCGCACACCAGATCCTTGGGCGCGGCAGCGCCGGCACGGTGTGGCTCGGCGAGGGGCCCGAGGGCCCGGTGGCCATCAAGCTGCTCCGCGAAGACCTCGCGTCCGACCAGGAGCTCGTGGGCCGCTTCGTCCAGGAGCGCACCGCGCTGCTCGGCCTGGACCATCCACATGTCGTCGCTGTCCGTGACCTCGTGGTGGACGGCAACGACCTGGCACTGGTCATGAGCCTGGTACGCGGCACGGACCTGCGCACCCGCCTCGACCGCGAACGGCGTCTCGCGCCCGAGGCCGCCGTCGCGATCATCGCGGACGTCGCCGACGGCCTGGCCGCCGCGCACGCCGCCGGGGTGGTCCACCGTGACGTCAAGCCGGAGAACATCCTGCTCGACATGGAGGGCCCGCTCGGCCCCGGCGGCTCGCACCCGGCGCTGCTCACCGACTTCGGCGTGGCCAAGCTGATCGACACCCCGCGCCGCACCAAGGCCAGCAAGATCATCGGTACGCCGGACTATCTGGCCCCCGAGATTGTCGAGGGTTTGCCGCCCCGCGCCGCCGTCGACATCTACGCGCTCGCCACGGTCCTGTACGAACTCCTCGCAGGCTTCACACCCTTCGGCGGCGGACACCCCGGCGCGGTCCTGCGTCGCCATGTCACGGAGACGGTCGTCCCGCTCCCAGGCATCCCCGACGAGCTCTGGCGGCTCCTGGTCCAGTGCCTGGCCAAGGCCCCGGCCTCCCGGCTGCGCGCCTCCGAGCTCGCGGCCCGGCTGCGCGAGCAGCTCCCGCAGCTGGCCGGTATCCCGCCGCTGGACGTGGACGAGCCGGACGCCGAACCGGAACCCCGGACGTACGGCGAGCAGGAGTACACCCCCGCACCCGAGGAACCCCGCCGCCGCGGCGCGGTTCCCCTGGTCCCCGGCTCGTCCGCCGACTCCAACCGCGACACTCACACGAGCATGCGTGTCCCGGCGCCCGACGAACTCTCCGGCGGCCCCCGGGGCACGGCCAGGGCCCCGCGCTCCCCGGGCCGGCCCCGCCCGGGCTCGGCCCGTAACAAGTCCGCGGCCGTCCGCAAGCGCCGCCTGACGCTGGGTGCCGCGGTGCTGGTGGTGGCTCTGGGCGTGGGCGGCTGGCTGACGCTGGGCGGCGACGACGCGAACGCGCCTGCGCAGGAAACGAAGAACTCGGCGCCGGGAACACCCTGACCTTGCGGGGCAATACACCCAGGCGGTTCCTGAGAGGCTGTGTGGTTCCGGATGATTCCCGGAGGCCTGCGGGGCCGGGGAAACCCTTCGGACGGCCTTTCGTCGTACGACCCGGGGACGCGCCGCACACACGGTCACGGAATCGTGATCATGCGGCCCGAGGAATGTCCGCTCCGACAGCCGTTACGCTGGACCCGTGGCAGTCGTCGATATTTCCGAAGAGCTGAAGTCCCTCTCCTCCACCATGGGGTCGATCGAGGCCGTCCTGGACCTGGATGCGCTGAGGGCGGACATCGCCGCGCTCGAGGAGCAGGCGGCCGCGCCTTCCCTCTGGGACGACCCGGAGGCGGCGCAGAAGATCACCAGCAGGCTTTCGCACCTCCAGGCCGAGGTCCGCAAGACCGAGGCCCTCCGCGGCCGGATCGACGATCTCGAGGTCCTCTTCGAGCTCGCCCAGGACGAGGGCGACGCCGATGCCCTGTCCGAGGCCGAGTCCGAGCTGGAGTCCGTCAAGAAGGCGCTGGACGAGATGGAGGTCCGTACGCTCCTGTCCGGCGAGTACGACTCCCGCGAGGCCGTGGTCAACATCCGGGCCGAGGCCGGTGGCGTGGACGCCGCCGACTTCGCCGAGAAGCTCCAGCGCATGTACATCCGCTGGGCCGAGCGGCACGGTTACAAGACCGAGGTCTACGAGACTTCGTACGCGGAAGAGGCCGGCATCAAGTCGACCACCTTCGCCGTCCAGGTGCCGTACGCGTACGGCACCCTCTCCGTCGAGCAGGGCACGCACCGGCTCGTCCGGATCTCGCCCTTCGACAACCAGGGCCGCCGCCAGACGTCCTTCGCGGGTGTCGAGGTGCTGCCCGTGGTCGAGCAGACCGACCACATCGAGATCGACGAGTCCGAACTGCGCGTCGACGTCTACCGCTCGTCGGGCCCCGGCGGTCAGGGCGTCAACACCACGGACTCCGCGGTGCGCCTGACCCACATCCCGACCGGCATCGTCGTCTCCTGCCAGAACGAGCGCTCGCAGATCCAGAACAAGGCATCCGCGATGAACGTCCTCCAGGCGAAGCTCCTTGAGCGCCGCCGCCAGGAGGAGCAGGCGAAGATGGACGCCCTCAAGGGCGACGGCGGCAACTCCTGGGGCAACCAGATGCGGTCGTACGTCCTGCACCCGTACCAGATGGTCAAGGATCTGCGTACGGAGTTCGAGATGGGCAACCCGGAAGCGGTCTTCAACGGCGAGATCGACGGCTTCCTCGAAGCGGGCATCCGCTGGCGCAAGCAGCGGGAGAAGTAGGCGGGCTCCAGCAGCCTGTTGCTGTTTTCTGTTCCTACGGCGGTGCCGGAAATCCCCACGGGATTTCCGGCACCGCCGTTTTCATCGGGGGCTGTTACGAGGCGGCGCCGGAAAGGGAGTTGGGCTACCGAGTTGCGCAGGAGTTGCGGTGAATGCGTCACAGTCGTGATTCCGAATGAAGGCCAACTGCCAACAAATCGCCGCAGTTTGCATGGAACGGCCTTGACGTATTCCTTAACTGTGGACAGGGTGCTAGGGCAGCATGCGTATGTCTGGGACGGATGCGAACGGGGGCGGGCGGTGTGACCACGACTCGATGTGGCACCGTTCGGAGCAAACCCCGCAGAGCCGGGGCCCGCATATGGCTGCTCCACTGACGAGAACAGCTACTGGGGGTAGCAGCAGATGACCAAGAAGACGCGAGTACGCGTCGCGCGCATAGCCGCAGGTGCGGTGATCGCCGCGGGCGCCTCGCTCACCGCTGCCGGTGCGGCGTCGGCCGTCGGCATCGGCGTGAATGTCGGCGGTCTCGCCGCCAAGGCTGAGGTCGACGACAGCGGTCTGGGGATCGACGCCGGAATTGCACAGGAAGACGGCACCCAGGGCGGCGACCCGGGCGGTGTCGACCAGGGGCAGGCGTCCACGGGTGAGACCACCTCGACCGGTGAGACCACCTCCACGGGTGAGACCACGTCGACCGGCGAGACCACCTCCACGGGTGAGACCACCTCCACGGGTGAGACCACGTCGACCGGCGAGACCACCTCCACGGGTGAGACCACGAACGGCAACGGCAACTCCGGTAACGGGGGTAACTCGGGTACGTCGGGTAACGGGGGTAACTCGGGTAACGGGGGCAACTCCGGTACGTCTGGTAACGGGGGTAACTCCGGTACGTCCGGTAACGGGGGTAACTCGGGCACGTCTGGTAACGGTGGCAACTCCGGCACGTCCGGCAGCGGCACCTCCGGAAGCGGCTCGTCCGGCACCACCGGCAGCGCCTCCTCCGGCTCCGCGACCGGCGGCGACACCATCGACTGCACCGTCGACCTCGACGGCACGACGTGCGCGGACAACACCACGCCCGACTCGGCCGGCAACCAGCCGGTCGAGCAGGGCAAGGGCAAGGACGAACTCGCCGAGACCGGTGCCGCCGAGACCACATTCCTGCTGGTCGGCGCCGCGACGATGATTGCCGGAGGCATCGGCTTCCGGATCCTGCCGCGCCTGATGAACGGCCGTACGGTCGCCTAAGAGGCTGTCGTAAGGGCCGCCGACGGTTACATGTAACGCACACAGGGGCCCGGGACCGCCGTTCGGTACGGCATCCCGGGCCCCTCTGCGTACACGTACAGGCTTTCTGCGGGGGCGTTCCACCGGTTCGTAGAGACCGGAGAGAGCGGACTGACCCGCGGCCGCTCGGTGCTAAACAGTCCGCTGTGCCAGCAGCGCCAGCGCGCCCAGCAGCAGCACCAGCAGGGCCGCCAGCGTCACGGGACTCAGCCCGGCGAAGATTCCCTGCCCCTGTTCCTGCTGCAGCCGCTCACGGCTTGCCCGGCACACGGGGCAGCGGCCCTCGTTCACGGGCGCCGCGCAGTTTGCGCACACCAGTCGGTCATAGGTCATGCGCTTTCCTCCTCCCGCGCGGCGGAGCCGCATACGCCTTCACTCCGCACAACGCTCATGGAAACGCGACCGTTCCCCCTACCACTGTGCCAGCTCGCGCGGATTTCGGCGCGGCCCGCCGGGCATCGCCCGTTCCGTAGCACTTCGGCCCACCTTATCGACCAGTGTCGTTCCGCCATAAATCGCCCATCCATGGACGCGCGCCTGCACGCGTCTACCCGGTTCGCGTAAGGTCACGCACACCTACTCCCGGCCGACCGTGGTGCATCCGTGATCCGATTCGACAACGTCTCCAAGACCTACCCGAAGCAGAGCCGTCCCGCTCTTCGGGATGTGTCTCTCGATATTGAGAAGGGCGAGTTCGTCTTCCTGGTGGGCTCCTCCGGCTCCGGCAAGTCCACCTTCATGCGGCTCATCCTCCGCGAAGAGCGCGCCAGTCAGGGCGCGGTTCACGTGCTGGGCAAGGACCTCGCGCGCATGTCGAACTGGAAGGTGCCGCACATGCGACGCCAGTTGGGCACGGTGTTCCAGGACTTCCGCCTCCTTCCCAACAAGACCGTTGCGCAGAACGTGGCGTTCGCGCAGGAGGTCATCGGCAAGCCGCGCGGCGAGATCCGCAAGGCGGTGCCCCAGGTTCTCGACCTGGTCGGCCTCGGCGGCAAGGAAGACCGGATGCCCGGTGAGCTCTCCGGTGGTGAGCAGCAGCGCGTGGCGATCGCGCGGGCGTTCGTCAACCGTCCGATGCTGCTGATCGCGGACGAGCCGACCGGCAACCTCGACCCGCAGACCTCCGTCGGCATCATGAAGCTGCTGGACCGGATCAACCGGACCGGCACCACCGTGATCATGGCGACCCACGACCAGAACATCGTCGACCAGATGCGCAAGCGCGTCATCGAGCTGGAGAAGGGCCGTCTCGTACGTGACCAGGCCCGCGGCGTCTACGGCTACCAGCACTGAGCATCGAGCACTGAAAGGACGCCATGCGCGCCCAGTTCGTCCTGTCGGAGATCGGCGTCGGCCTCCGTCGCAACCTCACGATGACCTTCGCCGTCATCGTCTCCGTCGCCCTCTCGCTCGCCCTGTTCGGCGGCGCGCTGCTCATGCGCGAGCAGGTCAGCACGATGAAGGACTACTGGTACGACAAGGTCAACGTCTCGATCTTCCTGTGCAGCAAGAGTGATGTGACCTCGACGCCCAAGTGCGCCAAGGGCGCTGTCACCGCCCAGCAGAAGAAGGACATCGAGGCCGACCTCAAGAAGATGGACGCCGTCGAGACCGTCATGTACGAGTCGGCCGACGAGGCGTACAAGCACTACCAGGAGCAGTTCGGCGACTCGCCCATGGCGAGCAACATCACGCCGGACCAGATGCAGGAGTCGTTCCGGGTCAAGCTCCACGACCCGAAGAAGTACAAGGTCGTCGCCACCGCCTTCGCCGGCCGTGACGGGGTGCAGTCCGTCCAGGACCAGAGGTCCATCCTGGACAACCTCTTCCAGCTGATGAACGGCATGAATGTGGCCGCCCTCTTCGTGATGGCACTGATGCTGGTCATTGCGCTGATGCTGATCGTGAACACCGTCCGGGTGTCCGCGTTCAGCCGGCGGCGCGAAACCGGCATCATGCGGCTCGTCGGCGCCTCCGGTTTCTACATCCAGATGCCGTTCATCATGGAGGCCGCGTTCGCCGGCCTCATCGGTGGTGTGCTCGCCTGCGTGATGCTGCTGGCCGGCCGGTACTTCCTGATCGACGGCGGCCTGGAGCTGCAGAGCAAGCTGAATCTGATCGACTTCATCGGCTGGGACGCGGTCTTCACCAAGTTGCCCCTGATCCTGGCAATCGGTCTGCTGATGCCCGCCGTTGCCGCTCTCTTCGCGCTCCGCAAGTACCTGAAGGTGTGACAAGCGCCCCTGTGGCACGCGACCAACCGGTCATGCGCCACAGGGGCGTTGTCCTAGACTCGGCGCCATGCCGGGCCCCACGCATTGTTCCGGGCCCCGCGGTGTGCGCCGCGGGGCGGCCCTGACATTGGTCTTCGTGACCGTGCTTGCCACCGCGGCGGCCACTGGCTCGCTGCCGCGCGGCGGTGTGAAGTCCTCGGGCATAGAGGCCCGTTCCGTCGCCTCCACCGTCGACGCCGACGAGGTGGCCGACGCCGCCGCCCGGGCCGTGGCCGACGGCAAGTCCGGCAAGGAGGCGGCCGAGAAGGTCGTCAGCCGCAGCGGCGACCGCTGGGGCGCGGTGTACGACGAGCGGCAGTACGAGGAGTTCGAGCAGGCCCTCGACGGCTCGTACACCGGTGTAGGGATCGCCGCGAAGCTTTCCGCCGACGGGCTGGTCGAGGTGGCCCGGGTCCAGCCCGGCGGCCCCGCCGACCGCGCAGGCATCGAGACGGGCGATCTGCTCCGTACGATCGACGGCCACCGGATCGACAAGCGCCCCGTCGCCGAGGTCGTGGCCCTGCTGCGCGGAGACCGTACGGAGGCGGGTGCGGGCACCATCGTCGTGCTGGGGGTTCAGCGGGGCGCCGCCCTTCGGACCGAGACGCTGCGCCGGGCCAGGCTCACCACCGAGGCCGTCACCGTGCGGCGAATCGGACCGGGCCGCTCCGATTCCTCCGCAGCTGTACTGATCGAGGTCGGCTCGTTCACCAGGGGCTCGGGCGCCGAGGTCCGGGACGCGGTCCGGGACGCACCGGCGGGCGCCGGGGTGCTCCTCGATCTCCGCGGCAACTCCGGCGGCCTGGTCACCGAGGCCGTGGCCGCCGCCTCCGCCTTCCTGGACGGCGGTCTCGTCGCCACGTACGACGCGCACGGCGAGCAACACGCTCTCTACGCACAGCCCGGTGGTGACACCGTCCGCCCCCTCGTCGTCCTCGTCGACGGCGGCACGATGAGCGCCGCCGAGCTCCTCACCGGCGCGCTCCAGGACCGGGGGCGCGCCGTCACCGTCGGATCGCGCACCTTCGGCAAGGGTTCGGTCCAGATGCCCAGCAAGCTCCCGGGCGGCTCGGTGGCCGAGCTGACCGTCGGCCACTACCGCACCCCGGCGGGCCGCGGTGTCGACGGCCGCGGCATCACCCCGGACCTCGCGGTCGGCTCCGGGGCCGAGCAGCGGGCCGAAACGGTATTGAGTGGCCTCGGGGGTGGGTCGTAGTGCGAAAATGGCCACACTATGGCTAAGGAAAAGGACACAGGGCGCAAGCTCATCGCGCAGAACAAGAAGGCGCGGCACGACTACCACATCCTCGACACCTACGAGTGCGGTCTTGTGCTCATGGGCACCGAGGTCAAGTCACTGCGGCTGGGCCGGGCCTCGCTGGTGGACGGCTTCGTCCAGATCGACGGGGGCGAGGCGTGGCTGCACAACATCCATGTCCCGGAGTACGTGCAGGGGACCTGGACCAACCACTCGGCCAAGCGGAAGCGGAAGCTGCTGATGCACCGGGCCGAGATCGACAAGCTGGAGTCGAAGTCGGGCGAGACGGGTCACACGATCGTGCCGCTCGCGCTGTACTTCAAGGGCAGCCGGGTCAAGGTCGAGATCGCGCTCGCCAAGGGCAAGAAGGAGTACGACAAGCGGCAGACCCTGCGGGAGAAGCAGGACCTGCGGGAGACCAACCGTGCGATCTCGGCAGCGCGCCGGCGCCAGCGGAGCGCATAGCCGGGGGTGTACGGGCGGGGCCGGGAAGCGTCCGGACGGGTCGGCAGGAATAGGCTGGCATCGTCGTGCGTTGGTCACGTACGATGGCACTGCACCTCACAGCGGGTGCATCTATTGAAAAAACAACATGGGGATGATCGGTTTCGACAGCGGATGTCGAAGCAGGGGAAGCGTGTCGAGGAAGCGGCAATGATCTCGTAAACCATATGTCGCAACCAATAATCGCCAACACCAAGCGCGATTCCTTCGCCCTCGCTGCCTAAGTAGCGACTTGCGAAGTGTCAGCCCGGGGTTGATCCCGACCCGGATCCTGGCATCATCGAGGGATCTAAACTTCTAGACCCGGTCACGGGGCCTGGAAGGAAATCAAACAGTGACTGAGCCCGTCGGAGACTTGTTCGCGTGATCTCCGGGGCTGAGAAAAGCGCAGCGGACTGCACACGGAGAAGCCCTGGTTCTGCACCGTTGGACGCGGGTTCGATTCCCGCCATCTCCACAATTCCCATGTGAACGAGGACCCCGTTGCCCAAAGGCAACGGGGTCCTCGCTTTTGTGCCGGACATCAGCTCCGGGGGGCCCGGACCCCGGCCGCCGCGACGACCAGCGCCAGCCCGGCCGCGCACACCGGTACGACATAGCCCGTCACCTGCCCCATGTGCTCCACCATCCAGCCGCCGGTCGCCGAACCCGCGGCGATTCCGCCCAGCAGCGCGGTCACGGCCAGGGTCATGCCTTCGTTCAACTGGCCCTCCGGAGTGAGGCGTTGCACCAGTGTCATGCCGGTGACCATGGTCGGGGCCGTCGCCGCGCCCGCCAGCAGCAGCGCGCCCGCGAGGGCGAGCAGCGAATCGGTCGTGGAGGCGGCGAGCAGCGGCAGGGACATCAGCACCGTCATTCCTGCCAGGCAGCCCAGCAGTCGGCGCCGGATGTCCGCGGCCGGGCGCAGCGATCCGTACAGCAGCCCCGCCACACACGATCCGGCAGCCTGGAGGGCCAGGATCGCGCCCCCGGCATGGGCGATCGTGACGACCTCCATCGCGCCGAAGACCGCGCCGGTGGCGAGGAAGGCGGCGAGCAGGGCCGGCATGCCCGGGGCGCGGGACGGGGAGCCCGCGCCGGCGCGGGGCGCCACCGGCGGTTCGGTGGAGCGCTGGGCGGCGAAGATCAGCACACCGGTCATCAGCAGGACCGCCCCGACGAGTGTTCCGGCCTCCGGGAAGAGCGCAGCGCACAACAGGGCGGCGAGGGCCGGGCCGAGCATGAAGCAGAGTTCGTCGGCGGCCTGCTCGAAGGAGTTCGCGGTGTGCAGGGCGGCCGGATCCCCCCGGTGCAGATGGGCCCAGCGGGCCCGGGACATCCCGCCGGTGTTGGGGGTGGTGGCGGTCGCGGCGTACGAGGCGAAGAGCGTCCAGGCCGGGGCGCCGTAGTGCACGCAGAGCAGCAGCGCGAGCGATCCGAGCGCGGCGATCGCGGTGGCGGGCACGGCGACCCTGGCCTGCCCGTACCGGTCGACGAGCCGGGCCGTCCAGGGCGCGACCACCGCCGTCGCGGCGAGGCCGGTCGCGGTCACGGCACCGGCCAGGGCGTACGAGCCGCGCGACCCGGCGATCATGATCACCGCGCTGACAGTGAACATGCCCGCGGGGAGCCGGGCGAGGAGATTGCCCGCGGTGAAGGCGCGGGCGCCTGGGGTGGCGAGCAGCCGGCGGTACGGGTTGGTGGGTGCTGCCTCGGCGGGGGCGGCGGCGCGCGAGGCGATGACCAGCAGGTCCCCGGAGACGGTGAGCATGGGGTCGGCGGGCGGATTTCTCTCGTACGGCATGAACCAACCCTCGGGGCGCACGGCCCACGGGGTCCAACACCTTCTCCGTACCGATTAACGCATCTGTGTTGTAAATTTCCGGGTGTGGCCTCCTCCGCTGCCGATACAGGCGCCCAGGCGCATACCCATACCGACCCCCGGCTGCTCCGCGCCTTCGTCTCCGTAGCCGAGGAACTGCACTTCACCCGAGCCGCCGCCCGGCTCTACATCGCCCAGCAGGCACTGAGCCGGGACATCCGCCGACTGGAGCGCGAACTGGGTGCGGAACTATTTGTACGCACCACCCGGCAGGTCTCCCTCACCGCCGACGGCGAACGGCTCCTCCCACACGCCCGGCGGGTCCTTGAAGCACACGCCGATCTCGCCGCAGCCTTCGCCGATCCCGCGGCCCGGCCGCTCTTCGTCGACCTCAACACCGACGGCATGACGGCCGCCCGCGTACTCGCCCGCGCACGGGAGCTGGCCCCGGCGTGCGAGCTGATGGCGCGCTTCGAGAGCGGACTCACCTGGGCCGCCGACGAGATCCTCGCCGGGCGCCTCGACGTCTCCTTCGGCCGCGCCGCCGGACTCGACCCCGCAGTGCGGGCACGGCTCGGCGTACAGCCGGTGCGCTACGAGCCGATGGCCGTCCTGCTCTCCGCCGATCACCCCCTGGCCGCGCACGAGGCCGTCGCACTGGACGACCTGACCGGTGAGACCGTCTACGCGGGCGCCGGGAACCCGCGCACCGGGGAGTGGACGGACCTCGCCCGGCTCCTCTTCGCCGAGTGGGGCATCGAGCTTGCGCCACCCCTACCGCTCGCGATCGGCGTGGCCGAATTTCAACGGGTCACGGCAAAGTCGGGGCACCCGGTTCTGTGCATGGTCGAATTCCCTCCGATGCCGGACACCGTCGTGCGTCCGCTGGTCCGGCCCGTACCGATCTCCCCGCTCCTGCTGGTCTGGCGCAAGGGGCTGCGCCACCCCGGCCTCGACGCCCTGCGTGAAGCGGCGGTTCAACTGGGCTCCGAGGAGGGCTGGATGGTGCGGCCGGGCGGAAGCTGGCTGCCCGAGACCGATGCATCCCTCATGTTGAAATCGACGAACTGAGGCCGGGATAGCGTGCTGGGTGATCCATGACATCCACCGGCTCGACGCGGAGATACGACTCCGTCCCGCCACCCCGGCCGACGCCGCCTCCCTCGCCGTATCTCTGACCCGCAGCCGCGCGTACATGCAGCCCTGGGAGCCGGTGCGGCCAGACGCCTTCTACACCGAGCAGGGACAGCGGCCGGACAACGTGGCGTCGCAACGGGTGCTCGCCAAGTGCGGCTTCGAGCAGTACGGGATGGCTCCGCGCTATCTGCACATCAACGGTGAGTGGCGCGACCACCGGCTGTTCCAGCGGATCCTGCACGATGGGCCGTTGACGGGGTGACGGCCGGTCCGGGGATGCCCTCAACGGCCCCGCGTGCAGCGACCCGTGGGGCAGCAGGGGTTCCGGGGCAGCGCCCCGAGGGGCACTCTGGGGGAGACCCCGGTCAAAGACCCCGAGGCGGTGAGATACGCATGGCGGCGGGCAAGAGCTCGTACGACTGGCGGTTCGACTCCGGCCGCCCCTGCCTGGACCTGGTGGCCACAGGAATCGGCACCTTCGGCGCATGCGAACTGCTCGACGGCGCCGAGCGCCTCGCCGACTGGCTGGTGGCCGCCGGACTCGTACCGAGCGGCACCCACCTCGGCGCCGTGGACGACACCTGGGTGGTGCGCTTCCGCCAGCTGAGGACCGGCGTCGACCGCCTGCTGACCGCCGAGCTCGGTGGCCACAGAGCCGAGAGTGCCCTGGAGCGGGTCAACGCGCTCGCCGCGGCCGCACCACCGGGGCTGCGGGCCGTGCGCGGAACGAGCGGCACGCTGGTACGGACACTGAGCGCCGATCCCGAATGCGGGGCACTGCTGGCCGCCGTGGCCCGCGACGTCGTGGAGCTCCTGACCGACCCCGTGGCGCGAGCCGGCCTGCGCCGCTGCGAGGCCGGCAACTGCCGCCGCCTGTACCTGGACACCTCGCGCGGCCGCCGACGCCGCTGGTGCTCCAGCGAGGTGTGCGGGAACCGGGAGCGGGTGGCCCGGCACCGGCGCCGGGTGGCGGCCGTGGTGGTCACGGACGAGGCAGCGGATGCGGTCACCGGCGCGGTCACGGATGCGGGCGTGGACGAGTAACGACGTGCCAAGCGCGGCAGGTGCGCGGCGGGCCCCGCTTCGCATAAGGTTGACGGCTGCCCAATGCACGTCAGAAGGGGGTCTCGGTGGCCGCGCAGGATGCCGCTGTCGATTCGATGCGGGACCGGGAAATCGGTGTCGAGCAGGAACATCTCGACCGTGTTTATCACCGCCTCGAAGAGAAGATCCACGAGGCGGAATTTCTCATGAGTGACGCCGCCAAACGCGGCCAGGTCGGCACCCCGGGAGCGCTCGCCGAGCGCGACGCCCAGGTGTTCCGCGCCGGAATCCACCTCAACCGGCTGAACAGCGAGTTCGAGGACTTCCTCTTCGGAAGGATCGATCTGCTGCTCGGCAAGGACGGCGAACGAGGCCCAGACGGCGCGTACACATCCGTCGAACCGGCCGACGAGGCCGTACGCGACGACCACTGCGCCGATATCGCGGAGACGCTGCACATCGGCCGGATCGGGGTCCTCGACTCCGACTACGCGCCGCTGGTCATCGACTGGCGCGCACCGGCCGCCGCGCCCTTCTACCGGTCGACGCCGAAGGAACCGGGCAGGGTGGTACGCCGCCGGGTCATCCGCTCCAAGGGCCGTAAGGTCCTCGGGGTCGAGGACGACCTGATGCGCCCCGAGCTGACCGCGTACCTGGGCGGCGACAAGCTCCCCGTCATCGGCGACGGCGCGCTGATGGCGGCGCTCGGCCAGGCCCGCAGCCACACCATGCGAGACATCGTCTCCTCCATCCAGGCCGAACAGGACCTGGTGATCCGGGCCCCCGCCGCCTCCGTCACCGAGGTGTCCGGCGGCCCCGGCACCGGCAAGACCGCCGTCGCCCTGCACCGCGCCGCGTACCTCCTCTACCAGGACCGGCGGCGTTACGCGGGCGGCATCCTCGTCGTCTCGCCGACCCCGCTCCTCGTCGCGTACACCGAAGGCGTGCTGCCCTCGCTGGGCGAGGAGGGGCAGGTCGCGATCCGCGCCGTCGGCTCGCTCTCCGACGAGGCGGCCGGCGTCGAGGGCGCCACCGTGTACGACGAACCCGCCGTCGCCCGGATCAAGGGCTCCTCCCGGATGCTCCCGGTGCTGCGCAAGGCGGCGCGCGGCGCGCTGGAACAGCCCGGCACCCCTCGCAAGGCGGAGGACCAGGACGGCCAGCTGTCCTTCGGTGACGGAGCCGACGAGGTCCCGGCCACCCCGACCCGGCTGCGGGTCGTCGCGTTCGGCGCCCGTGTCGAGCTCAACGCCGACGAGCTGCACCGCATCAGGCAGTCCGTCCTCGGCGGCACCGCCCCGGTCAACCTGCTGCGCCCGCGCGCCCGCAGGCTGCTCCTGGACGCCCTGTGGAACAAGTCCTCGGGCCGGGGCCGCTACACCGACCCCGAGCTGGCCGCCGAACTGCGCTCTTCCTTCGACGAGGACGTCTCAACCGAGACGCCCTTCCTCGACTTCCTCAACGCCTGGTGGCCCGAGCTCACCCCGCGCGGGGTGCTCGCCGCGATGGCCGACGAGAAGCGGCTCGGCCGCTGGGCGCGCCGGGTCCTCAACCAGGGCGAGGTGCGCCGCTTCGCCCGCTCCCTGAAGCGGCTCGACAGCGCAGGGAACGGGCCGCTCTCCGTGCACGACGTGGCGATCCTCGACGAGCTGCAGACGCTGCTGGGCACCCCGCACCGGCCGAAGAAGAAGCGCGAACTCGACCCGCTCGACCAGCTCTCCGGTCTGGAGGAGCTGATGCCGCAGCGCGAGGAGACCCAGCGCGAGCGGGCTGAGCGGCTGGCCGCGGAGCGTACGGAGTACGCGCATGTCATCGTCGACGAGGCGCAGGACCTCACGCCCATGCAGTGGCGCATGGTCGGCCGCCGTGGCCGGCACGCCACCTGGACGATCGTCGGAGACCCGGCGCAGTCCTCCTGGTCCGACCCGGACGAGGCGGCCCGGGCGCGCGACGAGGCGCTCGGCAACCGGCCGCGCCGCCGCTTCACCCTCACGGTCAACTACCGCAACCCGGCGGAGATCGCTGAGCTGGCCTCGAAGGTCCTGGCGCTCGCGATGCCCGGAATGGAGTCACCGGCCGCGGTCCGTTCCACGGGTGTGAAGCCGCGCTTCGAGACCGTACGGGACGGCGATCTGGCCGCTTCGGTGCGCGAGGAGGCGCGGCGGCTGCTGGCCGAGGTGGACGGCACGGTGGGTGTGGTCGTCGCGATGCATCGCCGGGCGCAGGCCCGCAGCTGGCTCGCTGAGCTCGGCGAGCGGGTGGTGGCGCTGGGCAGTCTGGAGGCGAAGGGCCTGGAGTACGACGCCACGGTGGTCGTCTCGCCCGCGGAGATCGCGGACGAGTCCCCGGCCGGCCTGCGCGTGCTGTACGTGGCGCTGACGCGTGCGACGCAGCAGCTCACGGTGGTTTCGGGGGAGCGGGACCTGCCCGACGAGGGCGGTGTCCCGGACCTGCTGAGGGACTGAGAGGCTCGGAGGCACTGCCGGCGGGACAGATTTTTGAACCGGCTGTCCTGCAGGAATCACTACTGTGAGGTCTTTGTTAGCCTGGTGTCGGCACCGGCTCGATCCAAGCCCCCGGGCCCAACCTTCGTCGCTTCGAGCGACCACTTGCCGCGAGGCGAGCATGGCGGGTCGGTGCCGCTTGAACAAGAAGACAGACCCGCGTCACCTTCCGGTGGTGCGGGTCTGTTCTCGTTTACGGATCTGGCAGCTCACTTGACTGCTTCTTTACGGACTTGACTGCTTCCGGCACCCGGTCGGGAGCGGTTGAGGGTTCCAAAAAAGGAATCATATCTCGTATAATGGAAAGTAATTTTCGAAACGTGGCAGTCATTACCGGCTACCAGTCGGTAGGTGCGACGATCGGGAAGCGTGTCCGAGGCGAACGCCCCGGCCGCGCGGCAATGAAGCTAAGGAAAGCGAAGGACTCGGCCATGGCAACGGCGCCCAGCGTCTCGTACTCGATGACGGTCAGGCTGGAGGTGCCCGCGAGCGGCACAGCGGTCTCCCAGCTGACCACGGCCGTGGAGTCCTCCGGCGGTTCGGTCAACGGCCTCGATGTGACGGCCTCCGGCCACGAGAAGCTGCGGATCGACGTCACCATCGCCGCCACCTCCACCGCGCACGCCGACGAGATCGTCGAGAACCTGCGCGGCATCGAGGGCGTCGTGCTCGGCAAGGTCTCCGACCGTACGTTCCTGATGCACCTCGGCGGCAAGATCGAGATGGCATCCAAGCACCCCATCCGTAACCGTGACGACCTCTCGATGATCTACACCCCGGGTGTGGCCCGGGTCTGCATGGCGATCGCCGAGAACCCCGAGGACGCCCGCCGCCTCACCATCAAGCGCAACTCGGTCGCGGTTGTGACCGACGGCTCCGCGGTGCTCGGCCTCGGCAACATCGGCCCGATGGCCGCCCTCCCGGTGATGGAGGGCAAGGCGGCCCTCTTCAAGCGGTTCGCCGGCATCGACGCCTGGCCGATCTGCCTGGACACCCAGGACACCGACGCCATCGTCGAGATTGTCAAGGCCATGGCCCCGGGCTTCGCGGGCATCAACCTGGAGGACATCTCCGCACCCCGCTGCTTCGAGATCGAGGCACGGCTGCGCGAGGCCCTGGACATCCCCGTCTTCCACGACGACCAGCACGGCACCGCGATCGTGGTCCTGGCCGCGCTGACCAACGCGCTGCGCGTGGTGGGCAAGGGCATCGGAGATGTGCGGGTCGTCATGTCCGGCGCCGGAGCTGCCGGTACGGCCATCCTGAAGCTGCTCATCGCCGCGGGTGTCAAGCACGCCGTCGTCGCCGACATCCACGGTGTGGTGCACGCGGGCCGCGAGGACCTGGTCTCCGCCGACGCCGACTCGCCGCTGCGCTGGATCGCCGACAACACCAACCCCGAGTCCATCACCGGCACCCTCAAGCAGGCCGTCGTGGGTGCCGACGTCTTCATCGGCGTCTCCGCGCCGAACGTGCTGGACGGCGCCGATGTCGCCGCCATGGCCGACGGTGCGATCGTGTTCGCGCTCGCGAACCCCGACCCCGAGGTGGACCCGGCAATCGCCCGCCAGACGGCGGCAGTTGTCGCCACCGGCCGCTCCGACTTCCCGAACCAGATCAATAACGTGCTGGTCTTCCCGGGTGTCTTCCGCGGTCTGCTGGACGCCCAGTCCCGTACCGTCAACACGGAGATGATGCTCGCCGCGGCGCGCGCCCTCGCCGATGTCGTCGCCGAGGACGAGCTGAACGCGAACTACATCATCCCGTCGGTCTTCAACGACAGGGTCGCGGGAGAGGTCGCCGGCGCCGTCCGGGATGCCGCGAGGGCAGGCGGTGCCGTGACTGGCACCATGTTGGCCTGACGTACGGCGCGTCGCGGGTCGCGGCGCCCCAAACGCCCCTTTAGGGTGGGCGGGCGGCGCGACCCGCAGAGCCCCGCAGCCGCTGCGGACCGCTTTCGGGGGTCTGCGGAACGTCACCACGACGAGGCAGTGGCGCTTTTCGTGTGACTCCGAAGGGTGCCGGATTGGCTTTCCCGCCGCAGGTGGGGGCAGGATGCGTAATCGGGCGCGAGGGTCTGACGACAGACCCGGGTCCGGGGACTGTCCGAGGACCCTGGCAGCATCGGCTTCGATCTCACGCCTCACAGGCAAGAAGAACACGGGAGTAACAACATGAACCGCAGTGAGCTGGTGGCCGCCCTGGCCGACCGCGCCGAGGTGACTCGCAAGGACGCCGACGCCGTGCTGGCCGCGCTCGCCGAGACCGTCGGTGAGATCGTCGCCAAGGGCGACGAGAAGGTCACCATCCCCGGCTTCCTGACCTTCGAGCGCACCCACCGTGCCGCTCGCACCGCTCGTAACCCGCAGACCGGCGACCCGATCAACATCCCGGCCGGCTACAGCGTGAAGGTCTCCGCGGGCTCCAAGCTCAAGGAAGCCGCCAAGGGCAAGTAAGCCCCACAGGCGCGACGAAGGGCGGTCACCCGACCAAGGGTGACCGCCCTTCGGTGTACCGGCCCGAGAGGGCCCGTCCCGGGCTTCTGCCGCCATCGTGGACCGGGGGGTACGAACCAGGCCCGTCCCGTGAACGCAGAACGGGGGCCCGGGGCAGCGCCCCGAACCCCCCGTCAGCAGCCCTCAGGCGCCACGCACGGCCGGTGCACGGCCGTGCAGCGCCGCGTCTCAGACCAGCTCCCCGCCCGGCAGCTCCACCTTCGCGCCGAGCTTCTCCAGCTTCTCCATGAAATTCTCGTAGCCGCGGTTGATCAGGTCGATGCCGTGCACCCGCGAAGTGCCCTGCGCCGCCAGCGCGGCGATCAGGTACGAGAAACCGCCGCGCAGGTCAGGGATGACCAGGTCCGCGCCCTGCAGCTTTGTCGGCCCGGACACGACCGCGGAGTGCAGGAAGTTGCGCTGACCGAAGCGGCAGTCGGAGCCGCCCAGGCACTCGCGGTAGAGCTGGATGTGCGCGCCCATCTGGTTGAGCGCGGAGGTGAAGCCGAGCCGGGACTCGTACACCGTCTCGTGGACGATGGACAGGCCCGAGGCCTGCGTCAGGGCCACGACCAGCGGCTGCTGCCAGTCGGTCTGGAAACCCGGGTGCACGTCCGTCTCCAGGGCGATGGCGTCCAGCGCGCCGCCCGGGTGCCAGAAGCGGATGCCCTCGTCGTCGATGTCGAACGCGCCACCGACCCGGCGGAAGGTGTTCAGGAACGTCATCATCGAGCGCTGCTGTGCGCCCCGTACGTAGATGTTGCCCTCGGTCGCCAGCGCCGCGGACGCCCAGGAGGCCGCCTCCAGACGGTCCGGAATCGCCCGGTGCGTATAGCCGTCCAGCCGGTCGACGCCGGTGATGCGGATCGTCCGGTCGGTGTCCATCGAGATGATCGCGCCCATCTTCTGCAGTACGCAGATGAGGTCCTCGATCTCCGGCTCCACGGCCGCGTTGGACAGCTCGGTGACGCCCTCGGCGAGCACGGCCGTCAGCAGCACCTGTTCGGTGGAGCCCACCGACGGGTACGGCAGCCGGATCTTCGTGCCGCGCAGCCGCTGCGGGGCCTCCAGATACTGGCCGTCCGCCCGCTTCTCGATGGTCGCGCCGAACTGCCGCAGCACGTCGAAGTGGAAGTCGATCGGCCGGCCGCCGATGTCACAGCCGCCGAGCCCCGGGATGAACGCATGGCCCAGCCGGTGCAGCAGCGGGCCGCAGAAGAGGATCGGGATGCGCGACGAGCCCGCGTGGGCATCGATGTCGGCGACGTTGGCGCTCTCGACATGGGTCGGGTCCAGGATCAGCTCGCCCGGTTCGCCACCCGGCCGGACCGTCACACCGTGCAGTTGCAGCAGCCCCCGCACCACCCGCACATCGCGGATGTCGGGCACATTGCGCAGCCGACTGGGCCCGCTGCCGAGCAGCGCGGCGACCATTGCCTTCGGCACCAGGTTCTTGGCGCCTCTGACGCGGATCTCGCCCTCCAGCGGGGTTCCGCCGTGGACAAGCAGGACATCGTCTGTGCCGGTCATGAATCTCGCGTTCCGGAGTGGTCGGGTCAGGGGGGCCAAGCGAAAGGGTAATGGCCCCCTACCCCCCTTCCGTAAGGCGGCAGGGGGTGTGCGAACGTCATGAATTCGCCACAACACGCTCTGCTTCCCGACTCTTGCGGAGGGTTACCGTCCGCAATGCCTTCCGGGCCGTGCGCTGCCCGTGCGTCCGTGCGCCCTGAACTGCGTTCGAACCTTCCGGCGACCAGGCGGCCCACTTGCTTCCCGCAAAGAGCGAAGATGCGGGATCATTTCTGCCATGACCGAGGTGTCCTCGCTCACAGGGCGACTGCTCGTGGCCACACCCGCGCTCGCGGACCCGAATTTCGACCGCGCGGTGGTGCTGCTCCTCGACCACGACGAGGAGGGCTCACTCGGCGTGGTCCTGAACCGCCCGACCCCGGTCGGCGTCGGTGACATCCTCACGCCCTGGGCCGACCTGACCGGCGAACCCGATGTCGTCTTCCAAGGCGGCCCGGTCTCGCTGGACTCGGCGCTCGGTGTGGCCGTCATCCCCGGCGACGAGGGCCCGCTCGGCTGGCGCCGGGTGTACGGGGCGATCGGCCTGGTGGACCTGGAGGCCCCGCCGGAACTGCTGGCCGCGGCGCTCGGCTCGCTGCGGATCTTCGCCGGGTACGCCGGCTGGGGCCCCGGACAGCTGGAGACTGAACTGAACGAGGGCGCCTGGTACGTCGTCGAGTCCGAGCCCGGAGACGTCTCCTCCCCGCGCCCCGAGCACCTCTGGCGGGCGGTCCTGCGCCGCCAGCGCAGCGAACTGGCGATGATCGCCACCTATCCGGACGACCCTTCGCTGAACTGACGCTCCGGGCTCGAAGGGCCCCCGAAACCCAGGGTGGCCGGACGTCAACGATGTGTCACTGCCGGTGATGCTTGTAACGCAAGCCTTGTCGCTTCAGCGACGGGTAGTTGATTACCCTTGGCGGCTATGAGCACTCTTGAGCCCGAGCGCGGGGCAGGTACGGGCACCCTCGTAGAGCCGACGCCGCAGGTGTCGAACGGCGACGGCGACCACGAGCGCTACGCCCATTACGTCCAGAAGGACAAGATCATGGCGAGTGCCCTGGAGGGCACGCCCGTGGTCGCACTGTGCGGGAAGGTCTGGGTACCGGGTCGCGACCCGAAGAAGTATCCGGTCTGTCCCATGTGCAAGGAGATCTACGAGTCCATGGGCGCCGGTGGCGACAAGGACAAGGGCAAGGGCGGCAAGGACAAGAAGTAGTCCGGAGCCGTTCGGCCACCATTGCTTCGGGCCCCCGAGGCGCGTATCCCATGCGCGTCCCGGGGCCTTTTGCGTTGCATGGGCTGCATCGCCTGGTCACAGAGTGGTTGAAACCGCTTGTCGGCGTCTGCGTGTGCACCTGCCACGGACACCGCCGGGGACGTCAAGGCGCTGGACTCGCCGATGTGCGCGTGGAGTTCGCCGCCTGGGACGAGGCCGAGGACACCGACCCGACCGCCGAGCGGTCCGTGACGGTCGGCGGCAAGGTCTACGGGTCGCCGCTCTTCGTCGGCGCTACCACACCGACATCTTCAAGGACTTGGGGATCGAGGCCCCCCAAGTCCCAGCTCGGGCGTCCTCGGGCGCCGCTCGAGGGCCCGCCCCCGAACGTGTGATCCCGTCCGCACTCCGGGCCCGGCCGTCACCCTCTCCGGGAGCGTGACGGCCGGCGGTCGTTCTTGTGGAACGCGCCCCGCTGGAACGGAAGTACCGGAACACGCCCCGCAGGAACGGGAACACGCCCTGCAGCAACGGAAAGACCGGAACGCCCCCTGCTGGAACGGAAGGACCAGAACGCGCCTCCGCCGGAACCGGACAACCGGAACGGAACAAGCCGTACAAGGCTCGTCGAATAGCGGCAATTCGCGCTGTGTGTCGAAGCGGGGCGAATCGGGATCATCCTCCCGTTCAGGGATGGATGCGTCCTTCGCGGACCCTCGCGTCGGGCCGGTCGGAAGATGTGCCAGAGTTGCTACGTCCGGGCTTTGAGCACGTACCGTACGGCGAAACAAGCCGGACAGCCGGGACACCGGGAAGGGGCAGCTGGGTTGACCACGCACGCACCGCAGGCGACGCAGTCCGTGACACTGCCGGCCTCGCTCGACGAGGCCGTGGCGGCGCTGGGCGCCATGCCCGCCGCCGTTCCTGTGGCAGGCGGCACAGACCTGATGTCGGCCGTCAACAAGGGGCTGCTGCGCCCCTCGGGGCTGGTCGGCCTCGGCCGGATCAGCGAACTCCGCGGCTGGCACTACCAGGACGGCCACGCCCTGCTCGGCGCCGGCCTCACCCACGCACGCATGGGCCGGCCCGACTTCGCCGCCCTCATCCCCGCTCTGGCCGCGTCCGCGCGCGCCGCGGGCCCGCCCCAGATCCGTAACGCCGGAACGCTCGGCGGCAACATCGCCACCGCCGCCCCGACCGGTGACACCTTGCCGGTACTCGCCGCGCTGGAGGCCGAGCTCGTCGTCGCCGGCGCCGGCGGCGCCCGCCGCGAGATCCCGGTCTCGCACCTGCTGGCCGGCCGCGACATGCTCGAACCCGCCGAACTGATCGGCTACGTCCGGGTACCGCTCCTGCACGCCCCCCAGGTCTTCCTGAAGGCCACCGGCCGCACCGGCCCCGGCCGCGCCACCGCATCCATCGCGATCGTCCTCGACCCGGCCCGGCGCGGGGTGCGTTGCGCGGTCGGTGCCATCGCGCCGATGCCGCTGCGGCCGCTGGAGGCCGAACGCTGGATCGCCTCACTGATCGACTGGGACGGCGAACGGGGCCTGGCACCCGACGCGCTGGCCGCTTTCGGCGAGTACGTCGCCGCGGCCTGCATCCCGGACCAGGCACCGCCCGCCGACGGGGGAGAGGCACCACCGCTGCCCCCCGCTGTACTGCATCTGCGGCGGACCGTCGCCGCGCTGGCCCGACGCGCGCTGGGGAGGGCACTGTCGTGAGCAACGAGAACCGCAACGATCAGCACGGGCAGCGGGAGCTGCCGCAGCACGGGGGTTGGCAGCCGACGCCGCAGGGCGGTGAGTACGACGCCGAGGCGACGGCCTTCGTCCACCTGCCGCCGGAGGACCTGGCGAACATCCCGCTGGCCGCGCCCGGCCAGGGCTACGTACCGCCGATGATCCTGCCGCTGACCCCCGCGACCGGATTCGACCCGGCGGCCACGGGCAGCTGGGTCGTGCAGACGCAGAGCCAGCAGGAGCGGGGCGCGGGAGCGGAGCAGCCGGCGCCCGACGCGGTGCACTGGCCGGACCCGAATCAGCAGCAGCCGCAGTACGGGTACGAGTACCCGCAGCAGGAGCAGTACCGGGAGACGCCGGCCGCGACGGGCCAGTGGAACTTCACCGAGTCCACCGAGTTCGGCGGCCCCGCCGACCACAGTGGTCCGGCTGACCACATCGCTCCGGCTGACCACATCGCTTCGGCTGACCACATCGCTCCGGCCGATTACAGCAGCCAGGCCGGACCCAGTGGGCATGCCGATTACAGCGGTCAGTCCGATCACGGCGACCAGGCCGGTTACAGCGATCAGGCCGGGCCCAGTGGGCATGTCGACCCTGCGGGCCACACCGGCCAGTGGACGATCCCGGTCGCTGACGGTGACCTCCCGGAGGAGTCCGGCGAGTTCGCGGCCTCGGCTCTGGCCTCCCAGTGGTACGCGGCCCAGACCCCGCCGGCCACGCTGCCGGGCGGTGCGCCCGCTCCGTGGGCGACACAGCAGCCGATCGCGAACCCCGAGCCCGCCCCCGAGCCAGCCGTGGAGCAGCAGGTACCCGGAGCGGACATCGAGCCGGAACACGCGCCAGGAGCCGATTTCGCGCCTGCGGTGGGGCCCTCCGTGTACGTGGAATCGAACCAAGCCCCCGAGGCAGCACCGGAAACGGCTACCGAGGACGGCCCCGTATCCGTACCCACTGCCGGAGACACCCCCGCTCTCGGGGTGAACCTCGCACAGGTCCCGACCCCCGAAGCCGTCCCGACCCCCGAAGCCGTCCCGGCCCCCGACACCGTTCCGACCCCCGAAGCCGTCCCGGCCCCCGACACCGTTCCGACCCCCGAAGCCGCCCCGACCCCCGACGCCGCCCCGACCCCCGGCACAGCTCTGGCGGCCGACGCTCCGGCCGAGCACCCGGCGGGGGCAACGTCCGAGCACCACCCGGCAGAGCCACCGGCCGAAACGGCACCCGCCTCCGGGCCGGACACGGCACCCGGCTCCGAGCCGGCCACGGCACCCCGCTCCGAGCCGGCCACGGCGCCGGACGCACCACCACTGGACACCCCGCCGGAAGCCTCACCGCTCCCCAGCGAGCACCCCGCCGCCTCCTACGTCCTGCGCGTGAACGGCGCCGACCGCCCCGTCACCGACGCCTGGATCGGCGAGTCGCTCCTCTACGTGCTCCGCGAGCGCCTCGGTCTCGCCGGTGCCAAGGACGGCTGCTCGCAGGGCGAGTGCGGTGCCTGCAACGTCCAGGTGGACGGCCGTCTGGTCGCCTCCTGCCTGGTCCCCGCGGCAACCACGGCCGGCAGCGAGGTCCGTACCGTCGAGGGCCTGGCCGTGGAGGGCGAACCGTCGGACGTCCAGCGCGCCCTCGCCAAGTGCGGTGCCGTCCAGTGCGGCTTCTGCATCCCCGGCATGGCGATGACCGTCCACGACCTGCTGGAGGGCAACCACGCCCCCAGCGAACTGGAGACGCGCCAGGCGCTCTGCGGCAACCTCTGCCGCTGCTCCGGCTACCGGGGCGTCCTCGACGCCGTGAACGAGGTCGTCGCAGCCCGCGAGGCGATCACCGACCCCGCCCTGTCGGACTCCCCGGCCCCCGAGTCCGAAGAGGCCCGCATCCCGCACCAGGCGGCCCCCGGTGCCGGTAGTGTCCAGCCGCATCTGCAGGACGGAGGCATGGCGTGAGCAACGACGCAGCCACCGCTGCCAACGCGACCAGCACACGGATCACCACCCCGCCGGCCGGAGGCCCCGACACCGAGCCGCCCGCACTCGGGCTCGGAGTCTCCCTCCCGGCCGCCGACGCGCGTGCCAAGACCGAGGGCACCTTCCCGTACGCAGCCGACCTCTGGGCCGAGGGCCTGCTGTGGGCGGCCGTCCTCCGCTCACCGCACCCGCACGCCCGCATCCTGTCCATCGACACCTCGGGTGCCGTCGAGATGCCGGGGGTACAGGCCGTCATCACGCACGAGGACGTCCCCGGGGAGAGCGCGTACGGCCGCAGGGTCGTCGACCGCCCGGTCTTCGCCTCCGACCTGGTCCGCCACCACGGCGAGCCGATCGCCGCAGTCGCCGCCGACCACCCCGACACGGCGCGTCTCGCCGCTGCGGCCATTGCCGTCGAGTACGAGGTTCTCGAACCGGTCACCGACCCGGAGAAGGCCTTCGAGGCCGAGCCCCTGCACCCCGACGGCAATCTGATCCGTCATATCCCGCTGCGCTACGGCGACCCGGAGGCCACCGGCGAGATCGTCGTCGATGGCCTGTACCGCATAGGCCGTCAGGACCCGGCCCCCATCGGCGCGGAGGCCGGACTCGCCGTGCCCCGCTCCGACGGCGGCGTGGAGATCTACACCGCCTCCACCGACCCGCACACCGACCGCGATCTCGCCGCCGCCTGCTTCGGCCTAGAACCGGAACGCGTGAAGGTCGTCGTCACCGGCGTCCCCGGCGCGACCGGCGATCGCGAGGAACCCGGCTTCCAGCTCCCGCTGGGCCTGCTCGCTCTGCGCACCGGATGCCCCGTCAAACTGGCCGCCACCCGCGAGGAGTCCTTCCTCGGCCACGCCCACCGCCACCCGACGCTGCTCCGCTACCGCCACCACGCGGACGCCGAGGGCAGGCTGGTGAAGGTCGAGGCGCAGATCCTGCTCGACGCGGGCGCGTACGCCGATGCCTCGTCCGAGTCGCTGGCCGCGGCGGTCGCGTTCGCCTGTGGCCCGTACGTCGTCCCGCACGCCTTCATCGAGGGCTGGGCGGTCCGTACGAACAACCCGCCGTCCGGCCATGTACGCGGCGAGGGCGCCATGCAGGTCTGCGCGGCGTACGAGGGCCAGATGGACAAGCTGGCCGCCAAGCTCGGCATCGACCCGGCCGAACTGCGCCTGCGCAACGCCTTGTCCACCGGCGACATCCTTCCCACCGGCCAGACGGTGACCTGCCCGGCACCAGTAGCCGAACTCCTGCAGTCCGTAAGGGACTTCCCTCTCCCCGCACTCCCCAAGGACTCCCCGGAGGACGACTGGCTGCTCCCCGGCGGCCCGGAGGGCGCGGGCGAACCCGGTGCGGTGCGCCGAGGGGTCGGCTATGCGCTCGGCGTGGTCCACATGCTCGGCGCGGAGGGCGCCGACGAGGTCTCCACGGCCACGGTCAGGGTCCACGACGGCATCGCCACGGTCATCTGCGCGGCGGTCGAAACGGGCCAGGGCTTCTCGACCCTCGCCCGCCAGGTCGTCCAGGAGACCCTGGGCATCGAAGAGGTCCACGTAGCGGCCGTCGACACCGACCAGCCCCCGGCGGGCCCGGCCACGCACGGCCGCCACACCTGGGTCTCGGCCGGAGCGGTGGAACGCGCCGCCAAGATGGTCCGCACTCAGCTTCTCCAGCCCCTGGCCCACAAGTTCGGCATGTCCACGGAGCTGCTGCAGATCTCCGACGGCAAGATCACTTCGTACGACGGGGTGCTCTCCACGACCGTCACGGAAGAGATGCACGGCAAGGAACTCTGGGCCACCGCCCAGTGCCGCCCGCACCCGACCGAACCCCTGGACGAGTCCGGCCAGGGCGACGCCTTCGTCGGCCTCGCCTTCTGCGCGATCCGCGCGGTGGTGGACGTCGACATCGAACTCGGCTCCGTACGGGTCGTGGAGATGGCGGTCGCCCAGGACGTCGGCCGGGTCCTCAACCCGTCCCAGCTGGCGACCCGTATCGAGGCGGGCATCACCCAGGGCGTCGGCGCCGCCCTCACCGAGAACCTCCGCAGCGCCCGCGGCCTGATCCGCCACCCCGACCTCACCGGCTACGCGCTCCCGACCGCGATGGACGCACCGGACATTCGCATCGTCAAACTCATCGAAGAACGCGACGTGGTGGCCCCCTTCGGCGCCAAACCCGCGTCAGCCGTACCGGTGGTGACCTCCCCGGCAGCAGTGGCCGCGGCCGTGCGAGCGGCCACCGGCCGCCCCATCAACCGCCTACCGATTCGCCCCCAGGCGGCGGTGGCGGCCCCCAAGTCCTGAGCCCTGCACGGATGGCGTGATCCGGGTTGCGGATGCAACCCGGAGGTGCGCGCTGTCACCGCTGCTGGCTAGGGTGAACTCCGAGGCGGTAGGCGGCTGTTGCCGAACGGGGGAGGGCACTGTGGGGCAGCGCGATCCGGGGGCGGATTCTTCGGCGTATTCATTGGGTGTCTTGGGCGGCGTTGGTGCGATCGGCGCGGTGGCACCGCAGGCAGTTGGTGAACTGGTCACCGAGCTGTCGTCGTTCACGAAGTTCCGCGAACGCGTCGAGGAGATCCTGCGCGACCTCAAGGCGTCTCCGGCCGGGCCGGGGAAGGTCGGCGAAGACACGATGGGGCGCGAGCGGTTCGGCGGCGGCAAGGGCGAGTGGGCGGAGGCGGACATCCTCCACCGCTCGTACTCCGAGGTCATCAAGGAGTTGGAGCAACTATCCAAGCTGCTCTCGGATTCCATCGAGGGCCTGAGCATTGCCGTCCTCGCATCGCACAAGGGGTACGAACACGTCGATCTGGACGTTCGTCAGCGCATGCTTGCGATCCAGAGCAGCACGAACGCCCACCATGAGGCGGGGCAGGACGCGGCGGCAAAGCATACGTCAGGCGACACTGCCTACTGATGCTGACGATGATGTGCTCTGCACGCGGGTGACGGGACGGGGAGAGGGACGGCGTCATGGGTACGGATTTCGACAACAAGACTCACAAGGAGATGCTGGATTGGCTGGACCACGCCAACAGCGGCGCGATCCAGGCCGCGGCGGATCGTCTGATGAGCGCGGCGTCGGAAATCCATAAGATCGCCGAGGAGCTCAAAGTCCGTCCGCAGCGGGTGGAGTGGAAGGGCGAGGGGGCCAAAGCATTCCATACATGGAGCGCGGATCTGGCCAACGCGACGCTACGCCTGGGGGATTACAGCGAGGGCGCCTCGAAGTGCCTCGGTGAGGCGTCGAACGCGGTTGCGTTGGCGCAGGCATCGATTCCTCGGACGGAGGCGAGTGCGCAGGCGAATTTGGAGGCGGCTCTCGCCGCGAGGAACGATCCTGATGCGTCGGCGGTGGCGAAGAAGTCCGCAGAGACGTTGATTGCGTCGAGAGAGAAGAACCGCGAAGAGGCGGCCGCGCGGATGCGTAGCCTGTCGCAGACGTACACCCACTCGTCGGAGGGGATGACGTCTCTGGACAAGCCAGTGTTCCCGGCCATGCCGCAGGTGATCGCGCCGCCCGTCGTCCGGAAGCGTATCGGGGGAGAGGACGGGCACGTTGAGCCCGGGACCGGATACGGATCTGCCGCCAGCGGTACGGGGTACGCCACTGCGCAGGGACACGGCACCCGTGCCGCAGGTGGTGTTGCCGCGCCCTCGGGTGGTGCGGGCATCTCCCCACACACCGCGCTGCCCTCAGTCTCGACACCGGTGGACATGAGGATTGACGGAATAGCCGTGCTGCCAGATGCTCCGTCCGCTCCGGTCGCGAATCCAGTGGCGCCGCTGACCGGGCCCAGGCCCGACACCGTTCTTTCGCCGACAGTGGGCATCATTCCGCCCGTCCCTAATATCAGTCCCTCCGCACCACGCAGTACGAGTGGAGGGGGCAGAACGACAGGGATGCTACGTCCGCCGGTGTCTGCCCCAGGTGTGAGTCCGCTTGGCCCTGGGCCTGTAGGCCGTCCCGCCGGGCCCGACGGGATTACCGGTGGCCGTGTTGTGCCCCCGAGTTCAGGGCGTCCTGCGGTCGGTATTCCGCGTGGGACGGTCATCGGCAGCGAGAACGCCCACGGCACGGCACCCATCGGACGTGCCTCAGGCATGGGTGGTGGCATCGGTTCTGGGGTCCCCTCGAATGCAGCTGGCGGCGGTCGCCGTCTGGCCGGAGAGACGGGTGGCGTGGTCGGGGGACGTCAGCAGCAGGGCCGCACAGGTATGCGACCGTTCACGCCTGGAGGGTCAGGCTTGGTGAGAAGTGGTGCCTCGGGAGACTCGGAGCGCGGCACGGGCATGGCAGGACGGGGCGGAGGGATGGCCCCTCAAGGGTCCCCGACGCGTGGAACAAGGCATGACGAGGACGGCGAAAGGCCGTACTACCTGGTCGAAGACGATGAGACCTGGCAGCAGGGTGGCCGACGCGTTGTCCCGCCGGTCATCGACTGATCAACAGAGAACTCACGAAGGATTCGGATGCGCTTCAGGAGTAGGGGAATCGCGCGACGGCGAACCATGATGTCGGCCGCGTTGGGCCTGATGCTGGTGGGCGGCGCTGCCGTGCCTGCATTTGCCGACTCCACGCGTTCCATGCAGTGGCACCTTGATGCCATGAAGGCCGACGAAATGTGGAAGACGAGTACGGGCAAAGGCGTGATCGTTGCTGTGCTCGACAGCGGTGTGGACCCGGCGAATCCCGACCTTGTGGGACAGGTCCTCAAGGGAAAGGACCTGGAATCGGACGCCGAGGGTGATGAGCACACCGACTACGACGGCCACGGCACGAGCATGGCCGGACTGATCGCAGGGACAGGCCAGAGCAACGGAGGAAACGGCGCGTTCGGACTCGCGCCGGGAGCCAAGATTCTCCCGGTCCGTATGCCTGAGTCCGGCGTCGGGGCAAACCAGGCAATGGAGAACGAGGAGTTCAATAAGGTTGCTCCTGTTGCGATTCGGTATGCGGTCGATCGTGGTGCAAAAGTCATCAATATTTCCCTAGGTACATACGGAGGTTCGCAGGCGCTCACGGATGCCGTGAAGTACGCACTCGATAATGGGTCGTTGATCTTTGCTGCAGCGGGCAACAGCGGTAAAGGGGCCAACCTGCTCGAGTACCCCGCCGGAACGCCTGGGGTTGTCGGTGTCGGTGCCATCGACCAGGACGGGAAGAAGACCGCCGAGTCCCAGTATGGGCCGCAGATCGATTTCACGGCCCCGGGCATCGACATGGTCCACCCGTGCACAGGCGGAACTCAGTTGTGCAAGACCAGTGGAACCAGCGATGCCACCGCCATTGCTTCCGCCTCCGCTGCCCTCATTTGGTCCAAGCACCCGGACTGGACCAACAACCAGGTCCTCCGCGTCATGCTGAACACGGCCGGTACCCCGACCGGTGGTGCCAAGCGCAATGACTACGTGGGATACGGCGCGGTCCGTCCCCGCATTGCCCTCAAAACCCCAGGCGACCCCGGTCCGGCGGATGTGTACCCGCTCCCCGATCTCGCGGCGGCCGAGAGCCCCAGCCCCTCTGCCGAGCCTTCCAAAGCGACCGGGGGCTCAGAGGCCACTGACAAGCCAGCTGCTGCTTCTCCGGCAGCCGAGGACCAGAGCAACAACACCGCGCTCTGGATCGGCCTGGGCATCCTCGTGGCTGCTCTTGCCGGTGCCGTGGTGACCTTCGCCGTCATCCGCTCCCGCCGACGGCAGGCTGCGGACCCGGCCACGCCGCCGCATCAGCCGCCGTACGCCTATCAGCAGCCGCCGTACGCGCCCTACGTTCCGCCGCCGGGCGGCCCAGGAGCCGACTCGCCGTACGGTGGTGCTCCGAACCAGGGCGGCCCCACCAGGTGAACCCGTTCCGCCACGTCCGTGAGAGAGGCATGCCCTTCGGTATCGGGCGAAGGAAGTGGCACCAGGCGGTCCTTCCGGCCGCGATGGCGCTGCTGCTGGTCGACGCCTCGGCCACGACGGGATCTGCCGCGACCGTCCTGTCCCAGCAGTGGCATCTCGTTGCCATGCAGGCCGAGACGATGTGGCGTACGAGTACCGGCGAAGGCGTGACTGTCGCAGTCATCGACACCGGCGTACGCGAGGTGCCCGAGCTCGCGGGGCGGATCGTCGAAGGCAAGGACTTCACCGATGGCGTCGTGGGCGAGCACGACGAACGCGGAACCACGGCCGCCGCCGTGATTGCCGGCACGGGGAAGGGCGTCCATGGCAAGGACAGCGCATACGGGCTGGCGCCCGGCGCGAAGATTCTTCCCCTGAAGGTGTCGGACGGAAGCGAAGTCCCGGATTCACTGAGGCGATCTATAGCGATCAACAATGATCTCGCGCCCGCCATTCGCTATGCGGCGGATTCGGAGGCGAAGGTCATCACTATTTCCGTAGCCGCCCGTCAGGGCAGTGCGGTGGTGGCCGAGGCGGTGAAATACGCCCTGTCGATGGGCAAGTTGGTGTTTGCCGCAGTCGGTGACTCCGAAGTGGCGGAGGACCGAACTGCCATGCCGCCGTACCGCCGCCCACGGTGAGAGCTGCCCCTCCGAAGGCAAGCGTGGTCAGGAACCGGCGTCGGGTCCGGCCCGGATGCGAGGCTGAAACCGCTGCCGTGGGGACGATGCGGCGTACCTCCGCATGGTGCTGGTCGATCACTGCGCCCAGATGACCCTGTCGCCAGATGTTCCCCGTCCTGCGCGCGGGCGCGAAAGCGGCTGCGATCTGAGCGGGGTTCGGGCGCAGACCGACTTCCATGGCGAGGCAGGGGGCGCCCCACACCGCCAGCTCAGCGGGTATGTGTTGCCGTCCGGTGCGAGGATGCGCGCAGGTGCCGGCCTCACGGGCCTCGACGACATAGTCCTCGCCCTTCTCCTTGAGGAAGGCGACGATGCCCACCTCGGCCGCGGCTGCTGGCCCGGCGCAGCATTTGCACGGATCAGGCGGCACGTGGACGCTGCATGCACAGCGCAGCACTCCTGGCGCCTTCGCGCTGCGCAATGTCTCACTTGGTTAGTGCCGCAACGGCAGCAACAGCAGCAACCACCGCGGCGGCAGCAGAGACTGCTCCAATCCTCTCGTTACTCGACAACCGACTCCACCAAGATCCGGTAGGCACGTCTGAAGTCACCAACAGGAGAGGTCTCCGGGCTCGATCCCTGATCCACGCGATGAGACCACCCAGAGAAAGAAGGAAGAGGGCCAGCCCCCAAACATCCGGCAGCTTCACGTCCTTATCTGCTGAAAAGCCCAGAGAGGCCAAGATGGCCACGAGCAGGTACGCCAAGCCAAGGCCTAGAAGCCAAAACGCGGAGCCACCCTTCCTTGAGCCTGGGGTATAACCGCCGGTCTCTGGAACGATGTTTTTCAGTCGAGCGGCTTGACCCAGTACCCATCGTTCGTCGGATCCAGAGACATCGATCTCGGTCCGCTTCAGGTCTATGGAAATGCGCACACGAAACTCGTCGCCAGCAGCCGCTTCGAACTCCAAATTTGTCCAATTCTGACTAGCCGCAGGCCCCTGTGACTGCCTTACAAGATCAAGAAGCTCGGTCAGTGACGGCTGGCTATAGCGCGTGCTGCCGCGTTGAGTGGAGATAGCCACCTCAGCAGGAGGGACATCCTCCGACGCCACCGTGAACAGGTGATCGAGCATACTGCGTCCCCAACGGCAACCGTGAAAGACTATGCGTGGGGCGCTAGTTGTCTGTGCTGGTGGTGTCATACGTCCATCTTGGAGGACGGTGACGCCGGCCAAGAGTTCGCCGACCACCGTGTCCTGCTGATCAGTCTCCTGCGCAGCCCCCGAGAGCCGTCACGGCAGCCCATGAGCGGGGTCGTACAGGGTGTCGCAACGGGCGGCTCAGTTCGGGCCCCGTCGGCGATCCGGGCGTGCGCCAGACGCGCGACTTCGACTGTTCCGGCGAGGGCGTTGCATGCTACTGCCGACCCCTGATGTGACGTACGCCTCGTCTCTCGGGCGTGTTTCCTGACCTGCCGCTGTAACGATCGCTCCGTTCGGCCCACTACCCAATGACAGAACACACTCAAGAGGGTCAGGAGGTGCGGCAGTGCCCGACTACGACGCGGATCGTTTCACCGCCATCTACGACGGCTGTCGGCAACGCGTGTGGGCCTACGTGGTCAGCCGTGCGGGACGACAGGTCGCAGACGAGGTGGTCAACGAGACGTTCACCGTGGCCTGGCGCAAGCTGGACGACGTTCCCGAGCCGCCGCTGCCATGGCTGCTCGGGGTCGCCCGCAACATCCTGCGCGACAGCATCCGGGCGGAGGCCAGACGCGAGTCGCTCGCCGCCGAGCTGAGCTCCTGGGCGGAACCCGCCGAGGCGGACATCGCCGAGGAGGTATCCGAGCGAAGCGCGCTGCTCAAGGCGCTGGCCACGCTGCCGGAGGACGATCGGGAACTGCTGATCCTCTCCGCGTGGCAGGGACTGACCCCGGCACAGGCGGCCGGGGTGGTCGGCTGCTCGCCCATCACTCTGCGGGTCCGTCTGCACCGGGCACGCAAACGTCTCACCCAGGCCGCGTCGGTCTCCCCGCTTGTGGAGGAAGCCGCAGCCACGCGGCGCGTGTCCACCCGAGTCCGGATCACCGTAGGAAAGGAAGCCCGGTGAAGAACGACATCCTGCACCGTCTGACAGCCGCCCGCCCCGCCCACCTCGACCCCGCCCGCGCCACGCCGTCACCGGTCAGGGAAGAGGAGCTCGCAATGTTCACGAGCCGTCCGCGCGCGACGCGCACGGCTCGCACCACCGCCCGGCCGCGGAGGGTGGGCCGCTCTCTCGTCCCGGGTCTCGCGGTGGCCACCGCGACGGCGGTGGCGGCTCTGATGATCACCGACACCGTGCCGCTGAAGCCAGGACCCGCCCCCTCCGCGACGTCGGACTCCGGCAGCCGGATCCTTCTCGCCGCCGCCTCCCACGTCGAGCAGCAACCGGCCGGTTCCGGCACGTACTGGTACGTGGAGGAACGCCTCGGTTCCCCCCACAAGGTCCCCGGCAAGAACTACACCATCGATGCCCGCACCGAGCAGCGGTACTGGACGGCCGCCGCCAAGAACAAGCAGTGGTCGCAGTCCCTGGACCTGGGGGCCCGTCCGGCCACGAAAGCCGACGAGGCGGCATGGAAGGCGGACGGTTCCCCCACGTCGTGGAACCTGACAGGTGAGACCGTCACCTATGCCGGCAAGGGCGAGATCCAACACGACGCCCCCGGCGGAACCGCGGACATCGTCACGATGGGCGACATCCCCCTCCACCTCCTGGCCACGCTTCCCACCGATGAAAAGGCCCTCCGCAAGCGTCTGTTCGCCCTGGTCGACAAGGACTACAACGCCCCCAAGAAAGTCCTCGACCGGATCGTCGTCGACACAGCCGTCCAACTCGCCACGACCCTCCCGTCCCCCCCGGCACTGCGCGCTGCCGCCTACCGCCTCCTCGCCGCCGAACCCGGCGTGCGCTCCCTCGGCGACGTCAAGGACCACACCGGCCGCACCGGCTACGCCGTCGCTCTCCCCAGCCCCCACGAGCCCGCCGAACTCCGCCTGATCTTCGACAAGTCCACGGGCATGCCGCTCGGCACCGAGATGGTGGCCACCCGGGACGGTGACGGTGTCAGCAAGGGCGAGTTGCTGAACTACACGACGATCACGTCGATGAAGTGGACCGAGGAGGCCCCGCCGTTCGACACCGACACTGAGGACCCGGGCCCGGGCTGATCTACCCTCCGGACGAGGCGCCGGAACCCAAACCGGTTTGCTGAGGCTGTTCTCGCCCACCATCCCGGACCTCCTCCGGTACCAACTGTGCCATCACCAGCCCGTACAGCAGCTCCACGTCCACGAACTCCCCTTGCCGTGGTGCCCCGTACCGCCAGCTCAGCGGGTACGTGTTGCCGTCCGGTGCGGGGATGCCCACGTACTGGTCCCGGGCGGCCGGCCCGAAGCACCGGGCGCCCGGTGGCCAGTCGTACTCCTTGCTCGACCCGGGTGGGATCAGGAAGTACATCCACCGGCCGCCCGCGATCTCCCGCACGACCGGGCCCGGCTCGCCCTCGGTGAGGGTTCCGAGATGGTGCAGCACTGCCTCGCCCCGTACCCCCCGCAGCCGGATGGCATCGAAGTGAATGCCGGTCAGGTGAAGTTGGAGTCCGGCGGCGGGAACCCATTCGGGGAGTTTCTTGCTCGTCATGACCCCAAGGATTCCGGTGGCTGCGTAGCGTGACCAGGAGGACGCGGTCCACATCGACGGGATGTGGAGAGGGTGGTGGTGGCTGTGGGGACGAGTAGTGGTGAGCCGTCGCAGGTGCGGAGGCTCGTGGGGGACCTGATCCGTATCCATCGGGTGCGGGCCGGGCTCACGCAGAAGGAGGCTGCGGACAAGCTGTTGATTTCGGAGTCGCTGATGGGGGCGGTCAAGCGGGCGGAGCGCATTCCGTCGCTGGAGCTGCTGGCCGACGCGGACCGGGTCTTCGTCGCGGGCGGTGCGCTGAAGGCGTGCACCGAGCTGATCGACGCGGAGAAGTATCCGGCGAAGTTCCTGGACTGGGCGCGGCTGGAGCGGCAGGCGCGGGTTATCAGCGCGTACGAGACGATGCTGATCCCGGGGCTGCTCCAGACGGAGGCGTATGCGTACGCCCTGTACCGGGCACGCAAACCGGCCTACACCGAGGACGAGATCGTCCGTCACGTCGAGGCGCGACTGGAACGGCAGGCGGTGCTGACGCGCACACCGCCGCCGTACGTCGGGTTCGTCATCGAGGAGTCGATCCTGGATCGGACGCTCGGTGGCGCTGAGGTGCTGAAGGAGCAGCTGCTGCATCTGCTGGAGTGCATGCGGCGGATGAACCACCTCACCGTGCAGGTGATGCCTTCGGAGCAGCACACCCACGCGGGGTTGATGGGGCCCATGCAGTTGATGTGCACGGCGGAAGGGCGCAATTTGGTGTACGTGGAGGCACAGGGCGGCGGTAGGTTGATTGCCAGGCCGGAGCAGGTGGTTGACATGTTCGACCTCTTCGGCATCCTGCGGGCCCAGGCGCTCAATCCCTGGAAGTCGGCGGAGATCATCGAAACGAAGGCGAGGCAACTGTGACCACCGGGCCCGAGCTCTCCTGGTTCAAGTCCAGCTACAGCAACAACGAGGGCGGCGCCTGCGTCGAAGTCGCCTACGACTGGCGCAAGTCCAGCTACAGCGGCAACGAGGGCGAAGCCTGCGTGGAGGTGGCCGCTTGCCCCCACACCGTCCATGTCCGGGACTCGAAGGTCACCGACGGTCCCACCTTCGCCGTCGCCCCTGCCGCGTGGATCGCCTTCCTCACGGGTGCAGTCGCGGGCTGATCGTGAACGTGTTGCGAGCTGCTGATCCCGGCCCCGCCGTCGTCCTCATCACCGGCGTGATGGCCTCCGGGAAGTCCACCGTTGCCCAGGCCCTTGCCGAGCGGCTGCCGCGGGCGGTGCATGTGCGGGGGGATGTTTTCCGGCGGATGGTGGTGTCCGGGCAGGCCGAGATGGTGCCGGAAGCGTACGAGGAGGCCGTCGCCCAACTCCGGCTCCGTTACAGGCTGTCCGCGATGACGGCCGATGCGTACGCGAACGAGGGCTGGACCGCCGTGGTGCAGGACGTGGTGCTGGGGGAGGAGTTGGCCGGGTACGTCGAGCTCGTGCGGACGCAGCCGCTGTACGTCGTCGTGCTCGCCCCCGAGCCGCAGGCCGTTGCCGAGCGGGAGGCCGGGCGGGGCAAGAGCGGTTACGGGGCCGGGTGGACGGTCGAGTCGCTGGACCGGGTGCTGCGGGAGGAGACGCCGCGGATCGGGCTCTGGCTGGACACGACCGGGCAGAGCGTGGAGCAGACGGTCGATGCGGTGCTTGCGGGGCTCGAAGGCGCGCGGGTGGTGGGTGCGTCGGAGTCGGACTGAGGTCCTGCTTGATGCGGCGAATGCGCTGACGGCCGGTGATTCGCCGGGGGTTCGGTGCTTCGGATGTGCATAACACCCGGAGCATGCGGCTGCCGCTGGACAGGTTCGACACGGCCTAGTGCTACAGCCGAGTGCTTCTCCACTCCGACGAAGCGCTCTTCCGTAGGCCGCCCATCGCGCCGACGTACAGCGGGGACCGTGGACGACGACTGCCCCCGCTGACGCCGGTCCTACGCCTTGCAGCCGTACCGCTTGACGAGATTGGTGGCGGCTTCTCGCACCACGGTCGCGCTGTTGCGGATCGCGGTGTCCCGGTCGACGAGGCTCTTCTTCTCCTCCTGCGAGGGCGCCTTGAGCGTCACCATGATGTACGGGGAGGTCGAACCCATGCGGGCGGCGCAGCCGGCGGGCAGCGTGACTCTGGCTTCGTCGGGGAGGACCCAGCCGGTGAATCCGAGGCCGAGGGGGACGGAGTCCTTCCGGGGGCCGGGGTCGCTCCGGAAGTCCTCGATGATCAGTTGGTAAATCCCGCGGGGATAGTCGCTATCTCGATTGGCGCGCATCACCTGGCACGTCTTGAACACCGTGAGGTCGCCCTTGCCCTTGCTCTCCCACTCCTCCGTGCTGACCTCGCCCCCCTTGCCGTCGTCGATCAGTTCCGCCGTCTGCCGGCTAAGCGCCCCGTAACACAGGCTCTGCGGCAGCGGCGGCTTCTCCTTGGCGTCAGGCCAGAGGCTCGCCGTCACGACGGCCACTCCAGCGACGCCGAGCATGACGGTCAGGGGCAGCCACTTCTTGTCCATCGATCACTGTCCCATCGCCTTGTCCGCGTCCCCCATGCCGTTCCCGTACCACTGCTCGGCGATCGCCTGAAGGTGGTCCTCGTACTCGCCAGGAGTCGCGTCTAGTTCCTTCTCCGTGAGCCCGCGATACGTCGCCATCCCGCGCAACATGCCGTACATCTCCTTCTGACCGTAGTCGTAGTGCTTGATCATGTTGTTGCGGGTCTCGGCGTCGACCCTGGCGTTGTCGGTGTTCACGTGCTCGTTCAGACCCCAGTCCACCGCGCGCTGGACCCCGTCGCCGACGATCGGGATGGGAGTCAGCAGCCCACCGTAGATGTGGTAGTTGACCATCCGCTTCCAGTTGTTTGCGTCCTTCTCCGCCTGCCCCAGGTCGTAGATGACATCGCCACGCACGCCGTCGAGGTGCCCGAGCACTGAAGCGGACTGCTTGACCCAGGCACGCAGCTCCTCGTCCCCCTTGCGGAAGGACTCCGCGGGGAAGCGGTCGAGCCCCGCACTTGAGACCACGGTCTGCGAGGCGTGGATGGCCTTGTACGCGTTGGGGTCCTCGGCAGTGGCGCGGATGATCCGGGTGAGGTCGCCGCGGTCGATCTCGAGCTGGTTGAAGTCGGTCGGCCCGTCCATCTTCTTGCCGAGGATCTGGTGCACGTCGGAGCCGTAGTCGGCGATCATGTCGGCCATTGGCAGCCGCATGGACACGGGGACGGCGCCCTGGTCCGTCCTGAGTTCCTTCGTGTACTCGCTCATCACCCGCTCGAAGATCGCGGTCTCGGCGCCGTCGTGGTGAGCGGGCACCGGGTGCATCGGCGAGCCGGGTACGCGGCCGGTGGCCGCGGCCTCGAGCGCGAGGCCGAACTCGGCGCGGGCCGAGGTGTACTGGGTCTCCGTCGGCATCTTGCTCTCGACGTCGCCGCCCGGCCACTCCCGGTCGTCCAGGAAGTACTTGAGGTTGTCGGTGGTGTTCGGGTCGAAGTAGTGGGTGGAGGCGGACGGGTTGCGGCTCATGGCGTTCAGCAGGCCCTTCATCGGGTCCTCCTGCGTGCCCTGCCAGTTCTTCATGACGCCGTCGTAGGCGTCGTCGTTGTTCGTCTCCCACTCACGGATGGTGTCGCCGACCTCCGTCAGGAAGGCCTCGCTGTAGACCGGGTCGCCCTCGTCCTTCTTCCAGGGCGAGGATTTCTCCTTGGGGTCCTTGTTCGGGTCGTACACGGCGTCGTTGCCAGCGTCGGCGGCCATCAGATGAGTGAGGGCGTTCAAGCCCGCGGCCCCGCCCTTGAGCGCCCCGGGGTGCCGGTCGGGCAGGTCGTTGCCGTCGCGGGCCATGGTGATGAGCCGGTCGGTCCAGGCGGAGGTGACGCCGCCGGGCGAACCGATCGCGGAGTCGGGGCCGGTGGCGGTGGCGAGGCTGCCGGACAGGGCCTTGTACAGGCGTGCGTCGGTGGTGGAGACCTGGCCGTCACGGCCGCCGCCCTCCAAGCTGCTCGCGAGCAGCAGCACCGCCTCCTGGTCCTCGCGGCCGTTGTAGCTGAGGTGCTGCATGAGCTCGGCGGAGAACGCCGGCGAGTCCTTCCCGCCCTCGACGAGCGTGAGAAGCTGCTCGCGCTCCTTGCCGTCGAGGTAGTCCCACCGGGCGTAGAGCTTGGCAGCCTCGCGGCCGTTCTCCGTCTGCTGCTTCTCCTCGGCGCGCATCTTCTTGGCATCGGCGACACCGCTGAGGTCGGTGCTGCCGAAGTCGTTGGGATGGTTCCGGATCAGCGCGCGCAGACCCCAGGCACAGAGCTCGTCGGCCTCGTTGGCGCGCTGCAGGATGCCCTCGAGCTTGCTGCGCAGCGCGTCGAACTGCGCTTCGGTGGCGATGGGTTCGGTGCTGTCCTCGGACCGGCGGTCGGGGTGGACGCGGTGGCTGAGGACGCCGTCGGGGTAGATGGTGATGCCCGGTGGCGGGTTCTCGTAGGCGTCCTTGAGGTCGTCATGGGCGGACTTGAGGAGGGCGTGGGCGTCCTTGAGGAGGTCGCGTACGGACTCGGCCTCGATGACGGCGTCGCTGAACTCCTTGGCGGTCTTGGTGACGAACTCCTTGGTGACGGTGGCGTTCTCCCCCTTCCAGGTGGACTTGTCGGCCTTGGTCTTCATGGCCGATGCGTCGGTCTGGAGGGTGGTCAGCTTGCCGATCAACTCGGTCCACTGGGTGACCGCGGTGTCGAGGGGGCCGAGTCTGGCGTTGAGGAGCTGCTCGAAGGTGGGCATGGCGGCGGTTCCTTACCGGAAGTACTCGTTGATCCGGGAGGCGGGCACGGACGCGTCGGCCCCGGGGGCGACAGGCCCGACGATGCGCAGCTGCGCCTGGACCCAGTCGTCGTCGGCCTTGCTTGAGGCCTTCGTGTAGTCGAGGTGGTTGGAGATGTGCGCGCATGCTTGGAGGAGGGTCTTCACCTGCGTCTCCCAGGTCCGGTTCACCTCGGCGAGTGCCGCTCCGCTGTCGAAGCCGTCGCCCTTAAGGCTTGTGCCGGCGGTGTCGCTCGCCGCGCTCGCGTGCTTGCCGCTCGATTCCAGGCCGTTGAAGAGCCCATGGGCGGCGTGGCCGATGTCCCCCAGCTCGTCGTCCACGACCACGTAGTCGGCCGATCCCTTTGCCGGCGTCGAACCGCCGGTGCTGTCGGCCTGGTTCAGCCTCATAGCGGCGGCGGCCTTCGCCGCGGCCCACTCGTCTTCGAATGACATCGTCGACACCCCCGTGTCCTTGATCGGAAAACTGCCCCGCACGCCACGCTACCCACGTGATCAAAGATCGCCCATAGGTGATCGATCATACGTACGGGTTCTTCACAGGCGAGCGCTATTGCGCCTTGTTTACGCCAAGGGCCATGTCAGCGGTAGGGGAAGGGGGCACCACTGGGCTGCAAGGGGTGCCCCGGCTTTTTGATTCGCGCGCCTTCTCGTACTGGGAGACGTTGGGGTAGTTGCCCGCAGTGCGCGGCAGTTCCTGGCGGCGCAGGAGCTCGCCGCTGATGGCGTCGCTCATGCGGTCCACGAGGGTCAGTTCGTCGGCGAGGTTGGTGATGACGGCCGACACATGTGGCAGGTCCGACATTCCGGCGAAGGTGGCACCGCCCTTGAAGTCGGCCAGGACGAAGTTCAGGGTCTCCGACGAGTGCGTGACGGCGAGGCCGAGGACCAGTGTGCGCAGCAGTTCCGACTTGCCGGAGCCGGTGGCGCCGAGCGGCCCACCGCCTCGTCCTGCAACAGGGCTTCCAGCTCGCCGGCGCCGCGCGCGGGTGACCGGAGCTGGTTGAGGCCGGGGTCGACGTATCCGTCAGTCGCGACCAGCAGTGCGATCCAGCGTCCCCGCCATCGCTGCCTCCCGGCTTCCCGCTGCCGCCGTCTGCGCTGCCCCCTGCGGTGATCCGTGAGGCCACGACGTCGACCAGCTTGTTCTGGTCCTTCGCCGAGAGCGCCTGGAACGTGCCCTTGTTGCCGTCGAACTCCCGTTCCACGAAACGGGCCTTGGAGCGCTGCAGTTACGCCACCAGGACGCTGCTCATGGACTTCAGCGCCGCAGCCGAGAAGGCGCCGCTGACCACGAGGGCGCGGATTTCGTACCCGGAGGAGGCCATCGACCCGGCTGGTGCGGGAGCCTGCCTGCGCTCCACATGGAACAGGCTGAGCGTTCACAAGTCCCGGTACAGGACGCTATTGGCACTCCACTTGCTCATCGGATGCCGCGAATCCGGCATCCACTCGGAGCACCAGCTTGTACACCATGCCTCCCCGGCAACGCAGTTCACCGTCGACGGTTGATCGTATAGCGAGGCAGGCGGGCCGTACGGGTCACTCGCGGGCTACGTCCCTGCGTGCGAGGCCACGATGCGAGCGGGACCAGGTCCCGGGGACGGCCGGAAAGCTCCGGCCGCGCCCCAGGACCTGGTCGAACTGCGCGTCATGCGCGGGATGGTCAGCGCACGCCCACCGCGCGGATGAGCTCCTGCTTCACCGAGCCGCCCCGGTCGTCGCTCGCGCCCGCCCGCAGCGAGACGAACTTCGCGATGTCCGGGACGCGCAGCTCACCGTTCCAGGAGGCGTCGCTGGACGAGCTCAGTGCGACGTTCGTCCAGGTCGCCCCCTCGTCGTAGGAGACCTCCAGGGAGCCGCCGCCGAGGACACCGGTGTCCTGCGCGCCCTTCACGTACTCGGCGTAGATCCGTACGGGCACCCGGCTGCCGCCCCGGACGTCGCCGACGAGGTCGGTGTCGAGGTCGAAGCCGAGGTTGATCAGCGGCAAATAAATGTACCGGTCGGCCGGGGTCTCCTTGGAGCGGATGGTCCACTCCGAGTGGCCCTTGGTGGCGAGCCGCCAGCGGTCCGGGTCGAGCGTGGTGTCGGTGACGACCTTGTAGGTGGCCTCCTCCGCGGGAGCCGGCCGGGCGTAGGCGCCGGAACTCTTCCTGCGGTCGACCCGCTCGCCGTTGACGTACACCTCGGTGTACTGGCTCATCGTCGGGTCGTTGTACACGTCGCCGAAGCCGGTGTGGTCCGGTCCGGAGTCGCCCCAGCCGGGCGTGTTGAAGCGCAGTTCGCTGCCGGCGCGCTGCTGACCCCAGCCGAGGCCGGTGCCGAGCCACGGGTGCCAGACCGGCTTGAACCACTCCAGCTCGACCTTGCTGCCGCCCCGGTAGGACGGGGTACCGCCGCGCTCCTCGAGCGAGCGCACCCCCAGGTCGACGGACTCGTGCCAGCGCTGGCCGGTGCCGGTGGAGACGTACTCGGTGCGCTCGGTCGGGAAGACGATCCGCTCCTTGAAGCCGAAGCCGTACCGGAAGGTGTCGGTGAGCGAGAAGCGGAACTCGCCGCCGCTCTCCTTCTTGGCCGTCGGCATGTAGTACTTCGAGTGGATCGTGGCGAGGTCGTCCTTGCCGGGCTGGAAGACGAGGTCCGTGCCGATGGCGCCGGGGTGCCCCTCGGAGAGGTCGTAGGTGTAGGGGGTGAAGGGGGTGCCCGTCAGGTCGAGTGTCTTCCCGCGGGCCGCGGCGGACGCGATCGTGGCGGCGTCGGCCGCGTTCACGGTGGCGATGGCGAGCGGCCGGTCCTCGCGGTCGGCGGTGCCGAACCACGCCATCAGCCGGCCGGGCTTGTCGTCGGTGACGAACAGGGCCTTGGCGCCCGCGTCCTGGGCGGTCTGGGCGAGCTGCGCGGGGTCGGTGCCCTCGGTGCGGCGGACCAGGACCGCCTTGCCGGTGACGTCCTTGCCGGCGTACTCCGCGGCGGTGCCGGTGCCCGCGTCGACGACGCCGAGACGGTGACGGCCGTCGAGGAGGGTGCCGCCACGCTGCGGGGTGACGTCGGAGAGCGGGACGCCGCCCGTGGCGACCTCCAGCATCGGCTTGCCGAGCCGCCAGACCGTCCGGTACTCGAAGGTGCCGGTGGCGGGCTTGGTGGTGGGCGCGGCGAAGACCGAGTCGTACTTCGGCAGGACCAGGACGCCGCCGCCGAAGGAGGCCCCGTTGGCCTTGCGGTCGAACTCCATCAGGAGCTGCCGGGTCTCGGTGCGCTTGTTGACCTCGGCGCGTATCTCACGCAGTTGGCGCCCGTCGAGGGTGATCTCGCGGTCGCGGTCGAGGACGATCTCCGGATCGGTGAGGAAGCCGAGGCCGAGGGAGTCCTTGCCGTGCGAGCCGCGGACGTCGAGGAAGGTGTCGACGGTGTACGTGCCGGGCCTCAGGCGTAGTTGGACGGTGCCGGACTCACCGACGGCCGCCGGGAACGGGTCTTCGTTCGCTACCAGGTGTTGTACCCCGAGCCAGGCGGGGGTGGGGGCGCCGTCGCGGTCCTTGACATGGACGGTGAGGTTGTAGCGCTCTTCCTCCTTGACCAGGCCGAGCGCGGTGTGCGTGACGGGCGTGCCACCGGAGGTGGCGGTGATGCGGCCGGAGGTGGTGCCGACGGGGGCCTTGGCGCCGTCGCCGGTGACGGTGGTCTGCGCGGTGCCGTGGGCCGGGACGGTGAGGGTGCTGTCGGCGAGGGTGGTGGTGCCCTGCGGCATGCCCTCGACGGCCAGGTTCAGCTCGACGGGCGCGTCGGAGGAGTTGGTGTACGTGACGGTCTTCGTCACGGGCTTGTTCTTCTCGTAAGGCCAGGAGTAGAAGCCCAGGTCGGCGGAGCCGGTGGCGGTGACGTTCGCGGAGATCGCGGCGGCTACGTCGACCCGGCCCGCGCCGAGGTCGTACGAGGACGCGGTGAGCGTCTTGGAGCTGGACATGAGGGCGTTCTTGAGCTGGGCGCCGGTCCAGTCGGGGTGCTGTTCGGCGAGGAGCGCGGCGACGCCCGCGACGTGTGGGGTCGCCATCGACGTACCGCTCTTGGTGGTGTAGAGGCCGCTGCCGCTGGTGAGTTGGGAGCGGGCGGCGAGGATGTTGACACCGGGGGCGGAGATGTCGGGCTTGAGGGCCTGGTCGCCGTAGCGGGGGCCCTTGCTGGTGAAGGCGGCGGCGCGGTCGGCGGAGTCGACGGCGCCGACGGTGAGCGCGGCGTCGGCGGCGCCGGGTGAGCCGATGGAGCCCGGGGCGCCGGCGTTGCCGGCGGCGATGACGAAGAGGGCGCCGGTCTCGGCGGAGAGGGTGTTCACCGCCTGCGCCATGGGGTCGGTGCCGTCGCTGGCCTCGCTGGAGCCGAGGCTCATCGAGACGATCTTCGCGTCGATGTCCTGGGCGGCCCACTCCATGCCGGCGATGATCTGCGACTCGCTGCCGGTGCCCTGGTCGTTGAGGACCTTGCCGACGGCGAGGGTGGCGCCGGGGGCGACGCCCTGCTCCTTGCCTTCGGAGCCCGCGCCGCTGCCGCCGACGGTGGAAGTGACATGGGTGCCGTGGCCTTGGCGGTCGGCGACCTCCTGGCCCTCGATGAAGGACCGGCTCTCGGTGACCCGTCCGTTGAGGTCGGGGTGGGTGAGGTCGGCGCCGGTGTCGAGTACGGCGACCTTGACGCCCTTGCCGGTCAGGCCGGCCTCCCAGGCCTTGGGGGTGCCGATCTGGGCGTTGGAGTCGGCCATGTCGGCCTTGACCCGGGCGTCGAGCCAGACCTTCATGGCACCGGCCGAGCGGGCGCCGGGGCGGGCGGAGTCGGTGAACTCGCGCCAGAAGGCGGCTGGTTCGGTGGCTCGTACGGCCGCGCCGCCGATGCTGGGCAGGGCCCGGACGGTCTTGGTGCCGCGCGGGGCGGCGGCGGTGCGGGCGCCCTTGCCGTGCGTCACGATCAGCGGTAGATCGCCGGTGATGCCCTGCTCGACGAGGCCGGTGACGTCGAAGAGCCGCCGGTCGAGGACACCGGCCGCCAGGTAGGGGCGGGCCTCGTCGGGTATGACGGTGATCCTGCCGTTCACGGTCTCGTTGCGGACGGCCCCGGTGGCGCCCTTGGCCCGGTCGACGGTGACGGTCTTCTGGCCGCCGTCGAGATCGGTGAGGGTGACGCGGTCACCGGTGATGAGGGTGACGGTGGTGCTCGCGCCCTGGGCCCCGGTGAAGGTGGCCGGTACGGACGCGGTGTCCGGGGCGGTGTCGGGCGCGGCAACGGTCTGCCCTGCCGAGAGCAGCACCAGGGAGAGCCCTGCGGCGAGCAGGGCGGCCCTTCCTCCTGCGGAAGGTCTGATCACGACGCACTCCTCGGACGCCCGGGGGAAGGGGTGGTTCCGGGCGCCGCGATGAGTCTGGGCCGTGGGGAGGGAGTTGATGCCTGTCGCGCGTGGCGGCTATGCGTCTGGCGGTCAACCGCCAATTGATGAAGCCCTGTTGACATCCGTATGCCGGTCAGGCGTCGCACCGAGTCGGACGGCGCGCGGATCGTGGGTGAGGTCGTTACGGGGCCGGGAGCGGTTACGGGGCCGGGTGGACGGTCGAGGCGTTGGACCGGGTGCTGCGGGAGGAGATGCCGCGGATCGGGCTCTGGCTGGACACGACCGGGCCGAGCGTGGAGCAGACGGTCGACATGGTCGTCGACATGGTCCTCGCGGGGCTGGGGCGGGTGCGGGCGGCAGGTGCGGCGGAGGCTGGTTGACGGGGCTGGAGGGGCTACGTGGGGGGTCGGAATGCCCCGTTTGGAATCCCTTCTTATAGTTGGTGCTGTAACGCACCACGAGGAGGAGTCAGCCGCATGAGCAACCTGTTCGTCATCGCCTACGACGATCTCGCTACCGCCGACCGGGTCCGGGACAAGCTGCTGTCCATGAACCGCGAGCACCTCGTCGAGTTGGAGGACATCGTCGTCGTTGAACGGCGTGAGAAGGACGGCAAGATCAAGCTGCATCAGGCCGTCAGCCACGTGGGTACTGGTGCCGCGGGCGGCGCGCTGTGGGGGAGCGTCATCGGGCTGCTCTTCCTCGTGCCGTTCCTCGGTGCCGCGGTGGGCGCCGCGGCCGGCGCCGCCGGAGGGTCCGCCGTCGACACCGGTGTCAACGACAACTTCATGAAGGAACTCAGCACCAATCTCCGGCCCGGCGCCGCCGCCGTCTTCGTGCTCGTCAAGAAGTCCGTCCGCGACAAGGTCGTCCCCGAGATCGTCAAGTTCGGCGGTCAGCTCGTGCAGACCTCGCTCAGCAACGAGGACGAGGCACACCTGCGGGAAATGATGAAGGAAGGGTTCAAGGAAGAGCCGAAGACCGCCTCCTGATCTCCGGACCGTACGAGAGAAGGGGGCCCCCCCGGGCCCGCGGCCGGGGGGTGGGCGGGGGGGGGTATTAGGCGGATGTA
>NZ_JBEOYU010000022.1:88290-101549 GCF_040297265.1 Streptomyces sp. NPDC001832
TTTCTGTCTCTTTACTTGCTCGCGCCTATGCCCCCCTCCTCCGCGCGGGCCGGAGCTTTTCCCCCCCCCCCCCCCGCGCGGGGGCCGGGGGGGCCCCCTTCTCTCGTATGTCGCCTTCTCTCGTATGTGGGGACCTGGTGCGGATTCGAGTCGGTAGAAATCGCCGTGAGTGATCCCGGGGTCGACCCGGCTCTGCGTGGGAAGCTGTGCAATGCGACTGCCATACCGCGTTCAAGTTCGGCTCTGCGGTCCTACGACCAACGTACGAGCGGCGGACCGTCTCGCGACAGGGGCCACATCAGATCTTGCCCCTTACTCTGGGGCTCATGAGTGCCCTGGAACCACGAGACGCCGGTAGCGGCAGCGGCACCGCCGTCGAAGCGGCGACACCGGTCCCGCCCGCCGAAACCGAAGGGGTGCTCGGGCGAACCTATCGGGCGCTGAGCATCGGCATCGTCTCCGTCGTGTTCCTGATCGCCTTCGAGGCGACCGCCGTGGGGACCGCGATGCCGGTCGCCGCCCGGGAGCTGCACGGCATCCCGCTCTACGCGTTCGCGTTCTCCGCCTACTTCACCACCAGCCTGTTCGCCATGGTTCTCTCCGGGCAGTGGGCGGACCGGCGTGGGCCGCTGGCGCCGCTCGCCACCGGGATCAGTGCCTTCGGGGCCGGGCTGCTGCTGTCGGGTACGGCGGGCAGCATGTGGATGTTCATTGCCGGGCGGGCCGTCCAGGGGCTTGGCGGCGGGCTGGTGATCGTGGCGTTGTACGTGGTGATCAGCAGGGCCTATCCGGAGCATTTGCGGCCGTCGATCATGGCCGCGTTCGCCGCGAGCTGGGTGATCCCGTCCGTCGTCGGGCCGCTCGCCGCCGGGAGCGTGACCGAGCATCTGGGGTGGCGGTGGGTCTTCATCGGCATCCCCGTCCTCGTGGTGTTTCCGCTGGTGCTCGCGCTGCCCGCGATCCGGCGCCGGGCGTCGGGGCCGGCCGATCCGGCGGCACCCGTCGAACCGTACGACCGGCGCCGCATCCTTCTCGCCCTCTGCATCTCGCTGGGGGCGGGGCTGCTCCAGTACGCCGGGCAGGAGCTGAACTGGTTCGCGCTGCTTCCGGCCGTCGCAGGTGTCGCTCTGCTCGTTCCCGCCGTGCGCGGGCTGCTGCCCCCGGGCACGGGCCGGGCGGCGCGCGGGCTGCCGTCGGTGGTGCTGTTGCGCGGGATCGCGGCCGGGTCGTTCATCGCCGCCGAGTCATTCGTACCGCTGATGCTGGTGACCGAGCGCGGGCTGAGCCCGACACTGGCCGGGCTCTCGCTCGCGGCCGGGGGCGGGACCTGGGCGCTCGGTTCGTACGTGCAGTCCCGGCCGCGGCTCGAACCGTACCGGGAGCGCCTGATGGTGGGCGGCATGGTGCTGGTCGCCGCGGCGATCGCGGCCGCGCCGTCCGTGCTGATCGACGCGGTGCCGGTCTGGACCGTGGCCGTGGCCTGGGCCTTCGGGTGCTTCGGCATGGGCATGGTGATCGCATCGACGAGCGTGCTGCTGCTGAAGCTGTCGGCGCCCCAGGAGGCGGGGGCGAACTCGGCCGCCCTCCAGATCTCCGACGGGCTGTCGAACGTGCTGCTGCTGGCCGCGGGCGGGGCGGCCTTCGCGGCGCTCGGCGGCGGTGCGGTGGGGGCCGTGCACGGGGCGGCGGAGGCGGGGGCGTCGGGGTCCCACCCGGGGGCGTTCGCGGCGGTCTTCCTGCCGATGGCGGGGGTGGCGCTGGTGGGGGCGTGGGTGGCTACGCGGGTGCGGACAAAGCCTTAGGTATCGTTTGGTACCACTCTGGCCCCACTCGATGGTACCGTTTTGGTATGGCTATGAACCTGCGTCTTCGTGACGATCAGACCGAGGCCCTCAAGCAGCGAGCGGAGCAGGAGGGGACCAGCATGCACGCCATACTGCTGCAGGCTGTGGACGACTACCTGGCCAGGACGGCTCAGCAGGCCATCGTCCGCAAGACGGCCAAGGAGCAGGCGGCCAAGTGGAGCGAGCTGATGGACCGGCTCAAGTGACCTGTGTCTACCTGACGTCCGAGGACATCCTCGTCATCGCCGAACATGCCTGCGCGGACATGCATGTCGTCGTGCGCGACGCCGGACTCCTCGAATCGGCGGCACACCGTCCCTCCGCAGCCATGTTCGGCGAGGAGGCGTACCCGGACCTGATCGACAAGGCCGCCGCGCTCCTGCAGTCCCTGGCGATCAACCATCCGCTCTTCGACGGCAACAAACGCACGGCCTGGCTGTCGTGCGTGACCTTCCTGGCGATGAACGGGGTGGATCTGCGTCCCGATATCGATGCTGCGGAACGCCTGGTCATCGCGGTGGCCACAGGGGAAATGGACGAGGTGAAAGTCATCTCTCAGGGGCTGCTCGAGCTGGTCGTCGACGACGTGTGACAGCCATCGCAGTTCCGTGCGGGGCGGCGCAGTTCGAGGCGGTTCACGCCCGGCCCCCCGGTAGGGTGGCCCGGTTGCCGTATCGCGTACGGGCCCGTCCCGGCTTGTACGGACAGCGCCCCACGTACCCGAGAGCCCCGAACCGGAGACCGTGACTACTACCGCCTCCCACCACCTCTCACCCGCCTTTCCCGGCCGTGCCCCCTGGGGCACGGCCGGGAAGCTGCGAGCCTGGCAGCAGGGCGCCATGGAGAAATACATCCAGGAACAGCCGCGCGACTTCCTCGCGGTCGCCACCCCCGGCGCGGGGAAGACCACCTTCGCGCTGACCCTCGCGTCATGGCTGCTGCACCACCACGTGGTGCAGCAGGTCACCGTCGTCGCGCCGACCGAGCATCTGAAGAAGCAGTGGGCCGAGGCCGCGGCCCGGATAGGGATCAAGCTCGACCCCGAGTACAGCGCGGGCCCGCTGAGCAAGGAGTACAACGGGGTCGCAGTCACCTACGCGGGTGTAGGCGTCCGACCGATGCTGCACCGCAACCGGTGCGAGCAGCGCAAAACACTCGTCATCCTCGACGAGATCCACCACGCCGGTGACTCGAAGTCCTGGGGCGAGGCCTGCCAGGAGGCGTTCGACCCGGCCACCCGGCGGCTCGCGCTCACCGGTACGCCGTTCCGGTCCGACACCAACCCGATCCCCTTCGTCGCGTACGAGGAGGGCAATGACGGCATCCGGCGCTCCTCGGCCGACTACACCTACGGCTACGGCAACGCGCTCGCCGACGGCGTCGTCCGGCCCGTGATCTTCCTCAGCTACAGCGGCAACATGCGCTGGCGCACCAAGGCCGGAGACGAGATCGCCGCCCGGCTCGGCGAGCCGATGACCAAGGACGCCATCGGGCAGGCCTGGCGCACCGCCCTTTCGCCCACCGGGGACTGGATCCCCAATGTGCTGAGCGCCGCCGACAAGCGGCTGACCGAGGTGCGCAAGGGCATTCCGGACGCTGGTGGGCTCGTCATCGCAACCGATCAGGAGTCGGCGCGCGAGTACGCCAAGATCCTGAGGAAGGTCACGGGCGAGAAGGCCACCGTGGTCCTCTCCGACGAGAAGGCCGCGTCGAAGAAGATCGACCAGTTCAGCGCGGACGAATCGCGCTGGATGGTCGCGGTCCGCATGGTGTCGGAGGGCGTCGACGTACCGCGGCTCGCCGTGGGCGTGTACGCCACCACCATCTCCACGCCGCTCTTCTTCGCGCAGGCCGTCGGGCGTTTTGTGCGTTCACGCAGGCGCGGCGAGACCGCTTCCGTCTTCCTGCCGACGATTCCGATGCTCCTCGACTTCGCCAACGAGATGGAGGTCGAACGGGACCACGTCCTCGACAAGCCCAAGAAGGGCAGCGACGAGGAGAACCCGTTCGCGGAGGAGGACAAGCTCCTCGCCGACGCCGAGAAGCTGGAGGACGAGGAGACCGAGGAGCAACTGCCCTTCGAGGCCCTCGAATCCGACGCGGTCTTCGACCGGGTGCTGTACGACGGTGCCGAATTCGGCATGCAGGCGCACCCCGGAAGCGAGGAGGAGCAGGACTACCTGGGGATTCCGGGGCTCCTCGAACCCGACCAGGTGCAGTTGCTGCTCCAGAAGCGGCAGACCCGGCAGATCGCGCACAGCCGCCAGAAGCCGGCCTCGGACGCCGATCTGCTGGAGAAGCCGGCCGAGGCGCGGCCGGTGGTCACGCACAAGCAGCTGCTGGGACTGCGCAAGCAGCTCAACACGATGGTGTCGGCATACACCCACCAGAGCGGCAAGCCGCACGGGGTGATCCACACCGAGCTGCGCCGGGTGTGCGGCGGGCCACCGAGTGCGGAGGCCACGGCCGGGCAGATCCAGCAGCGGATCGAGAAGGTTCAGGAGTGGGCCACCCGGATGAGGTGACGGTGGAGTGGCCGGCCCGGGGCGGGGGCAGTGGTCCTCGCCCCGGGCCGGCGTTGTGCGTGCGGATCGGGTGCGGTTGCCGGACGGATGGACACCAGGCGGACGGTTACCAGACGAACGGTGCGGACTGGTTGACCGTGGCCACACACTGAACCGTGGCCGACGTCGGGGACGAGGTCACGATCTGCAGTGACCAGTTGGTGGCGCTCGGTGGACCGGACAGGACCACGGAGTTCGTGGTGTCACCCGCCGCCAGGGTGCCGGAGGTGAGCTTCAGCGGTCCCAGAGTGATCGGGTTGGGGCTGGTCATGCCGGGGTTGGCCTTCCCGGAGAACTGCACCTGACTGGTGACGCCGCCCGAGGTCTTGGTGAGCTTGAGCGTCGTGGTGATGCTGTTCGGGTCGGCAGCGGAGCCGGGCGGCATGGTGATCGCGCTTGAGTTGAGCTTGATGGTCTTGGACGTGCCCGAGTCGGTGGCGGTCAGGGTGGCGAGACCGCTGCCCCAGGTTCCGCAGTCGTACGTAGCCGTCGCGGTGAGCGGGGTCACAGCCTGGGCCGTCGGCGCCAGGGCGAGCGCGGCGGCCGCGGAACAGGCCGCGGCGAGCACGAGCGGGACGCGGACGCGTCTTCGGGTCGACGGCCGTACTCTCAACGGCCGTACAGAAGTGATCGACATGACGGGAGGAACTCCTTCCGGTTGGATTCCTCTGATTCGAGGAAATCGCTGCGCGCGATCTTCTTGCGGATCTGCGTGCCGGGCCCGGCATATCGGGTGCAGTGAAACTGTGATCTCCAGAGATGTCAAGAGATGTCAACAGGTGCGTGGAAAGTGTCCATGGAAATGCTTTTCAGGCATTTCAGGTAACGATCACTCTCCGGGTAATGATCAGTCAATTCTCTCTTGACTTCTCTGCGTGCGACCTCCTCAATGTGCGCAAATCAATGGGCCATGGAGGGGTGTCTGGTGATCCGACGACGAAGACCCGGCGTGACCGGTCTGCTCGCTGCCTGCTTCGTACTGTCACTGAGCTGCGTCGGGGCCACCGCCCAGGCCGCCCCGCCGGACGCGCGGCAGTCAGGGCGGCAGGCCGCCGGCACGGTCACCCCGACCGTCCACTGCTCCCTGCCCGCCGGGCAGGGCGAGGCGACCGGGCCGCAGGAGATGACCGTCGAGCTGTCGCCCGCGGTCGTCGCCCCGGGCGGCAAGGTCCACGCCAAGGTCACCCTCGGCCCGTCCCCCGCCACCAGTGCTCTCGCGCTGGACGACGTGCCGACCATCCCCAGCCTCGACCTCGCCATGTCCGGCGGGGCCGCCGGCACCGTCACCGTGCGGGGTGCCGAGTTCACGATGGACATCCCGGCCGGAAAGCCCATCGAACTCCCTCCGTACGAGGGCGACTTCCTGGTTCCGGCGAACGCATCCGGCGACATCTCGTTCGCCCCGGTCCGCACACTGACGCAGACCAAGGTGCTCGGCTCGGTCTTCGAGACGCCCTGCGACGTGGTCGACGGGGGCGGCAGCATCGGCACCGTCACGGTGGAGGGCACCGGCTCCGAGCCCGCCACCCTGACCGCCCCCGCCGATTCCGTACGCCCCAACACCCCGGTGATGCTGGGTGGTTCGGGCTGGACACCGGGCGGTACCCCCGTGCCTTCGCTCTGCGCGGTGGGCGGTGGCGGCTGCGATCCGCTGAAGTTCAAGAGCCACTCCCTCACCATCGACAGTTACGGAACGCTGCACGGCACGGCCACCCTCGCGGAGGCCGGGGCGGTGCCGGACGGCGCGTACGAGGTGAAGGTCAACGACGGCACGAAGGAAGCCGCAGCTCCCCTCACCGTCAAGGCCGTCGCGGCCGGCGACCGCGAGATCTCGCTCTCGCAGAGCAGCGGACCGGTCGGCAGTGTGATCACGGTCAGCGGCAAGAACTACAACCCGGACCGCTGGATCAATGTCATCGGCCTCGATGCGACGGGCACCGGGCTCGACGACAGCGCGGTCTACGTCAAGAGCGGCTCGGACGGCACCTTCGCCGTCGAGTTCACCGTGATCTCCGATGCCGTCGTCGCCGTCCAGGCCGACGAGGGGAATGATCCGGCGACCGTGCGGACGGCCCCGTTCACCGTCTCCACGGGCGGGGGAGGAGGCGGTGGCAGCGCCGATCAGAAGCTGAACACCTCGGTCAGGGCCGGGACGCTGTCCATGGTCCAGGACGGCGACACCGTCGACTTCGGTACGACGGTCCTGGGCACCGGCAGCGGTGTGCAGCGCTCCCGGCTCAACCGGGTCGAGGTGGAGGACGCCCGCGGCGTCAACAGCGGCTGGTCCCTGACCGCCACCCTCACCGGCTTCACCAGCGCCGGCGGGGACACCATCCCGGCGGGCGCCGTGCGGTGGACACCCAAGTGCACGGCGCAGAACGGGAGTGTGGGCGTGCCGGTGGCAGGGGCGCCCGCCGCGCTCGGGAGCGAGGCGGCGAGCCTCTGCCGGATGAATCCGGACGGATCCCGACCGTTCACCGGCGGCCGGTTCGACGCCGACGCCGATCTCACACTGACGATTCCCGGATCCACCCGGCCCGGAGACTACAGCGCCACCCTGACACTCACTCTTCTCTGAGGGCCGTCGGCTTCTCTGAGAGCCGTCAGGGGGAAAGACCCGGAGATGCCCGCCTGCTCCGTATCGCAATGGAGCAGGCGGGCGTCGCCATTTCGAATTCGGAGCATTCCCGTAGTCATGGAGGAGTCGCATGTTCGTACGGCCGAGATCGAGAAAAACGGAAGGATCGAGAAAGCCGGAAAGACACGGTGCGGTGCTACGCCGCGCCGTCGCCCTCACCACCGGGGCCGTGCTCGTCTGGACCGGCGGAACCCTCGCACTCGCCCCCGCCGCCCACGCCGGTACGATCACGCCGACCGTCCACTGCTCCCTGCCCGCAGGCCAGGGCGAGGCGACCGGGCCGCAGCAGATGAGTGTCGACCTCTCGCCGGCGATCGTCGACCCGGGCGGCAAGGTACACGCCAAGGTCACCCTCGGCCCGTCGCCCGCCACCAGCGGACTCAGCCTGAGCGATGTGCCCACCACCCCCAGCATCGACTTCGCCATGTCGGGCGGCGCCACCGGCACGGTCACCGTCACCGGGCCCCAGATCAACCTCAACATCCCGTCCGGGAAGCCGATCGAGATCCCGCCGTACGAAGGGGACTTCATCATCCCCGCCGACGCGAGCGGACCGATTTCCTTCACCCCGGTGCGCAATCTGACGCGTACGAAGGTGCTCGGCTCCACCTATGAGACCCCGTGCGACGTGGTCAGCGGCGGCGGTTCCATCGGCACCGTCACCGCCGAGGGCACCGCGGGCCATCCGGCCACCCTGACCGCGCCCACCGCCGCAGTCCGGCCGTCCACCGGTGTCGCTCTGACGGGCAGCCTGTGGACCGTCGGCGCCACCCCCGTACCGTCGCTCTGCGCGGCGGACGGCGGTGGCTGCGACACCGGCAAGTTCGTCTCCAGCAGCCTCGCGATCAGCGGCTCGGGGGAGCTGACCGGAAGCGCGGTGCTCGCCGCCGCGGGCGCGGTGCCCGACGGCTCGTACCTGGTGAAGGTCGGCGACGGTACGAAGGAGGCGACCGCACCCCTGACCGTCAAGGCGTATCAGCCCGGCGGGCCACGGGCCATCGCGCTCTCCCGTGCCGGCGCGCCGCTCGGCAGCGTCATCGCGGTCACCGGCAGCAACTACCACCAGGACCAGTGGATCAACACCGTCGGCCTGGACGCCAGCGGTGCGACGCTCGACGATACCGCCGTCTACGTGAAGAGCACCCCCGACGGCACGTTCAGCGCCGACTTCACCGTCTCCGACCCGGCCATCGCCTCGATCCAGGTCGACGAGGGCAACGACCCGGCGACCGTACTGACCACCCCGTTCGCCGTGACCGACGCCTCCGCGACGCTCTCCGCTGGCGCGGCGAAGGTCAAACCCGGCGGAACGATCACTCTCTCCGGTGGCGACTGGCCGACCGGGGCCACGCCCGCCGCCGCGCTCTGCGCCGCCGACGGCAGCGCCTGCGACAGCGCACGGATCAGCGGCTCCACTCTCCGGATCAACGCCGACGGAACGCTCGCCGGTACGGTCACCGTGGCCGGATCCACCCCGCGCGCCGTGTACGCGCTCCAGGTCACCGCAGGAGGAGCGCAGGCCCTCACTCCGCTGACCGTCGCCCCGACCTTTGTCGTCCTCACCCCGTCGGCCGGGCCGAAGGGCACCGCCGTCACCGTGCTCGGGCAGGGGTTCGCGAAGGTCGCCACCGTATCCGTCGTCGGGCTGCGGGCCGACGGATCGCAGACCTCCGACCCGGTGCAGACGAAGGTGGTCGGGCTGGACGGGGCGTTCTCGCAGACCTTCACGGTCAACGCCACCGACACCGTCGCGATCCGGGTCCGGGAGGTCCTTGTCAACCCGCGCACCGAGACCGCGGCGTTCACCGTCCAGGGCGGGACCGTCCCCGCCGGACCTTCCTTCGCGCTCTCGCCGTCCGAGGGGCCCGTCGGCACGGTGGTCCAGGTGACCGGCCGGGGCTTCGCTCCCGTCGCCACGGTCTCGGTGACAGGTCGCACCGCGGACGGGAAGCAGACCTCGGACTCGTACGTCACCCGGGTCATCGGACTCGACGGCACCTTTGCCCTCAACTTCACCGTCCGCGACCCGGCGACGAGGTCGATCAGGGCCTGTGAGGTGCTTGTGAACGGAAAAGTTGTGCAACAGTCGTTCACGGTGAGCTAACGTCCGTTCACGTCCGGTATGCGGGGCGCCGTCGAGCTGTCGGCCGACCTGGACGCGCGTAGACGTCCAGGTTTCGGTCGGCGCCGCGCTGACCGGTGCGGATGCTTCTTCACCACAACTCCACTTCCGCTGACGCCCGGATTCTGAACGGGGTCTTCCGCTGAGCGGACTGGCTCGCTACTGTCCCAAAAAATATGCACGCCCCGTGGCAACGCCGCCGCGGAGCGCAGCCGGTTGCCTTGGCCAGGCCGGCGGCCTCTCCGTGCGTCGCCGCTGGGACCGGGGGCGCACATTCCGTGGGAACCAGCCGCCACTCACCAAAGAGGAGAGAGCGTCGTGACCGCGGAGACCTCCCAGACGCTCGACCGGGGACTGCGAGTCCTCAAACTGCTCGCCGACACCGACCACGGCCTGACCGTCACCGAGTTGTCCAACAAACTCGGCGTCAACCGAACCGTGGTCTACCGTCTGCTGGCCACCCTGGAACAACACGCCCTGGTACGCCGCGATCTGGGCGGCCGGGCCAGGGTGGGCCTGGGTGTGCTGCGCCTGGGCCGCCAGGTGCATCCGCTCGTACGGGAAGCCGCGCTGCCCGCGCTGCGGTCCCTCGCCGAGGACATCGGGGCCACCGCCCATCTCACGCTGGTCGACGGCAGTGACGCGCTGGCGGTCGCTGTCGTCGAGCCGACCTGGACCGACTACCACGTGGCCTACCGGGCCGGCTTCCGCCACCCGCTGGACCGGGGTGCCGCGGGCCGGGCGATCCTCGCCGCCCGCCAGAAGCCGGTGGGCGAGACCGCCTTCACCCTCACCCACGGCGAACTGGAAGCCGGGGCGAGCGGTGCGGCGGCTGCGCTGGTCGGGGTGACGGGGGTCGAGGGCAGCGTGGGCGTGGTGATGCTCGCGGACGCCGTACCCGAGCGTGTCGGCCCACGAGTCGTGGACGCGGCCCGCGAGGTGGCGGACGCGCTGAGGTAACGGCCTCACCCACGATTGGCGGTGCGACGCCGCTGCCAACGTGGGTGAGGCCGTAACACCGGGGCCGTCCGGTGGCCCCCTCCACGGGAGCCGGGCAGCCGGGGCGGGGCCCGGGGCGTCCGACCACCCGGCCCGTACCACCGCCCCGGCGGTTAGATTGGGTGGGTGTTCACTCGTCGCTCGCGCTCCCGCACCATCGCCCTGTGCGCCCTGCCTGTTCTCGCCCTGTTCGGCGTAGCCGCCTTCGCGCCTCTGCCGTTCACGGTGGCGCAGCCCGGCATGACCGCGAACGTGCTCGGGAACGATCACGGCAAACCCGTGATCAGTATCGAGGGCGCGCCGACCCGGCCCACCAGCGGGCAGTTGCGGATGACGACGATCCTCGCGACCGGGCCGACCGTCGAGGTCGGGATCGGCGATGTGGTCGACAGCTGGTTCCGGACGGACCGTGCGGTCATGCCCCACGACTCGGTCTACCCGACCGGCGGCTCCGAGAAGGAGATCGAGAAGCACAACCTCGAAGACATGAAGAAGTCGCAGAACTCAGCCGTCGACGCGGCCCTGAACTACCTTGGCATGCCCAAGAACTCGGTCGACGTCACCCTGAACCTTGCCGATGTCGGCGGACCCAGTGCGGGCCTGTTCTTCGCGCTCGGCATCGTCGACAAGCTTGACGGCGGCGATCTCACGGGTGGCCGCACCATCGCGGGCACCGGCACGATCCAGTCGAACGGGGCGGTCGGCCCGGTCGGCGGGGTGTCGCTGAAGACTCAGGCCGCGCACCGCGACGGTGCGACCGTCTTCCTCGTCCCGAAGGCCGAGTGCAGGGAGGCGACCGCCGAGCTTCCCGAGGGGCTCCGGCTGATCCCGGTCACGACTCTGAACAGCGCGGTGTCCTCGCTCCACGCGCTGGATCAGGGGCGCAAGGTCCCGAGCTGCTGACCTCGGCGGCCGGTGACGGCAGGGAGGCCTCCGGTACCGCACGCCCGGACTCGGACTCGGACCCGGACCGGGCCGCGGACCCCGCTGCCGCATCCCCGGCCCCCGCTCCGTCCATCGTCCGCCACACCGGGAACACCAGCGGGCTCAGCGTCGCCAGCAGGTACACCCCGCCCATCGCCAGTAGCGCACCCCTCGCGCCCGCGCTCTCCACCAGCAGGCCGGCCGCGAGACCGCCCACCGGCATGGCCAGTTCGCCGCCCGCTGTGAGGACCCCGGAGACCCGGCTGCGCAGCTCGTCGGGCACGCTTCCGTAGATCACCGTCGTCAGGATCGGGTTCAGCACCCCGCCCGCGATGCCGCTCAGCGCCATGGTCACGGCGAGCGGCAGCGTCGTCCCGGTCAGCGCCGCGACCGCATACCTGGGCGCCCCGCACAGCACCACGCACACCGTGAAGACGGCCCGCCGCGAGAAACGGTGCCCGACCACCCCGTACAGCAGCGCGCCGGTGAGCCCGCCCGCGCCGAACAGTGCGGTGAGCAGCCCGATGTCCCTGGCCCCGCCCAGCTCGGCGGAGGCGTGCACCGGCAGCAGGACGGCGTTCCAGCCCTGATCGGTGCCGTTCATGAAGAGGACCATCACCACGACCGCGAGCAGCAGCCGGTTGCCCAGCAAGTAGGTGTATCCCTCGCGTAGTTCGGCGCGGTATGCCCGCAGCGAGACGGGAGCGGTGGCCTTTCGCGGCTCGGCCGCGCGTACTCCTCGTACCCCGGCCGCGATCAGCAGCGCGGACGTCAGGAACGTCGCAGCGTCCAGCAGCAGTACGATCTCCGCGCCGACCAGCGCGATCAGTACGCCGGCCAGTGCCGCCCCGACCATCCGGGCGCCGCGCGAGACAGCGTCGAAGAGGCTGGCGGCGCGGGCGAGAGTGGTGTCGGCGTGCTCGGCGAGATCGGGTACGAGGACGTAGCGCGCCGTGTTTCCCGGGGTGTGCAGGAGTCCGCTGACCGCCATCAGCGCGCACAGCATCCAGAAGTCAAGCGCGTCCGCGTAATGCAGCAGCGGGATGGCGGCGACGGCGAGGCCGCACACCAGGTCGGAGGCGACGGAGACCCGCCGACGTCCGATCCGGTCGATGACAGGCCCGCCGATCAGTGCCGAGACGACGATCGGCAGCGTCGCGCAGAGGCGACGACACCGGCCCGTCCCGCGCTGCCCGTGGTCTCCAGGACGAACCACGGTACCCCGATCAGGGTGAGTGAATTCCCCATGGTGGAGATCGAGTTGGCCGCCAGGACCGAGGCGAGCGGCCTGCGGTCGCGACTTCCGGCGTGCGGTGCGCCGTGCGCGCCGGCGCTCCTGTTGCCGTCCGTGTTTTCGTTTGTGTTCATAGGAACTGTTGTTCACCCCCCGTCCATGACTCTAGGCCGTGCGAGGTGAGTGGGCCGAAAGTGTGGGCCGGTTCGGTATCAGGCGCAGGCCCAACTCGACCATGGTCCAGCCCAGTCGGGTCCTCAGGTCTTCGCGCGGGGTGCGCGGCATCAGGCGGAACTCATCGGCCTGGCGGCGCAGTTCGGTGGAGCGGGCGGCGTGCAACTGCAGGTGTGTGTCGGGGTGCATGGCGGTGGGTCCCTTCGGTCGACTCAGGCGTTGGGGCGCGGGAAGAGGTGCAGATGCGTACGGACCACGGCCGAGCCCTCGGTGTCCTCGGGGACGCGTCCGCGATAGCTGTTGACCAGGTCATGGATCTTGTAGGCCAGTTCGCTGCTGAGCTCAGGGTTGAGCCGGATCTTGAAGTCGCTGAGATCCCAGTTCTCGGTCCACTCCTGGGGCCACTCGTGCATCGTGCCGAGCCAGGTGTCCAGCTCCTGGGCGTGGGTCGTGGCGATTTCGTGACTCCTCCCCCCGGATGAATCCGGGGGGCTTCTCCTGTCGGTGGCTAGGCCACGTCGGGAAGGGCCAGCCCGGCCCTGAGTGCGACGTTCCATGCGCCTACCCGGTCCGCGTGGTCGCGGTGGTCACAGGCGGTGCACTGGAACTTTTCGCCGTCGCGGTTCTCGCCGTCCACGTGCCCGCATTCGGGGCAGGTGCGCGAGGTGTTGCGGGGGTCCACCGGGATCAGTACGCGAGCGGCGCTTTCAGCCTTCTGCGCGAGGATGCCCAGGAACACCCCCCAACCCGCGTCAAGAAT
>NZ_JBEOYU010000023.1:0-98133 GCF_040297265.1 Streptomyces sp. NPDC001832
CCCGCGCATGGGCGCGCCCCGGTACAAGTCGAAGCGGGACAGCCGGCAGGCCGTCCGGTTCACCGCGAACGCCCGCTGGTCGATCACGCCGGGGCGGAAGCTGCGCCTGTCGAAGATCGGCGACGTGCGGGTGAAGTGGTCCCGGACGCTGCCCTCGGCCCCGTCCACGGTGACCGTGGTCAAGGACAGCGCGGGCCGGTACTTCGCGAGCTTCGTCGTCGAGACCGGCCCGTCCGAGGTGCTGCCGGAGGCGACGCCCGAGATCGGGATCGACCTCGGCCTCGGACACTTCGCGGTCCTCTCCGACGGCACGAAGATCGACAGCCCGCGCTTCCTGCGCCGGGCCGAGAAGCGCCTGAGAAGGCGCAGCGTGTTCTTTCCCGCAAGGAGAAGGGCTCGAAGAACAGGGACAGGGCCAGGGTCCGTGTCGCACGGGCGCACGCCCGTGTCGCGGACGCGCGCCGTGAGTTCCATCACCGGCTCTCCACGAGGCTGATCCGCGAGAACCAAGCGGTCGCCGTGGAGGACCTGGCGGTGAAGGGGCTCGCCCGCACGCGCCTGGCCAAGTCCGTCCACGATGCCGGATGGTCGGCGTTCGTGAGCATGCTGGAGTACAAGGCCGTCCGGTACGGGCGGATCTTCATCCGGATCGGCCGGTTCGAGCCGACCAGCCAGGTGTGCTCGCAGTGCGGCGTGAAGGACGGCCCCAAGCCCCTGCACGTCCGTACCTGGACGTGCGCGGCGTGCGGGGCCGTCCTGGACCGGGACATCAACGCGGCGGTCAACGTCGCCAGGGCGGCCGGACTGGCCGTGTCAGCCCGTGGAGCGCTGGTAAGGCCGGGACTCGTCCCGGCACCGCGCAGCGAAGCGGGAACCCACCCGACACCACAGCCTTCAACGGCACGGTAGACGGGAATCGCCGTCCTCCAGGACGGCGAGGATGTCAATGCGATGACAGTGCTGACCATGGGGCCATTGTGGCCACCGGGGTCAACGGCCGGTGCGCTCCAGCCAGTTCGTCGTGTACGTGTCGATCTCGGCGGTCAGCATCCGCTTGCCGGTCGTGTCGAGGTACGACGCCTCGACCGCGTTCTTCGCCAGCGCCGCGAGACCCCGCTCGTCCAGACCGAGGAGACGGGCGGCCACCGCGTACTCGTTGTTGAGGTCCGTGCCGAACATCGGCGGGTCGTCGCTGTTGATGGTGACCAGGACACCCGCCTGCACCATCTCCCGGACCGGGTGCTGCTCGATGTCGGCCACCGCGCGGGTCGCGATGTTCGAGGTCGGGCAGACCTCCAGCGGGATGCGGTGCTCGGCGAGGTGGGCCAGCAGCTTCGGGTCCTGGACGGAGGTGGTGCCGTGGCCGATGCGCTCGGCGCGCAGATGGGTCAGCGCGTCCCAGACGGTCTGCGGCCCGGTGGTCTCCCCGGCGTGCGGCACGGAGTGCAGGCCCTCGGCGATCGCCCGGTCGAAGTAGGGCTTGAACTGCGGGCGTTCCACGCCGATCTCCGGGCCGCCGAGCCCGAACGAGACGAGCCCCTCGGGCCGCAGGTCCACGGCGAGCCGGGTGGTCTCCTCGGCTGATTCGAGCCCGGCCTCGCCGGGAATGTCGAAGCACCAGCGCAGGACGACCCCGAGCTCGGCCTCGGCGGCCTTGCGGGCGTCCTCTATCGCCTCCATGAACCCCTGCTCCGGGATGCCGCGCCGGGTCGAGCTGAACGGGGTGACCGTCAGCTCGGCGTAACGGATGTTCTGGCGGGCCATGTCACGGGCGACCTCGAAGGTCAGCAGCCGGACGTCCTCCGGGGTGCGGATCAGGTCCACGACGGAGAGGTACACATCGATGAAGTGCCCGAAGTCCGTGAATGTGAAGTAGTCGGCCAGTGCCTCGGGATCGGTGGGGACCTTGGAGTCCGGGTGGTGCGCGGCCAGCTCGGCGACGATACGGGGCGAGGCGGACCCGACATGGTGGACATGCAGTTCCGCCTTGGGCAGTCCCGCGATGAAGGGGTGCAGATCGGTCATCGGATACTCCGGGGGTGTGGGACGGGGCGGGTGCCGGGTGCGGTCGGCCGGGCAGGGGACGGGGATCATCGTAGGCCGGGTCCTGCTGTGCGGTGGTGGGTCGTAGCATGACGGGATCACGATGGGGGAGGCCCATGTCAGACAACACAGAGCAGCCCGCGGGCGGGGCCGCGCCGCGCGATCCGTGGGCTCCGCCGGACAGCAGGGTGCCGCTGGAGAAGCCGGTCGGCGATCCACGGACGCCTGCTGTGCACGATCAGCCGGCGGTGACCTCGATGCCGGGTGCGGGGGATGGTCCTGCGCCGGTCACGGGACCGGGGTTCGGCGCGGGAGCGCGAACCGGGCCGGTGCCCGGCTCCGGGGCCGGGTTCGGCTCCGGGGAGGTACCGCCGCCGCCGATCGCACCGAACGGACCGGGCCAGCAGGTCCCGCCGGCCGCGGGACAGTACGGCTACCCGGCCGTGGGACAGTACGGCTACCCAGCCACGCCGGCACCGCAATACGGCAGCTACCCGGGGTACGCCAGCTACAACCAGGCACCCTGGGGCAGTCCCGCGCCGTCCAACGGCATGGGTACCGCAGCCATGGTGCTCGGCATCCTGGCCGTCTGCCTGTTCTGCATCTACGGGATACCCAGCCTGATCCTGGGCGCACTCGCCCTGATCTTCGGCATCCTGGGCCGCAAGCGGGCGCAGCGGGGCGGGGCGACCAACAGCGGTCAGGCGCTCGCCGGGATCATTCTGGGGTCCATCGGCATCGTTCTCGGTGTGGCGATCATCAGCTTCTTCATCTGGCTGTTCGTCAGCCACGCCGATGAATTCGACGACAACACCTACAACAACGACCCGTACTCCACGTCCCTGGTCGTAGGCGTCACGCGATAGCCGACGTCGAGCGCCGGTGCCGGAACCCCTGCGGTGCCGGTGCCGTATCCCACCCGATGGCCGGGCGGGCCGGGCTCCGGCCCGCCCGGCCATCGGTCAATCCCCGCCATCTCGTGGAGCACGCAGCTCCGCCCGCGCGTCCATCAGCGCGAAGCCCAGCAGATTCAGCCCCCGCCAGGTCGCCGGATTCTCCGCACGCGGGTCGTCCGCCGCCAGCCCGATGCCCCAGATCCGGTCCATCGGACTCGCCTCGACCAGTACCCGGTCCCCGGTGTTCAGCAGGAATTCCCGCAGCTGCGGGTGGTGGCTGAACTTGTGGATGCTGCCGGCCACCACCAGTGCGTACCGCTCGCGCTCCCACACCGCCTCGTCGAAACCGCGGACCAGCCGGCCCACCTTCTTCGCCTGGGCCGGGCTCTTCGCCGACACCGCGCGGACCTCTGCCTCCGCATCCCCGAAAAGCCGCGCCTTGGCGGCCATCATCCAGTGCTCGGCGGACGTATACGTCACCCCGTCGACCGTGAAGGGCGCCGGCCACCACTGGCTGAGACAGCTCGCACCGATGCGGCCGTCGGGCCGCGGGCGGTGCCCCCAGAAGTACAGATACTTCACCTTCTTGCCGCGCCCGGTCCGCGCCAGGAGATCGTCCAGATGTTCCATGACACGCGAGTCTGGCATCCGCCACTGACACTCCGTACGGGGAATTCCACACCGACGCGACAGATGGTCGACAGATTCCGTCGCGTAACCAAAAGGAAACAACGGAATCACTTGTTGGGCTCGATCCCCTCTGCCAGGATCAGCAATCAAATCGAGCAGAGGCTACGCCGCTCCCGCACTCCGGGGAACGCGGCGGAGGAGAGCGTCATGGGCAACGGCATCCAGGTGCGGGACCGCTTCGCGGACGGCGCACAGTACATCGGCGGAAAGCTGCGGTCCGGAACATCAGGACGTCACCACGAGGTGGTGAACCCGGCAACGGGCGAGACCGTCTACACCTACGAACTGGCGGGCACCGCCGACGTCGACGCGGCGGTCGCCGCCGCCCGCGAGGCGTTCCCCGGCTGGTCGGGTGCGACGCCGGCCGAGCGGGCCGAGGCGATGCACCGGTTCGCCGCCGTCCTCGCCGAGCAGGCCGACGACTTCGCGTACGTCGAGTCGCTCCAGTGCGGCAAGCCGATCAAGCTCTCCACCGAGTTCGATGTGCCCGGCACCGTGGACAACACCTCCTTCTTCGCGGGCGCCGCCCGCCACCTGGAGGGCAAGTCGGCCGCCGAGTACGACGGCGACCACACCTCGTACGTACGCCGTGAGGCGATCGGCGTCGTCGGCTCCATCGCGCCCTGGAACTACCCGCTCCAGATGGCCGCCTGGAAGGTCCTCCCGGCGATCGCCGCGGGCAACACGATCGTGCTGAAGCCCGCCGAGATCACCCCGCTGACCTCGCTGATGTTCGCCCAGGCGGCCACCGCGGCGGGCATCCCGGACGGTGTGATCAACATCGTCACCGGGGCGGGCAAGGAAGCCGGCGAGCATCTCGTAGGCCACCCGGACGTCGTCATGACCTCCTTCACGGGCTCCACCGCCGTCGGCAAGCGGGTCGCGGAGATCGCCACCTCCACCGTCAAGCGCCTCCACCTCGAACTCGGCGGCAAGGCCCCCTTCGTGGTCTTCGACGACGCCGACCTCGAAGCCGCGGTCCACGGGGCGGTCGCCGGAGCGCTCATCAACACCGGCCAGGACTGCACCGCCGCCACCCGCGCCTACGTCCAGCGCCCGCTCTACGACGCCTTCGTGCAGGGCGTCGCCGAACTGATGGAATCCGTCCGGCTCGGCGACCCCTTCGACCCGTCGACCGACCTCGGCCCGCTGATCAGCCACGCCCAGCGGGACCGGGTCGCTGGATTCGTGGAGCGAGCCCGCGCCTACGCCACCGTCGTAACCGGCGGCGAGGCCCCCGGCGGTGAACTGGCGGCCGGTGCCTACTACCGGCCGACGCTGGTCGCGGGTGCCGCCCAGGACAGCGAGATCGTCCAGTCGGAGATCTTCAGCCCGGTCCTGGTCGTGCTGCCCTTCGACACCGACGACGAAGGCATCCGACTCGCCAACGACACCCCGTACGGACTTGCCGCCTCCGCCTGGAGCCGTGACCTGTACCGCGCGAACCGAGCCACCCGCGAGATCAAGGCGGGCTGTGTCTGGGTCAACGACCACATTCCGATCATCAGCGAGATGCCGCACGGCGGATACAAGGCCAGCGGCTTCGGCAAGGACATGTCGGCGTACTCCTTCGAGGAGTACACGCAGGTCAAGCACGTCATGTACGACAACACCGCGGTCGTCCGCAAGGACTGGCACCGCACGATCTTCGGGGACCGATAACCCGGCCGCCCCCGGCCACACACCCGAGAGGGCAACGCGCATGGAGCAGTACGAGCCGGAGCGTCTCTCCGCGGCCCAACTGGCCGCCATGCGACGCAGTCTGACCAACGGCCGGGGCGCCCTGACCCGCCGGTCGCTACTCCGCGCCTCCGGTATGGGGGCGCTGGCGATCGGCGGTCTCGGCACGCTGAGCGCCTGCGGCATCCCGCCCGCGAAGCGGGAGGGGGACGCCGCGGCGGCAGCCTCTGACGACCACTCGGCCACGGAGAAGCAGATCAACTTCTCCAACTGGACCGAATACATGGACGTCACCGGCGACGGCAAGCACCGGCCCACCCTGGAGGCGTTCACCGAACGCACCGGGATCGAGGTCAAGTACACCGAGGACATCAACGACAACGTCGAGTTCTTCGGCAAGATAAAGCCGCAGCTCGCTGCCGGCCAGGACACCGGCCGTGACATCATCTGCGTCACCGACTGGCTGGCCGCCCGCATCGTCCGCCTCGGCTGGGCGCAGAAGCTCGACCCGTCGCACCTGCCGCACGCCTACGCCAACCTCTCGGCCCAGTTCCGCTCCCCGGACTGGGACCCCGGCCGCGCCTACTCGTACCCGTGGGCGGGCATCTCCACCGTCATCGCCTACAACTCCAAGGCGACCGGCGGCCGCAAGGTCGACTCCGTCAGCCAGCTGCTGGACGACCCGAAACTCAAGGGACGGGTCGGCTTCCTCTCGGAGATGCGCGACTCCATCGGCATGACCCTGCTCGACATGGGTAAGGACCCCGGCACCTTCACCGACGCCGACTACGACGCCGCGCTCGGCCAAATCCAGAAGGGCGTCGACAAGAAGCAGATCCGCCGTTTCACCGGCAACGACTACACCGCGGACCTCGACAAGGGCGACATCGCCGCCTGCGTCGCCTGGGCCGGCGACATCATCCAGCTCCAGGCCGGAAACCCGGACATCAAGTACGCGATTCCCGCCGCGGGTTATGTCTTCTCCAGTGACAACATGCTGGTACCGGTGAAGGCCCGCCACAAAACCAACGCCGAGAAGCTCATCGACCACTACTATCAGCCGCCGGTCGCCGCCGAGCTCGCCGCGTACATCAACTTCGTCTGCCCGGTGGACGGGGTCCGCGACGAACTCGCGAAGATCGACCGGTCGATGGCCGACAACCCGTTGATCCTCCCGGACAAGGAGATGGCGTCCCAAGGGCGCGCCTTCCGCTCGCTCAGCGCCGAGGAAGAGACGGCGTACGAAGAGAAGTTCGCCAAGCTCATCGGCGCCTGACCGCGGCCCCTTCTCCTCTTTTCTTCTTTCCCCTTCCCCGACCTCCCCTGACACCACTGGGACTGCGACCCATGACACAGCAGCAGACAGGCGGCGACGTCCGCCTCACCGGGATCAGCAAGGCGTACGGCTCCTTCCAAGCCGTTCAGCCGCTCGATCTGACCGTTCCGCAGGGCTCCTTCTTCGCCCTGCTCGGGGCGTCCGGCTGCGGCAAGACCACCACCCTCCGGATGATCGCAGGGCTGGAGGAGGCCACCACCGGCACCATCTCGCTGGGCGGCCGGGACATCAGCCACCTCCCTCCGTACAAGCGGCCCGTCAACACCGTCTTCCAGAGCTATGCGCTCTTCCCGCACCTCGACATCGCCGAGAACGTCGCCTTCGGTCTGCGCCGGCGCGGCATCAAGTCGGTCAAGAAGCAGGTCGACGACATGCTGGACCTCGTCCAGCTCGGCGACTTCGCGAAGCGCAAGCCGCACCAGCTCTCCGGCGGCCAGCAGCAGCGCGTAGCCGTCGCCCGCGCCCTGATCAACCACCCCCAGGTGCTCCTCCTCGACGAGCCGCTCGGCGCCCTCGACCTCAAGCTGCGCCGCCAGATGCAGCTTGAGCTCAAGCGCATCCAGACCGAGGTCGGCATCACGTTCATCCATGTCACCCACGACCAGGAGGAGGCCATGACCATGGCCGACACCGTCGCGGTGATGAACGGGGGCCGTGTCGAACAGCTGGGCGCCCCCGCCGATCTGTACGAGAACCCGCAGACGACGTTCGTCGCCAACTTTTTTGGCACCTCGAACCTCATCGAGGGCGAGATCGTCTCCGCGGGCACGGACATCGTCGTGGCGGCGGGCGGCGGAAAGCTGCGGCTGCCCACCAACCGGTGCACGGCCCCGACAGCCAACGGCGGCAAGCTGCTGCTCGGCGTACGCCCGGAGAAGATCTCGCTCGCGCACACCGACGACGCGGACGCGATAGCCGACGGCCGCAACCGGGTCACCGGCCGGATCGTCGACTCCAGCTTCATCGGCGTCTCCACGCAGTACGTGGTGGAGAGCCCGGCGGGCAAGGCACTTCAGGTCTACGAGCAGAACATCGAGCGTGACACCCGGCTCGCCTCCGGGACCGAGGTCGTTCTGCACTGGAACCCGGACCACACCTTCGGCCTGGACGCCGCCCAGGATATTGACGCCGGTGTGGAGACGGTGGAGGACGCGGCGTGAGCGTCACCAAGGCACCACCCGTCGCGCCCATCACGGAACTGAAGGTACGCAAAGCCTCCACCCGCAAGCGCCTCGTTCCCTACTGGCTGCTGCTCCCCGGCATCCTGTGGCTCGTCGTCTTCTTCGCGCTGCCGCTGGTCTACCAGGCATCGACCTCCGTGCAGACCGGCTCCCTGGAGAAGGGATACGAGGTCACCTGGCACTTCCAGACGTACTGGGACGCGCTGAAGGACTACTACCCGCAGTTCATCCGGTCCCTGCTCTACGCCGGCACCGCCACGATCCTGTGCCTGCTGCTCGGCTACCCGCTCGCGTATCTCATCGCGTTCAAGGCGGGCCGCTGGCGCAATCTCGTCCTGGTGCTGGTCATCGCGCCGTTCTTCACCAGCTTCCTGATCCGTACGCTCGCCTGGAAGACGATCCTCGCGGACGGCGGCGCGGTCGTCGACATACTGAACACGCTGCACATCCTGGACGTCACCAGCTGGCTCGGCTGGACGGAGTCCAACCGGGTGCTGGCCACACCGATGGCCGTGGTCTGCGGTCTCACGTACAACTTCCTGCCGTTCATGATCCTGCCGCTCTACACCTCGCTGGAGCGGATCGACGGCAGGCTGCATGAGGCGGCCGGCGATCTGTACGCCACCCCCGTCACCACCTTCCGCAAGGTGACCTTCCCGCTCTCCATGCCGGGCGTCGTCTCCGGAACGCTGCTGACCTTCATCCCGGCCAGCGGTGACTACGTCAACGCGGAACTGCTGGGCTCCACCGACACCAAGATGGTCGGCAGCGTCATCCAGACCCAGTTCCTGCGCGTCCTCGACTATCCGACGGCGGCCGCGCTCTCCTTCATCCTCATGGCGGTCGTCCTGATCATGGTCACCGTCTACATCCGCCGCTCCGGGACGGAGGACCTGGTCTGATGCCCGTACTGCGCTGGATTCGCCGGAATCTGATCGTGATCGCGGGTCTGCTTACCCTCGCGTACATGATCCTGCCGAACATCGTCGTGATGGTGTTCTCGTTCAACAAACCGAACGGGCGCTTCAACTACGCCTGGCAGCAGTTCTCCCTGGACGCCTGGAAGGACCCCTGCGGCGTCGCCGACATGTGCGGCTCGCTCTCCCTGTCCCTGCAGATCGCCGTCTGGGCCACTGTCGGCGCGACCGTCCTGGGCACGATGATCTCCTTCGCGCTGGTCCGCTACCGCTTCCGGGCGCGCGGCGCGATCAACTCGCTGATCTTCCTGCCGATGGCGATGCCCGAGGTCGTCATGGCCGCCTCGCTGCTCACGCTCTTCCTCAACATGGGCGCCCAGCTGGGATTCTGGACGATCCTCATCGCGCACATCATGTTCTGCCTGAGCTTCGTCGTGACGGCCGTCAAGGCACGCGTGATGTCGATGGACCCGAGGCTGGAGGAGGCGGCCCGCGATCTGTACGCGGGCCCCGTGCAGACCTTCATGAGGGTGACGCTGCCGATCGCAGCCCCCGGAATCGCGGCAGGAGCGCTGCTCGCCTTCGCGCTCTCCTTCGACGATTTCATCATCACCAATTTCAACGCGGGCTCCACCGTGACCTTCCCCATGTTCGTCTGGGGATCGGCACAGCGTGGCACGCCCGTGCAGATCAACGTCATCGGCACGGCGATGTTCATCATTGCCGTCACGGTGGTTGCCGTCGGCCAGCTGATCGCGAACCGGCGGAAGAACAGCGCACGCTAGAAAGCCCCGAAGGAGTTGGAAACCATGGCCCCAGCCGCCATGCGTACTGCTGCACAATCACTCTCCGACGCCAAGCCGGTCTCGTTCTGGCTCGACGACCCCGGCAGGCCCGACGCACTGCCCGCGCTCACCGGCGACGAGCACTGCGATCTGCTCGTCATCGGCGGCGGCTACAGCGGACTGTGGACCGCGCTGATCGCCAAGGAACGCGACCCGGAGCGCGATGTCGTACTGATCGAGGGGCACGAGGTGGGCTGGGCCGCCTCAGGCCGCAACGGCGGATTCTGCGCCGCCTCCCTCACCCATGGCCTGCCCAATGGTCTGGAGCGCTGGCCGGATGAAATCCAGAAGCTGGAGGAGCTCGGCGAGCGGAACCTCGACGCCATCGAGGCGGCCGTCGCCCGCTACTCCATCGACTGCGAATTCGAGCGCACCGGCGAAATCGATGTCGCCACCGAGCCCCACCAGCTCGAAGAGCTCCACGAATGGCATCAGGAAACCGAAAAGCTTGGTTTCACCGGGGTGGAATTCCTGGACCGGGACGCGGTGCGCGCCGAAGTCGACTCACCGACATTCCTGGGCGGGCTCTGGGACCGGCGCGGGGTCGCCATGCTGCACCCCGCCAAGCTGGCCTGGGGCCTGAAGCGGGCCTGCCTGGACCTCGGGGTACGGATGTACGAGCACACCCGGGGGCTTGAACTGGCCAGGTCCACGACCGGAATGGCGGTCCGTACGCCGTACGGGAGGGTCTTCGCGCGCCGGGTCGCACTCGGCACGAACATCTTCCCGTCGCTGGTCAAGCGGGTGCGCCCGTACACCGTACCCGTCTACGACTACGCGCTGATGACCGAACCGCTCAGCGCCGACCAGCTGGCCTCGATCGGCTGGAAGAACCGGCAGGGGCTGGGTGACAGCGCCAATCAGTTCCACTACTTCCGGTTGTCGGCCGACAACCGGATTCTGTGGGGCGGCTATGACGCGATCTATCCGTACGGGGGCCGGCTGAGCGCCGATCTCGATCAGCGGCCGGAGACCTTCCTCAAGCTCGCGGGCCAGTTCTTCGACTGTTTCCCGCAGTTGGCCGGGGTCCGTTTCAGCCATGCCTGGGGCGGGGCGATCGACACGTGTTCCCGCTTTTCCGCATTCTTCGGCACGGCCCATCAGGGCAGGGTCGCCTACGCCGCCGGATACACCGGACTCGGCGTCGGAGCCACCCGTTTCGGAGCCGATGTGATGCTCGATCTGCTGGCGGGCAAACAGAATGAGCGGACCGCTCTGGAAATGGTCCGCAGCAAGCCGATGCCGTTCCCGCCGGAGCCCTTCGCCTGGGCCGGGATCGAGCTCACCAAGCGGTCCCTGGCCAGGGCGGACAGCAATGGCGGGCACCGCAATCTGTGGCTGCGGACGATGGACCGGCTGGGGCTCGGCTTCGACAGCTGAGCACGGCGGGCGCGCCCTCGGGGGCTTGATCCAGTTCGCTGCGCGACGCCCGCACGGGCTTCTTTGTGCCGCCGGGCACCGTCACCCGCTGGGCCCGTACCGGGGCCGCTTCGTGAGGCCCAGCGGCACGAGCAGCAGCCCGCACAGGAACCAGCTGCCCAGCACGTCCAGCGGCCAGTGATAGCCGCGCAGTACCAGACCGATGCCCGTCGCCACTGTCAGCGAGACAGCGGCGGCGGGCATCATCCACGGCCGCCTCGCATACGGCGCGGTCAGCAGCGCCGCCGCCCCGTACGCCACCGCGGCCGTCGCCGCATGGCCGGACGGGTAGTAGCCGGTGGCGTCGGTCAGCGGTCCCGGACGGGCAATCCAGTCCTTCAGCGGGACGACCAGCAGGGGCACCGCCGCCATGGTGAGTGCCGCGTACAGCGGTTCACGGCGTGCGCCGCGCACCAGGGCCCAGACGATCGCGCAGCCCAGCACCGGGAGCGCGAGCTGCATATTGCCGAGGTCGGCGAGGAATTCGGTCAGCCGGGCGGGGCCATGTCCGACGGCGGCCCGGCCAATCCGCTCGTCCAGCGCGCGCAGCGGACCGTCGGCCGCGACCTGCCAGGTGGTGAGCGCGAAAAGCGTCAGGAGGAACGAAACCCGAGAAATGAGAAGAGCCGGCCGCCCGGGAACAGGGGGGGTGGTTCCGGGGCGGCCGGTCGGACCGGTTCGCCGCGCGCCCCGGGGGGTTTGGGGCGAGCGACCATCCGATCGGTGAGGAGTTCCGGAGCCAGAGGCTCCAGTGGTGTGCGCGAAGGCACGGCCAGGACGGTGCTGGGGAAGCTCCGACCCGGCGTCGCCGGCAGTCCCCTGCGGGCGGGGTGTCTCTCTCATCTGCAGGAACCGTACGTCAGACGACGGGGGACCGACAGACGGAAACGGATCCCGCCATCGGCCCCCCACACCTTCTTCACAGGCCCTCACGCAGTCCGCCCGCATCCCCGGCGAATACGCCTGCCGGCCCCGCCGGGGCTCGCACAGGTCAGATCTGGCCGAAGGCCTGCTCGATGACGTCGAGAGCCTCGTTCAGCAGGTCCTCGCCGATCACCAGCGGCGGCAGGAAGCGCAGGACGTTGCCGTACGTGCCACAGGTGAGGACCAGCACGCCCTCCGCGTGGCACGCCTTGGCGAGCTTCGCAGCGGCCTGCGGATTCGGGTCCTTCGTGCCGGACTTCACCAGCTCGATCGCGATCATCGCGCCGCGGCCGCGGATGTCACCGATGACATCCCCGTTCGGCAGCTTCGCCTGCATCTCGGCGAGGCGGCCCTTCATGACCTCCTCGATACGCTTCGCCTTACCGTTCAGGTCCAGCTCACGCATCGTCTCGATGGCACCGAGCGCACCCGCGCAGGCCACCGGGTTTCCGCCGTACGTACCGCCGAGGCCGCCCGCCTGCGCGGCGTCCATGATCTCGGCGCGGCCGGTCACGGCGGAGAGCGGGAGGCCGCCCGCGATGCCCTTGGCGGTGGTGATCAGGTCGGGGACGATGCCCTCGTCCTCACAGGCGAACCACTGGCCGGTACGGCAGAAGCCGGACTGGATCTCGTCGGCGACGAAGACGATGCCGTTGTCCTTGGCGAACTGGGCGATCGCCGGGAGGAAGCCCTTGGCCGGCTCGATGAAGCCGCCCTCGCCGAGCACCGGCTCGATGATGATCGCGGCGACGTTGTCCGCGCCGATCTGCTTGGTGATCTGGTCGATGGCCTGGGCGGACGCCTCCGCACCGGCGTTCTCGGCACCGGTCGGCCAGCGGTAGCCGTACGCCACCGGCACCCGGTAGACCTCGGGCGCGAACGGGCCGAAGCCCTGCTTGTACGGCATGTTCTTGGCGGTCAGCGCCATCGTGAGGTTGGTGCGGCCGTGGTAGCCGTGGTCGAACACGACGACGGCCTGGCGCTTGGTGTACACACGCGCGATCTTGACCGCGTTCTCGACGGCCTCGGCGCCCGAGTTGAACAGCGCCGACTTCTTGGCGTGGTCGCCCGGCGTCAGCTCGGCGAGCTGCTCACAGACCTCGACGTACCCCTCGTACGGCGTGACCATGAAACAGGTGTGGGTGAAGTCGGCGAGCTGCGCGGACGCCCGGCGTACGACGGCCTCGGCGGAGGCGCCGACCGACGTCACGGCGATACCGGAACCGAGGTCGATCAGACGGTTGCCGTCCACGTCCTCGATGATTCCGCCACCGGCGCGGGCGGTGAACACCGGCAGGGTGGAGCCCACACCTGCGGCCACCGTCGAGAGACGGCGGGCCTGCAGTTCCACCGACTTCGGGCCGGGAATGGCAGTGACGACGCGGCGCTCCTGCGGAATTGCGGTCATGAGGGGCTCCTGTGGGGTGTTTCGGACGCTTCTCTCTCTGCAGGCTATGGGCGGGGCCCGGGGTCCGGCATGTTCCGTTCGGGAGTGGTGGCCGGACGCGGTTGTCCGTCACGGACATAGCGACGGGCCAGGGCCGCCGGGCGGCGGCGGTGCGCGGGCGGGACGAAAGGCCCCGGGGCACGGGCGAAGACTTCCCGCCGGCCCGCGTCCGACGGGGTGGTACGGGGTAGTGCCTCGACCGGCAAGGTTTGCCGGTCGAGGCACTAGATTGATGACTTCGGGTGCCTGCGCCCGGAGTTACCGGTCGGCGCTGGTCAGGGGACGAGGGACAGCACATGGACACCGAGGGCACGTACGACTCACGCGGCACCCGCTCCGGTCATCCGGTGCCGCGCCCGGCCTGCCCGCCGCCCGAACTGCCGCCCAGGCCGGGATACGCCCCCGCCTCGGGCCCCTCCCTCGGGGACTGGCTCCGCATCCCGAGGCCCGCCGCGGAGCCCGGTGTCTGGCGGCTCGGCCATGCCCCCCGGCCCGCCGAGGAGAAGGAGCGCACCCCCGACCGCACGCTGGCGAGCGGTGCGGTGATCTCGCTGCTGGCCTGCGTCCTCGTCTGGTCGCTCTGGCGCAACAACTACATCCCGTACTGGCGGGTTCCGCTGAAGCTCTTCACCCCCAGCGACTGGTGGGGGCCGTTCGGCGACGAGCCGCAGACCCGCGGCGCGGTCCGTGCGCTCGACATCTACCGTCTCCTGATCACCGGGGGCCTGGTCTACGGATTCGGCCGGCTGGGCAACTGGCCGGCCGCCTTCGAGCGGTGCATCGCCGCCAGGGGGGCCGCCGCACGGGCGGGCGCGGCGGCGATCGGTGCCCTGGTGGTGTGGATCCTCGTCTGGAACGGGACCGTGCCGGGGATGGGGCTGGCCTTCGGTCTGGTTCCCGTCTCCTGGCTGGGCCCCGACCAGCCGATGTCCCCGGTGATCAGCTACGGGCTGTACGCCGTGCTCACCCTGGTGATCGTGTGGCCGTTCGCCAGGCTGGGGCGCTGGGCCGAGGTATGGCGCCGCGGCCCGTCCCCTCAACCGGCACCGGACCGGCACGGCCACGACCCGGCGAAGCCGCACGCGCCCGGCGGTGTGGACGCCACCATCGTCGAAGGCAGCGAGGAGGACCCGGCCGAATGGCCCGATCTGCGCGCCGCGGGACAGCACCAGGCCGCCGCCGCGCTCGCCGGGGAGACCCGGTCCGGGCGGATGAACGATGTCGACTACGCCCGTATCCGCCGCGCCTGGACGTCCGTGCGCGCCGACCACTCCCGGCTCTCCGCCTTCACCGACACCGTGCTGCGCAACGGCTCCGCCGCCTGCACCCACCCCTCCGGCGCACGTGACCTCCCGGCCCGCGCAGCCCGGCACGATCTCCTGGTCCAGCAGGTCAGGCTCGGCACCGTCGAGGACGGCGAGCGCAACCCGTACGCCCGCCGCGGCAGCGGCATCGCCCTCGACCCAGGGCTGCTGGGCACGTCCCTGCTCGCCGTCGGCCCGCCCGGCGCGGGCAAGAGCCGGGCCCTGATCCGGCCCGTCGTCGAATCCCTCGCACTGCAGGCGCTCGCCGGACAGGCCGCCGTCATCGCGGTGTGCGCCGCCGGTACGCAGCTCGGCGACGACCAGGGGTTCGACGTGGTCATCAAGATCGGCGACCCGTCGTCCGTGCACGATCTCGATCTGTACGGCGGCACCACCGACCCCGACGAGGCCGCGACCATCCTCGCCGACGGCCTGGTCGGCGACCTCCCCGAGGTGGACAGCAGGCGCGCCGCCACCGCCCTCGCCCAGCTCCTCGGTCCCTTCCGGGCCGCCCACGGCCGTTTCCCCTCCGTACCGGAGCTGCGGGAACTCCTGGACGGTGTGCCCGGTGCCCTCGCCGCTCTGCGGGAGGCGCTCGACGCGACGGGACACCCCGGCATGCAGCGCGAGCTCGACGGCCGCGCCCGCCAGTCCGGTGCGCCCGGCGACCCGGGCCCCGCTCTCGCCGACCGCGTTGCCCTGCTCGACCGGCCCGCTTTCACCGAGTTCTTCGACACCACGGGCAAGTCCCGCCCCTTCTCGCTGCGAGCTCTGGAACACCCGCTCCGGGTCCGTGTCGATCTGCCCGAACGCGGCCACGTCGAGGCGTCCCGGCTGCTGGCACGTCTGATACTCGCCCAGTTCACCGCGAGCGCCGCCGCCCGTACCGACCGTTCCCTCTTCGCCTGTCTGGTCCTCGACGACGCGACCCACACCCTGACCCCGGACACCGTCCGCGGAATCCAGCGGCTGCGCTCCGCGCACGCCGGCGCCGTACTCACCCTGCGCACCCTCGATGACGTACCGGAGCAGCTGCACACGGCGCTGCTCGGTGCGGTCGGCTGCCGAATGGCGTTCTCCGGAATCACGACGTGGGACGGTAAGAAGTTCGCCGAGGCCTGGGGGACGGAGTGGGTCGAGACCCGTGACGTCACCCAGCGCACCGTCTTCGCCGACCAGCCGATGACCCGGGCCATGCACGCCTTCCGCAAACTGGTCACCGGCAAGGCGGTCACCACGGACGCGGTGACCGTGCGCCAGGTCGAGCGGGAACGCTGGTCGGCCTCCGAACTCGCTCACCGGGTACCGGCCGGACACGCGGTGCTGTCCCTGACGACCGTACGGGGGGAGCACGCGCCGCCCCTGATGGTGGATCTGAACGGTTGAGACCGGTCGGCGCATGGGGGTTGGCAGCGGTTACGGCGGACCCTGCCGCCCTGGCAGAATCGGTAGGAGCCGTTCATACGGGACGGCGAAAATCGACTCCCTGAGGTCCCACGGTCCCCATGCCCCACACTCTCGCCTCGCTCGTCCAGCATTCGGCGCTCAAACTCACGGTGCGTGCGGGCGCGGACCGGCTCGACGCGCCCGTCCGCTGGGCGCACGCCAGCGAGCTGACCGACCCCGTCCCGTACATGGAGGGCGGCGAGCTCCTGCTCATCACCGCCACCAACCTCGACGCCGAGAACCCCGAGGCGATGCGGCGGTACGTGCGGCGGCTGGCCGGGGCCGGCGTCGTCGGGCTGGGATTCGCCGTCGGCGTCCACTACGACGAAGTACCCCAGGCGCTGATCGACGCCGCCGACGAAACGGGTCTGCCGCTTCTCGAAGTGCCGCGCCGCACCCCGTTCCTCGCCATCGCCAAGGCCGTGTCGTCAAAGACCGCCGCCGATCAGTACCGGGCGGTGACAGCGGGGTTCGAGGCGCAGCGGGAACTGACGAAGGCCGCACTCGCGGGCGACGGCCCCGGCGAACTCCTCACCCGTCTCGCCGCACATGTCGACGGCTGGGCAGCGCTGTACGACGCCTCCGGCGCGGTCGTCGCCGCCGCCCCCGACTGGGCCGCCCGCCGGGCCGCCCGGCTCACGCCAGATGTGCAACGGCTGCGGGAGCGCCCCGCCCCGGCCAGCGTGGTCGTCGGCGACACCGACGACCGGGTCGAGCTCCAGTCCCTGGGTACCGGCCGCCGGGTCCGGGGCGCGCTGGCCGTCGGTACCGGCGCGGCACTGGGCACCGCCGAGCGGTACGCCGTGCACTCGGCGGTCGCGCTGCTGACCCTGACCACCGCCCGCTCCCGGTCCCTCCAGCGCGCGGAGCAGCGGCTGGGCGCGGCGGTTCTTCGCATGCTGCTCGCCGGCCAGCCGGACCACGCACGGGCCGTCGCCGGGGATCTGTACGGGGGGCTGCTCGACGCACCGTTCCGGCTGCTCATCGCGGAGGCGTCCGCTCCCTCGACACCGGGCCCGCTCGGCGAGGCGATGGAGGCGGCGGCGTTCCGGACCGGCGAGACCCTGCTGGCCGTGCCCGAGGGCGAACGGCTCGTCGTCCTCGCCGCGGACGGCGGAGCGGCGGTCGCGGCCTGCGCGGCGTACGCGGCGGCTCAGGAGGCCCAGGAGGCCCAGGAGGCGCTGCCCCCGCGTGAACCGGCGACGGCGGGGGAGGACCGGCTGGTCGTGGGCCTGTCCGCACCGGCGGGCCCCATCGCCGTCTCCGCCGCGTACAAGCAGGCCGAACAGGCCCTGTCGGTGGCCCGCCGCAGGGGCAGGGCGCTGGTCGAGCACGAGGAACTGGCAACCGGCTCGGTGCTGCCGCTGCTCGCGGACGACGCCGTACGGGCCTTCGCCGACGGAATGCTCCGCGCCCTGCACGAACACGACGCCAAGGGCCGCGGCAATCTGGTCGCCTCTCTGCGGGCCTGGCTCTCCCACCACGGCCAGTGGGACGCGGCCGCGGCGGACCTGGGCGTGCACCGCCACACCCTGCGCTACCGGATGCGCCGGGTGGAGGAGATCCTGGGCCGCTCACTGGACGATCCGGACGTCCGGATGGAGCTCTGGCTGGCACTGAAGGCCACGAACTCCCCGTCGACGCCGGAGCCGTAGCCGCTGCCGTTGTCGTCGCGGGAAGGGCCATGCGCTCCTCGTCGGCGCCGGAGCCGTAGCCGCTGCCGGAAAGCTCCGCGTCCCCGCTCACGCCGACGCATCCGACAATCCGGCGTGTACCCGTCGAGCTCTGCTCCACGCCGGACAAACGCCAGCGCGGCCGTGCGGCCCTACGGTGGGGGCAGCACACCCCACGACTCCGAAGGGCCGGAACCTCCATGACTTCCACCCACGCCTTCTGGCTCGCCGGCCGCCAGGCCACCGGTGAGGACAGCTTCGACGTCACCAACCCCTGGGACGGCCGTCTCGTCGGCACCGTCAGCGTGCCGACCGACAAGCAGATCGAGGAGGCCGTCGCGGCCGCGCACGCCGTGCGCGAGGAGTTCGCCGCGACGCCGGCCCACGTCCGCGCCGCCGCGCTCGATCACGTCGTACGGCGCCTGGTGGAGCGCACCGAGGAGATCGCCCAGCTGATCTCCGCGGAGAACGGCAAGCCCATCAAGTGGGCCCGCGGCGAGGTCGGCCGTGCCGTCTCCGTGTTCCGGTTCGCCTCCGAGGAGGCCCGCCGCTTCAACGGCGGCGACGCCCAGCGCCTCGACACCGATGCCGGTGGCACCGGCCGTCTCGGCCTGACCCGGCGCTTCCCGCGCGGCACGGTCCTCGGCATCGCACCGTTCAACTTCCCACTGAATCTGAGCGCCCACAAGGTGGCCCCGGCCATTGCCGTCGGCGCCCCGATCATCCTGAAGCCCGCCCCGGCCACGCCGATCTCGTCGCTGATCCTGGGCGAGCTGCTGGCCGAGACCGACCTGCCGGCCGGCTCGTGGTCCGTGCTGCCGGTCCCCAACGACCGCATGCCCGCCCTGGTCCAGGACGAGCGCCTGCCCGTCATCTCCTTCACAGGTTCCGGCCCGGTCGGCTACTCGATCATGGAGTCGGTGCCGCGCAAGCACTGCACCCTGGAGCTCGGCGGCAACGGCGCCGCGGTCGTCCTCGGCGACTACGCCTCCGACGAGGACCTGGACTGGGCAGCGACGCGTATCGCGACCTTCTCCAACTACCAGGCCGGCCAGTCCTGCATCTCGGTGCAGCGCGTCATCGTGGACGCCTCGGTCCACGACCGGCTCCTCCCGAAGATCGTCGCGGCCGTCGAGGCCCAGGTCACCGGCGACCCGTCCGACGCCGCCACCGACGTCGGCCCGCTGGTCAGCGAGGACGCCGCCAAGCGCGTCGAGTCCTGGGTCGACGAGGCTGTGCAGGCCGGCGCCCAGCTGCTCACCGGCGGCAAGCGGGACGGCGCCACCTACGCGCCGACCGTGCTCGCGGAGCTCCCGGACGGCGTCACCCTCTCCGCCGAGGAGGTCTTCGGACCGGTGCTGTCCGTGCAGAAGGTGGACGGCGAGGCCGAGGCGTTCGCCGCCGTCAACTCCTCCAAGTATGGCCTGCAGGCAGGTGTGTTCACGCACGACCTGCAGACCGCGTTCCGCGCTCACCGCGCCCTCGAGGTCGGCGGCGTGATCATCGGCGACGTCCCCTCCTACCGCGCGGACCAGATGCCGTACGGCGGCGCCAAGCAGTCCGGCGTCGGCCGTGAGGGCGTCCGTTACGCCATGGACGACTACACCTACGAGCGGGTGCTGGTCCTCACCGGCCTCGCCCTGTAGGTCCGCGAACAGGATCGAACCGATCCACCAGCGCCGCCTGTGATCCGCCTGGACAGCACGACAGCAGGCGGCAGATGAACGGCCGGAGCCCACTGTGCGGGGGCTCCGGCCGTTCCTGCGTATCTGCACCCTGACCTGTGGCGATGGTCGGATCTTGGCTGGTTCAGATGGGGTAGTGGGAGCATCGTGGGAGCACGAGCCGCTAATCTCCGCACATGGCGAACCTTGTTGCGCGTAGGAACAGGGCTGGGGAGGTCTCCAGCTACCAGGTGAGGTGGAGTCCGTCGAGAACCGCACCGCGAGCAAGCGCTAAAGCAACAGCGCATCCGTGCGCTGGAGATGTACATGTTCCCGACCTTCGGCAACTGTGATACCCGCTCCGCCGAGCACTTCAGCAAGGCGACGATCGGCGCGTGGGTCAACAAGATGCTGAAGACGAAGGTCAAGCGTGGGTCGAAGATCAAGGACATGTCGCCGGAGACGCTACGGGGTCTGCACGTGCTGCTGTCGTCGGTCCTGAAGGAGGCCGTAGTCGCCGAGCCGCCGCTTCGGGACCGTAACCCGTGTGACCTGACCCGGCTTCCGCGCAATGACGACTGGGTCATCGGGGACAACGAGTCGAGTAATGACATGGAGTTCATGACACCCGAAGAGGTCGCCGGCCTCGTCGAGTGCTTCCCTCGCCCCAGTGATCGGATGCTCGTGCGGACGGCGACTGCGGTGGGGGAGATCAGTGCGCTCGCGGCGCGGCATGCCCGCAATGGATGTCGCGCTGGGCGGCGAAACCGGTCCGCCAGGTTGGCCACTCGGGCTGCCAACCCCGGCTTAGAGCAAGCGCGTTGAGAGCGCCGCGCTCCCACTCCTGCCGACCCGCCACCGCGCCGGGTGCGGGCACGCCGAGGGCTTTGGCCAGGGCCGGAAGCCACTCGTGGGCGGGGGCGGGCTCGTCGTCCACGATGTTGACCGGTCCGCCTGGCCAGTCGAGCGCGGCCAGCGCGGCGCCTGCCGCGTCGGCGACGTGGACGAAGGAGCTCACCGCGTCGTTCACCGCGGTGCTCCCCAGGAAGCGCGCCGACCGGTCGCCCGCCAGGGCCGCCGCGAAAGCGCTGCCCGGTGCGTACCAGGTGCCGGGCCCGTACAGCAGGCCGTAGCGCAGCAAGACCGCAGTCTCCAACTCGGCCGCCGTCTCCTCCAGGGCCCTGACGGCGGCCACCATCCGGGCTCGGGGTTGAGCGGCCGTGCTGTCGAGCGATACCACCTCCTCGGCAGGGCCTTCGCCCGGCGCGTACGCCCAGGAAATCGACTGTGCGACGATCCGGCCGACCCCAGCCGCCTTCGCGGCCTCCACCAGGTTCCGGGTACCCTCTCGGCGCATTCGGCCGTTGGCGGCCCCGTCCGCGCCGGCGAGGTCGGTGAGCTGGTGGATCACTACCTCCGGTGCTGCCGCGCAGACCGCGTGCCGCAGTCTCTCCGCGTCGAGTGCATCCGCCTGGAATCCCGTCGCTCCGAGGCTTCTGATCCGCTCGATCCCGGCCAGGGACCGTGAGGTCCCGGTGACCTCGTGCCCAGCCGCAACCAGCATCGGGACGAGCAAACTGCCGACAGCGCCGGTGGCGCCAGCGACGAAGACACGCATGAGAACTCCAGTTTCAGTGGGCGGCGGTGCGAGCCCAGCCTAGATCGGAAGCGACCGGAGCCTCATAGATCGCAAGCCCATCGGTGTCTGTCAGACCGGGGCAACTCCACTTCGGCGACGGCGCCGCGCTGACCGTACGGACGGGGACGACGAACCGCAGCCCGTCCACCGAGGCGAGCAGACCCTCTCTCACCCACATCTTCAGTCCGCGTTCGCGGCCGCGGACCGGTGGTGCGCCAGGAGGAGCGCCAGCGGCCCGGCGGGAAGCAGGAAACTTCCCTCATGCGCAGCACTGAGGGCATCGTTCATCGGCCACCATTCGAGCTTGAAGTCTTGTTCATTCTCCGTGAGTTCCTGCGGACCGAGGGTCAGACCGTGGGCCTCGAAGAGGTGAACCCGCGCCGGAGAACCGAGGGTGATGGCGTACGTGCCGAGTGAGCGCCACTGATCCGCGGTCACTCCGGCCTCCTCGCGCAGCTCGCGGGCTGCGCACTCGAGCGGGGTCTCCCCGGGCTCGAAGCGGCCGCCGGGGAGAAAGAGGTACTCGCCTCCGTGGTTGGGAAAATCGGCGCTCAGGAGGGCGACCAGGCCCTTCTCATCGCGGGCTACAACCACGGAGGCGTCAGGCATTTCACTCATGCCTGGTGAGGGTAGCGGTCAGGTGTGATACCAGGCGGCGTACGGCACGGTCGTCACGCTAGGGTGCGCGATGCCGCGGCCCTGGAATCCGTCGTCGCCATACGCATCGCCATGGTCGGCGCACATGATGACCAGCCACGGCCCTGCGGCGGTGAGTTGATCTATCAGGCGGCCCAGATGCTCGTCGGCATAGGCGAGCGCCGCCTGTTGGGAAGCGGCGGTGTCCGTGCTCTGGCCGATGTAGTGGCCGTGGGGGACATGTGTTGCGCTCACGTTGACGAAGAGGTACAGCGGGCGCCCGGCGTATTGATCGGCGAGTGCGAGGGCCTGGTCGACCTGGTGGCGGGTGGAGTCCGGCTCGGGGGAGCAGAACTCGGGACGCCAGTGGTCCTCGTCGAACAGGTCGGGCAGCACGCTGCCGAGCGGTGTCTCCCGCGAGAAGTAGGTGACGCCGCCCACGCACACTGTGCGGTAGCCGTGGGAGCCGAGTCCCTGCAGCAGGTTGGGCGCATCGAACACGAAGGTCTGCGGGTCGACGTCTTTGAAGGCGGGCGGCCGACATTCCCACAGCCGCGGCGGCTGGTGGGGCTGCGGCAGCTTGGGCAGGAACCCGGAGAAGAACGCCGTATGCGCGGGGAGCGTGAACGTGCCGGGGGTCCATCGCCGCTCCCACGCCTGTCCCGGCAGGAGCCGGGCGAGATGCGGGGTGTCGCCGGCGGCCATCGCGGTGGCAGCCACGTCGTAGCGCAGAGAGTCGAGGGTCACGAACAGAATGGACTGTCCGGAGCGGATGACTTGAGCCGCATCGATCGTCTCCATCAGTGCTCATCTTCCTTCCGGTACTCGACGATGACGCCGCGGGCGGCGTCGTTGACGGGAATCGGGACGCGGTCCTCGTCGATCAGCATCCGGATTGCCGCTACCCCGGATTCTTCGGTGAGGGGTTCGCCTTTCGCGTCGAACAAGGCCATGGAGACCTCTCCCGAGCGGTGGGTGATGTACGCGCTGGGTGCCTGACCCAGGCCGTGGGCGATGTCGAGGAGCTCGGACTCGGCCACCGGGGCGACGACGACAGTCACGTGACACCGGTGGTGCTGTGCGTTGGTGGCGCCGCGGGCGAACCGGGCGGCGTACTCGGTGCTGACGGGGTCGCCGTCGTGGGCAACCGCGACTCGGGGGGCTTTCTGAGTGACGACCAGACACGCGCCGAGCCACCAGGCGACGCCTGTGTGGATCTGCACGGGGTGGATGCCGGTAGCGCGGCCGTCCCGCAGGACGGCCGCGGTGTCGATCGGGTTAAGCACGGGTGCGCTCCAGGGTTTGCGCGATCTCGTGGACGAGCTGGTCGGGTGTCTTGCCCTCGGTGTCGACCCACACGGCGCTCGGATCGTCGGCCGCGACGGTCTCGAAGTTGAACAGGAGCTGCCTGAGACGGCCGGGGACGCTGAACAGCTCGGTGTCGTCCTGCTTGAGGTCGCCCTTGGTGCTCATGCGGGCTCGGAGGGTCTCCTCCGAACAGCGCAGGTAGAACGTGACGGTCGGTTGTACCAGGTAGGACAGGAACGGCTCTGCGATCTGCCGTACGTGTTTGATCGGGATGCCGCGTACTGTGGCGTGGCAGGCGATCACCGAGGCCTGATAGCGGTCGGCTATGACCGGGCCGGCCACGCGAGATTTGCGCACACAGTCGGAGGCGTGCATCAGGCCGGACAGGTAGAACGCGACCTGCGGCAGAGACGCGAGGCGATTGTTGACGGGCTTGGACCAGTCGTTGTGCGGCTTCGGCAGCGTGTGGAGGCTCGTCGCACGGAGCCGGTGGGCCAGCAGCCGGGCAAGGGTCGACTTCCCGATGCCGGACACCCCTTCGAGGACGATGAACGGCTTCTTGGAACCGTCGTAGAGGCGTGGCTCGTATGTGACAGGCAGGTTCACAGGGTTCCCTCCGTGAAGGCGGCGATGTGGCGGGCGACGGCTGCGGTCAGGGCGCGAGGTTCGTCGAGGTGCTTGCGCAGATCCATGCGCAGGTCATCGCGCAGTAGGCACGGCTGGAGTCCGCCGGCGTGGTCGATACGCAGGGCCCAGAACCCTTCAACGCACTTGGGGCGCATGGGGCAAGTGCCGCACTGGCCGACGTGGTGCCTGCCGAGGTCGCGGTGGATGACGTCGATCTCGACGCCGTCGACACGGAACACGCGGCGTCCTTGCCCCACCCCGGCGATCTCGGTGTGTTCGTCGCTGGTGAGGTTGCGCAGGTAGCGGATGGCGCCCTCGGCTGATACAGCTGCTGAGGAACCGGACTCGTTGTAGTCGGTATCGACGAGTTCGATGAGTTGGACAGGCAGGCGTCGTTCCAGGGCGTAGTCGAGGATGGCCTCGATCTCGTGTTCGTTCTGGCGTTGCAGAAGCGTGTTCAACTCGACACGGGGGACCACTTCCCGGGCGGCCTCGATGCCGTCGAGGATCGCTCCGATGCCCTGCGGGACGCGGGCGATCTCCATCAGCGACTCGTCGGAAAAGTAGTGCAGGCTCACTTTGATCTTGTCGAGCGGCGTCTGCGCGAGCCACTCCTGATTCCGGCGGACCAATAGGCCATTGGTAATGAGCGTGTACGTGGAGTCCGGCGTGCTCGGGGGGAGTTGCGTCAGGACCGGACGTGCCCAGCGGGATACGAGCGGCTCCCCGCCAGTGAAGTACACCCGCTTGAGCCCTGCCTCCATGAGGCTGGTGATGGTGCGCAGGAACGCGTCAGAATCGAACTGCCGCTCGCGCGGCTTGTGGCTGCGGTCTCGGTGCGTTGCGGGAGGTGGCACATCGCCCTCGTTGTGGCAGAACCAGCACAGCGCGTTGCACTGCGGGGTGAAGGACACACGGAGCTGCCCGCGGAGCGCCGCGAAATTGTGTAAGGCGGTGACGTCATACGCCCCACCAGAGGGAGTGAGGGGAAGAGGAATGGGTTTCAAGGTGGCCTCCAAGGAGTCGAAACGGGTCTGTGCGCGCGTCCCCAGGAAGCAAGGGGGCCTTTCAGGGAGCCAACTCGGGAGGAGATCTGGCGCCGAGCTCCTGGAGGAAACTGCCGGGAGCCGCGGGCATCCCGCGCCGTGAAGCGGCGTGCGTCACCACCCGGCGGCGGCGGTGATCAGGACGATGGCAACCAGGAAGACGGCAGCTTGGCACACGCGTCGGAACATGGGCCCTCCGGGACGTTCAGGCAATCGAGTCGAGCGTCGTGAGGTCATCCAGATCGACGACCTTGAAGTCCTGCAAGCAGCGAACGAGCTGTGAGGCCAGGAACCACCGCAGCTCTGACGTTCGGTAGGGAATGGGCGTGTCGTTGCCGGCCAGTTCCTTGATCCCGTGGGCGGTCCACTGGTAAGGCGTACCGATGACCCCGTAGAGGGGGGCGCTGCGCACCATCAGGGCGGTGTAGCCCTTCTGGAGGTGCGGACACTGCTCAACTGCGACGCGCAGGTGCGCCAGACAGACCGGGGGCTGCGCGGTGCGGAGGATATCCCCAGGCCGCGGAACGCCCTTGGCAGCGGGTTCCAGGAACGGGTAGCCCTCCGGTGTTCTGGTAGGGCCTGCGCAGATCTGACAGTGAAGCCGCGTCATCGTCTCGCGCTGCCTGGCGGGGTGAATCAGCCGCCACTGCGGCCGCCCGGACGGCAACCCGTTCAGACCGATCAACTGCGAGCACCGGCCCCACAGCACACCCCGCGGATCGCGGTCCTCTCGGCTCTCGTCCCAGTAGCCCAGAGCTGACCGGCCAGCGCGGTCAAAGGTGGCGCGCAGGGCCAGGATCGATTCGGGTTCCTCGCCTTCGCGGGCTGTGATGTATGGGACGAGGAGGCTCACCGTGCTCATGCGGCTGCTCCTGTCAGCGCAGTGGGGCGGCGCGGGGGAATGATCGCGCCGTCGGGCAGCAGTTCGCCGGTGTCGCCGAAGAGCAATACGCCGTTGCAAAGCAATGTCCAGCCCAAAACGTCGTCTCTTGCCACGGTCCTGGCCGCCTCGCGATCCGACGCGCCCGCGCTGGGGCAGGGAGTCTCGTGCTGGCACATGTGCGTCGTATTCCTCTCGGACGTGCTGCGGTGGGGGCCCTCTCCGGCTGGACCACGAACCGCGGGGGAGCGGAGTTGGATCGCCGGAGAGGGCGTTTCGGGAAGGAGCTGTCGGGCAGGCCGGTCGCCCTCACGGGGGAGCGGGAGAGGGCGACCGGGGCTCACACCCGTGATCGGCGGGGGAGTGTGAGCCGGTCCTCTGTGCTGTCCGCCGATCGGCGCCCGCCGGTGCAGGGGCGGGGCGATCGAGGCGGACCCGGAGGACCCCGATGGAAGGTCGTCTCCACGGAGCGACAAAGCAGCGGCGTGGAGACGACCGGTTCGAGGCGTCATGCGACGTCCTTGATGTACCGAGCCTCGATCAGTTTTTCGACGAGGTCGGAGGTCACGAAAGCCATGCGTCGAGCCATCCCGACGGCCTGCTGGTGGTCGGCTGGTAGGCGCGCATCCTGCATGGGGCGTCCTCGCTCGATGAGCTGCGTCATTTCATCGGTGGGCGGGAACTTGGTGTCGGCTACCGCGATTGCGCTGAGCCTTTTCAGATGGCTACGCAGGCGTTCGGCAAGTGCTGGGGTCGCGGCCTTGGGCGGCGGCTGGTTTCCGATCGTCGTGTCCAGGTCGTCAAAGATCGCCTCGACGTCGAGCGGAGACCACGCGGTGATCCGTGGCAGGACATGCCTCAAGTCGTCCTGGTCGAGCGGCGGTGTCCACTTCGGGACGTTGGACGTAGGAGAGACGACTCGTTTCTGCAGTACCGGAGCGGTGAGAAAGATAGTCATGCCGGTACCCGCTCTGGCCGCATGGTGGCGCGCACGGTCTTCCCGCCGTCAGCGGGGAACCAGGTGATGGCGGCGCCGAGGTGCTTGGCGCCCCACAGGCCGTGTCCCAGCTCTCCGGCCACTGCCTGGTCGAAGTTGGGGAATTCCGGGTCCAGGTCGGTGACGTCGATGATGAGGTCGTGGGCTTCGGTGACACGCAACCAGACCTCGGGGCCCTGCTGCGTCTCCCCGGGTGAGAGAGCGTGCTCGAGGGCGTTGTTCACCAGGACGTACAGCACGTCGATCGCGGCGTGCTGATTACCGTGCCAGCTCAGCATCGCGAGCCTCATCCGCCCGTTGATGCGGGCAAGTTTCAGCGCGCTGGGGTCGGCTGGGAGTAACAGACGCGTCTCGCGCGAGGCGAGCAGCGCCGCGGCGGGTTCCATCGTGGTGGGTCCTTCGGTCAGGGAGAGGGAGCACCAGGTCGTTGTGCCGTCAGGACTGACACCCCATGCAACGGCCATGGAGCTGACGAGGAAGAGGCCCCAGCCGCAGACGATGCGGCGAGGTTCCGAGAAGAGGTAACCGCGCCGCTAGACAGCGCTGACAGGTAATTACGGCTTCCGGCTCAGTGCGACCGACCGGAAATTTTTACCTTGCGCCTTCGCTGGACCCCTCTGGAGCTCTACCGTGGATGCATGACGGGGAATCCGCACTTAGCGGCACGGATCGAACGTGCCGGGCTGAAACAAGACGAGTTAGCGAACCGTCTGAACCAGCGGATCGAAGACCTGACCGGGCAGGTTGGAAAGCTGACCGACCGCCATGTCCGGAACTGGGTAACCGGAAAAACCCGATGGCCGCAGGCAAGACAGCGGGTCGTACTCGAAGAAGAATTCGGAGTCACCGCGGAGGAACTGGGCTTCATCCCTCCTGCCGGGCGAACACGAGCACCTTCGGAGGATCCTTTGCGGCGACGCACCTTCACCACTGCTACCGCTTCCCTGGCAGCGGCCGCCCTGCTGCCAGCCACACCGTCGAGCGGCTCCCGGCGGGTGGGCATGACCGACGCCGACCGCCTTGAGCGCAACTTCGTGGAACTCGTTCAGGCTGACAACGAGTCGGGCATAAACGTGAAGCTCGAGACTCGTGCTCTGGCCCATGCTCAGCACGCACTCGATCTGCAAGCCGTCGGCCACGCAGCCACCCGCGTGCGTCAGCGGCTGTACTACCTTGCTGCCGCGTTCACCGGCACCGCCCTCTGGGCGGCTGTCGACTCACGGGAAACTCAGCGTGCGAGCGGCCATCTGAATCAGGCAATGAAGCTGGCAGGTATGGCCGGGAGCAGCGAGATGCAGATGCGCTTGTGGGGCCACGCCGCACTTCTGTCCTACCAACAACGCCACCTGCCCGACGCCCTGGCCGCGGCCGAGGCCGGGACCAGGCAGCACATCTGTCGGCAGGACCCCCTCTTCCGCTCTCTCGCCAGCGCTCGCCTGGCGGGCATTCAATCCGCACTCGGTGACCCCACGCCGGCCCTGCGCAGCTTGGAGGTCGCCGAGAAGGCCTACGCGCGAGCAGACCAGGAAGGGGAACGTGCCTCCTGGATGGCGTTCTTCGACCGAGCAGAACTGGACGGCCTGTCCGCCCTGGTTTTCGGTCGGCTGGGGAAACACGCAGAGAGCGAAGCCCACCTACACCGCACTCTGGCGCGGCTACGCCCGGAGTACCGCCGAAACCGCACCTACTACGGGTTGAATCTCGCTCTCAGCCAGCTGGCCCAGGGCGAGCTCGAGCAGGCCTACGCGACAGTGCTTCCCCACCTGCCTGCATCGGGCAAACGGATGACTGGGCGAACAGGGAATCTTCTGGAACAGTTTGGCCGGGGCCTGACCCGCACAGCCCCCGAATCCCGCATCGCGGTCGAGTGGGCAGACCGCCGCGCCGAAGGAGGAAAGCACCGGTGACGGTCGACGTAGTGCACTACACCGCCGAGGACCTACCCGACATCCGGCAGCACATCCTTGATACTCACGTGGAAGTGCGCCGACGTGACTTCGGGCTCACAGGCCCCTTCTACGACGTTGACCGTTTCGACGAGCGGCTGTCCGCATACGCGTCCCGGCCCGGCTGGACGGCGGTGCTGGGGTACGAAGACGGCGACGTCGTCGGGTTCTGCTTCGGCACGGCCCTGGCGCCGGACACCAAGTGGTGGGGCAGCATGCTCACGCCCCTGCCTGCCGCCTTGATGGCCGAAAACGGGAAGCGCACCGTCGCGCTGAACGAAATCGTGGTGCGCAAGGCGTGGCGGGGGCGGAGCATCGCGTGGCAACTGCATGAGGCATGGCTGACTCACCGGACCGAGGAGCGCGTGACGCTGCTCGTCAACCCCCTCAATGGGGACGGCGCCGTCCAAGCTGTCTATGAGGCGTGGGGTTACCGCAAGTTGGGCGATCAGCAGCCATTTGCCGACTCGCCCGTATTCTCGGTCATGCTGCGCTCGGTCGCTCTGGCTGAGAACTAGGCGTTGCGCACTGACGAGCCGTCGGACGAGTGGGCCGCACGCCGGGACGCCCACCGACCCGCGCCCGGCGCGCGCAGGGCCGTCCCTCTCGGTGAAGGCCCCGCGCGGGCTGAGTACGTAGACCCGGATGCGTCGCGCAGGATGCTGGGGTGGGACGGGCACCGGTGGGTTCCCTCTGGTGTGGCCGACGACCACGCCGCGGCCGAGGAGGGAGGCTGGCCAATGCAGTTGCTTTAAGCACCCGCCCATTTCACAGGGTTCCTCTGCGCTTCGGCTTCGCCGCCGCAGGCGCTCGTCGCCATCACCCGCAGCTGCTAGGGCCTGTATCGAATGTGATGGCGCACGTGACACCGGAGCTTGAACGGTGTGGCGGCGCTCGGGCAAGATCACGTACATGGTTTCGGTGTTGCAGAACGTGGCGATCGACTGTGCGGATGCTTATGAGCTGGCCCGGTTCTGGAGCGAGGTGACCGGTTGTCCGCTGCACCCTGAGGACAAACCGGGCGACCCGGAGATCGACGTGATGCTGCCGGAGGGTCCGCTGCTGCACTTCAACCAGGTGCCAGAACCGAAGACAGTCAAGAACCGGATCCACCTGTGCCTGCGTCCGACGACCTCGCGCGAGGAGGAAGTCAATCGGCTGCTGGGCCTCGGTGCCACCCTTGTCGCCGATCGCCGAGAACCCGATGGCTCGGGCTGGGCCGTCCTCGCGGACCCCGAAGGCAACGAATTCTGTGTTCTCCGTAGTAAGTCTGACCGCGCAGCGATGCCTTCTTAAGGCTCACACTCGGAGCTCTGCCGATGCTGATCAAAGCCACTCGTTGATGGCCGCGACGAGGACGGTCGCTTCGTAGCGGACCGCGAGCTTGTCGTATCTCGTGGCCACGGCGCGGTGCCTTTTGAGGCGATTAATGCCGCACTCGACCGCATGGCGAGCCTTGTAGTCCTCGGGGTCGAACTTCGGCGGTTGGCCGCCGTGCGAGCCGAGCTTCTTGCGGTTACGGGCCTGGTCGGCCTTGTCTGGGATGGTGCAGCGGATACCGCGCCTGCGCAGGTAGGCGCGGTTCTTGCGGGACGCGTACGCCTTGTCGGCGCGGACCCGTTTGGGTCGGGACCGTGGACGTCCCGGACCCGGGCGTGCGACGCGGACCTTCTTCAAAACGGGCTCGAACTGCGGGGAGTCGCCTCGCTGTCCGGCCGTGATCACGATGGACATCGGCTGCTGGCCCTGCTCAACGGCCAGGTGCAGCTTGGTGGTCAGGCCGCCGCGCGATCGGCCGAGCCCGTGGTCGTACGGCTCGACCCCGATCCCGCCGGGCGGCTCTTTCTGCAGGTCCCCCTTTTCCGCGCCCCGGCGGCGTGCTGGTGGGCCCGGCACACGGTGGAGTCGATATTGAGGTCCCAGGTGATGAGGTCCCTGGCATCGGCCTGGGCCTGCAGTTCGGCGAAGATCCGCTGCCAGGTGCCGTCCCGCTGCCAGCGGCGGAACAGGTCGTACGACCTGGCCCAGGGCCCGTACCGGTCCGGCACGTCCCGCCACGGGACGCCGGTACGGGTGCGAAACCGTATGCCGTCGATCAGCTGTCGCCTGGTCCATATCGGCGGACGGCCCGGCTTCCTGCCCCGGGGCAACAGCGGCTCCAGGCGGGCCCACTGTGCATCCGTCAGATCTCCACGTGCCACGAAGCAAGATCATCCCACCTCAAGATCTACTTTCGATACACGCCCTAGGCCCCGGGATACACTGCCCCGCCCCACCCCGACCGGAGGTCATCTCAGTGTTACCCGCACGGGTATTCGCCGTTTCCCCGCTGGCTCTGGTGATTCTCGCCCTGTCCGGCTGCTCTTCCTGGGGCTGCACCGACACGACGGCGGAGCGCGGTAAGGCCGGTGCCAGGGTGCAGGTCGTGGACACGGATGGGCAGCCTCTCGGCGTCACCGCCGCAGTCGTTGACTGGCGCCTTGAGCCCCACCCGCAGGTGCCCTCCGAAGGTGACCGGGTCCACTTCCACTTCCGCTTCGACGGCGCCGACAAATATTCCGACCCTGCAGTGGACGCCTGCGCGGTCGACAAGGAGCGTGTGGCGTTGGGGTGTCAGACGGTTTACTCGTCCCAGGCATTCGGGCCGGCCGACGATCCCCTCACGGGCGACGACTGGCTCGCCGTCGAGCATTTTGAGCAGGTTGCCGGAGTGTTGTTGATCCCCAATGACCAGTCCTACGACCGACGCACCTGCGAGACGGACATGAAGGACGGTGGCGGGATACATCCTCCGGAACCACCCAGCAGGGGGGACCAGCTGTAGGGAGGTCAAGGCGGTTGAGCGCGAGGCACGGGTCTGCCGGCGCACCGGTGTTTGCGCTGTTTGGTGGTCTGATTGTGTGCCCATCGCCCCGGTGCCACCTTGCTGCGGCCGCTCCGGGTTCTCAGGATCGGCCATCGCATCGGTTTCTTGATCGCTCGGGGCCAGTCCCGGCCGGACCGGGGCGGCAGTAGACGGGACCGCGCTTCCTCGATGGCCTCCTTCCAGGCGTTGGTCAGCGTGCGCCTGGAGGCGCCGTGCTGGGACGGTACGCTGCGCCGGGCGATCCGGACGCAGCGGAGGTAGGAGAGCCGGAGCCAGGCACAGTTACGACGTTGTCGGCTATTGATGTTGAGGCGTGATGACCTGAGAGTTCGGCTGGTGGGTGATTTAGCAGGTCATCGGGCTGACGGGAACGAGTTCGGTGCTCGGTTTGCGGCGGGTGGGCCGCTGGGCGGCTCGGTCGGAGACCAGGCCGGCGATGGCCCGGTGCGTGGCCGGGTAGTGCTCGCGGCGGCCGAGGAAGCGCTGCAGCGGGCGCCACTGCTTGTGCTCCGCGTTGGCGTGTTCGACGCAGATCCGAGCCGAGGACTGGCGGCGCCGTTGCTCACGCCAGGCGTACTGGTCACCGAGCGGGGCGTCTTCCTTCGGCTTCTTCGGCGGCGCACTGACCTGTTCGGGGAACTCGTTCGCCAGACCCCGGTAACCCTCATCCACCTCGGCTCTCACGTCCCGGTGGAGACGGAATTGCTCGGCGATGCCTTCGGTGCGCATCGCGGTCTGATCGTGCATTCTTCCGGGCCGGTCGGCCCCGGACCACAGGGTGCGGCCCTGACCATCGCTGATCGTGGTGGTCTTCATGGTGTTCTGCTTCTTCTTTCCGGAGACGAACGCGCAGCGGCCCGGCCGGTGGGCCTTCGGGCGGCGGACCTGGGTCTCGGTCCCGTCGATCCGCAAGGTCACGTCCTCCGCATCGGCGTAGGCGAACACGTCGGCCAATGTTCGCAGGCGTAGTCCAGACTGGCCGGGGACAGCGAAGCCGCGGTCGGCGGGCAGCGGGCGGATCTCGCCGATGGCCTCGGTGACGGTGGAGCGGCCGACCCCGTACAACTCGGCGAGCGCGGCGTGCGGGAGCTGAGTGCGCAGGTGGACCAGCGCGACCAACACTCGGTCGGTGAACACCAGCTCGTGCTTGCGGCCGGCCCCAGCGGCACGGTGACGCTTCCCTCCCCGCCGCTGATGCAATGCCGATTCCCGCCGGGCCTGCCACGGTCCGGCCAACTCCTCGATCAAACCGCCGAGATGTGCACGCGAGACGCCTGTGAAGGCAGGATGGGACAAAGCCGCACGGGCCCACTTCTTGGTCACACTCGAAGAACCCGTGCGGCCGCCCCCACGTCACGGCCTGTGACCGCTCTCATGCTTGGCGGGCAGGACGGAAGCTTTCCTCCAGGAACGCCGAAACCGCCTCGGTGAACGCCTCCGGCGCTGCGTGGTGGATCAGGTGTCCAACCGGGATAGCGATCACTCGCCCGCCAGGGATGCGGCGGGCGAGCTCGACGACACCGCTCTGGGGAACATGACTGTGTGGGCCGCCGGCGAGCACGAGGGTCTCGGCGGTGATCTGGCCGAGTCGCTCCAGCCACCTGGGATCGGGCTGGTCGATCTGCCGCCTGACGGCCAGCACCATCTCCCAGTCGAAGGTCAGGGCGCCGTCCGGCCTGGCCGGGGTGCTCGGCTCCCGGGGACGGGGGACCGGCACATCCTCCAGGACGAGCCGGCTCACCCGCTGCGGATGGTCCTCCGCGAGCAGGTAGGCCACGATCCCGCCCATGGAGTGCCCGATCAGATCCACTGTTCCAAGTCCCAGTGCGTTCAGGAACCGGAGCACATCGGCCTGCATAAGTTCGAGTGAGTAGTCCCCCGGCCAGTCGCTTCGGCCGTGACCGCGAAGATCGAGGGCGTACACCCTTCGACTCCGGGCGAGGGCGGGCACAACCGCCTCCCAGTCGGTGGCATCCTCACCCAGCGCGTGCAACAGGACGAGCGGCGGAGCATCCGGAGGACCCGACGTCTGATAAGCCAGCCGGACCTCGCCAACGTCGACCGAGCGTTGATCAACCATGTCCGGAGGATATGCGGACGGGTCCTGCCGGAGATTGGCGTTCACCAGCAGCCGAACCACCATCCCCAGTCAGCAGCTCGGGTTCTCAGCCACACAGTTCCGGCCCCGATCTTCAATAGCCGACAACGCCGTTAGTCTCCGTAACGCTTTTGGTCGTCCTGGCGGCCGGCACGGGCGTGAAGCCCTGAGGGTAGGTAACCGCAGGCCAGGGCGACGTCGCGGTCATGGTTCCCATGTGGTGTTCCCACGGGAAAACCACAGCGGGCTGAAACGGCTTGGGACGGGCCAGGACGGGTTGATACGGGCCGAGCCGCTGAGCATTCGTGCAGGTTAGAGGAAAACCGCAGGTCAGGGCGGTGCAGGGGGCCCACTGTGCGGGGGCTCCGGCCGTTTCTGCTGCCCCGCCCACGGCCTGACCACCGTGTCACCGCGGGGCTGGCCAGTGGAGTGGCTCCGGACCCGATCGGCGTCCGGGGGATGGTGGGAGTGCCGGTAATCGGGTACATCAGGACAAGTAGCACCGGTTGGTACGGCTCGGCAGGCGCCCACGCGCGCTCCGCGCGGACCGGCCGAGTCCGCCCACCCCACAACGCGGCGAGGTGAGCTCCTCATGTCCGCACCATCCGCTCCGAAGAACACGCCCAAGGTCACCGAGCGTGAAGCGCGCCAAGTGGCCGAGGCCGCGCGCGAACAGGACTGGCACAAGCCCAGTTTCGCCAAGGAACTCTTCCTCGGGCGCTTCCGGCTCGACCTGATCCATCCGCATCCGCTGCCGGCCGCGGACGACGTCCGGCGTGGCGAGGCGTTCCTCGCCCGGCTGCGCGACTTCTGCGAAACCAGGATCGACAGCGCCCTCATCGAGCGTGACGCGAGGATTCCCGATGAGGTGATCAACGGCCTCAGGGAACTCGGCGCCCTCGGGATGAAGATCGACCCGAAGTACGGCGGCCTCGGCCTGACCCAGGTCTACTACAACAAGGCCCTCGCCCTGGTCGGCTCCGTCAGCCCCGCGATCGGTGCGCTGCTCTCCGCCCACCAGTCCATCGGCGTACCGCAGCCGCTGAAACTCTTCGGCAGCCAGGAACAGAAGGAAACCTTCCTGCCCCGGCTGGCCAGCACCGACATCTCGGCGTTCCTGCTCACCGAACCGGACGTCGGCTCCGACCCGGCCAGGCTCGCCACCTCGGCGGTTCCGGACGGACCGTACTACATCCTCGACGGCGTGAAGCTGTGGACGACCAACGGTGTCGTCGCCGACCTGCTCGTCGTGATGGCCCGGGTTCCGAGGTCGGCAGGCCACAAGGGCGGCATCACGGCCTTCGTCGTCGAGGCGGACTCCCCGGGCATCACCGTCGAGAACCGCAACGCGTTCATGGGCCTGCGCGGCCTCGAGAACGGCGTCACCCGCTTCCACCGGGTCCGGGTCCCGGCCGCGAACCGCATCGGCCCCGAAGGCGCAGGGCTCAAGATCGCCCTCACCACGCTCAACACGGGACGGCTCTCCCTGCCCGCCATGTGCGTCGGCGCAGGGAAGTGGTGTCTGAAGATCGCCCGCGAGTGGTCGGCGGTCCGTGAGCAGTGGGGCAGGCCGGTCGCCCGGCACGAGGCCGTCGGCGCAAAGATCTCCTTCATAGCCGCGACCACCTTCGCGCTCGAAGCGGTGGTCGACCTCTCCTCCCAGATGGCGGACGAGAACCGCAACGACATCCGGATCGAAGCGGCCCTCGCCAAGCTGTACGGCTCCGAGATGGGCTGTCTGATGGCCGACGAACTGGTCCAGATCCGGGGCGGCCGGGGCTTCGAGACAGCCGAGTCCCTCGCCGCCCGCGGCGAACGCGCCGTCCCCGCCGAACAGCTCCTGCGCGATCTGCGGATCAACCGGATCTTCGAGGGCTCCACCGAAATCATGCATCTGCTGATCGCCCGTGAGGCCGTCGACGCCCATCTGAAGGTTGCGGGGGACATCATCGACCCCGACAAACCTCTCTCCGCCAAGGCGAAAGCGGGCGCGAACGCAGTCGGCTTCTACGCCCGCTGGCTGCCCAAGCTCGTCACAGGTCCAGGGCAACTCCCGCGTACGTACGCGGAATTCAACCCGCCCGGACACCCTGACCTGTCCACCCATCTGCGCTACGTCGAACGCTCCGCCCGCAAGCTCGCGCGCTCAACCTTCTACGCCATGTCGCGCTGGCAGGGCCGGATGGAGACCAAGCAGGGCTTCCTCGGAAGGATCGTCGACATCGGCGCGGAACTCTTCGCGATGAGCGCCGCCTGCGTCCGCGCCGAGCTGCTGCGTTCCTCCGACGACCACGGCCGCGAGGCATACCGGCTCGCCGACGTCTTCTGCCGCCAGTCTCGCGTCCGGGTCGAGGAACTCTTCACCCGACTGTGGTCCAACACCGACGACCTGGACCGGCGCATGGTCGAGGGCGTTCTGTCCGGTGCGTACACCTGGCTGGAGGAAGGCATCATCGATCCGAGCGGCGAAGGCCCCTGGATCGCCGACACCGCTCCCGGACCGTCCGTTCGGGACAACGTCCACCGTCCTGTTCGCTGAACCGCGGACCACCGGGCGGGGCAGCCGTCGATGACGGCCTGCACCGTGCCGCGGCAGACCACGGTCGCCCGGTGGGCGTGGTTACGCGCCACGACGGCCGGGAGCGGCCCGGACGGCCATTCGGTCAGCGCGGGGGGACGCACTGTCAACTCCCACAGCCAATGCCGCAACAATGGGGGGCATGAGCGACAGCCCTGCCCCCCTCGCCGACCCGCACCTCGTCTTCGACGCCACGGAAGGCCGCCGGGATCTTGTGATCCTCGGCTCCACCGGTTCCATCGGCACCCAGGCCATCGACCTGGTGCTGCGCCATCCCGACCGCTTCCGCGTCACCGGGCTCTCTGCCGCGGGCGGACGGGTCGCCCTCCTCGCCGAGCAGGCGCGGCGACTGCGGGTGCGTACCGTGGCCGTCGCCGCACCGGACGCCGTACCGGCCCTCCGTGAGGCGCTGCGCGAGCAGTACGGGACGGGCGAGCCGCTTCCCGAGATTCTCGCAGGCACCGAAGCCGCCACCCAGCTCGCCGCAGGCGACTGCCACACCGTCCTCAACGGAATCACCGGCTCGATCGGTCTCGCCCCCACGCTCGCCGCGCTCGAAGCGGGCCGCACGCTCGCCCTGGCCAACAAGGAGTCGCTGATCGTCGGCGGCCCGCTGGTCAAGGCGCTGGCCGAGCCCGGCCAGATCATCCCGGTCGACTCCGAGCACGCCGCACTCTTCCAGGCGCTCGCCGCGGGTACCCGCGCCGACGTACGCAAGCTCGTCGTCACCGCGTCCGGCGGCCCCTTCCGGGGACGTACCAGAAGCGAACTCATGGGCGTCACCCGCGAGGAGGCCCTCGCGCACCCGACCTGGGCCATGGGACCGGTCATCACGATCAACTCCGCCACCATGGTCAACAAGGGACTGGAGGTCATCGAGGCGCATCTGCTCTACGACATTCCGTTCGACCGGATCGAGGTCGTGGTCCACCCCCAGTCGTACGTTCACTCAATGGTGGAGTTCACCGACGGCTCCACCCTCGCGCAGGCCACGCCTCCGGACATGAGGGGCCCGATCGCCATCGGCCTCGGCTGGCCCCAGCGCATCCCGGACGCCGCACCCGCCTTCGACTGGTCGAAGGCGTCCAGTTGGGAGTTCTTCCCCCTCGACGACGAGGCCTTCCCGTCCGTGGGACTGGCCAGGCACGTGGGCACGCTCGGCGCCACCGCCCCGGCCGTGTTCAACGCCGCGAACGAGGAATGCGTCGACGCATTCCTGGCAGGACGGCTGCCGTTCAACGGAATCATGGATACGGTCACGGCGGTGGTGGCCGAACACGGCACGCCCGCCACGGGAACTTCGCTCACGGTCGCAGACGTCCTGGAAGCGGAGACCTGGGCACGCGCCCGGGCCCGTGAACTCTCGGCGAAAGCGACAGCGGAGGCGCGCGCATGAGTATTACGACGATCCTGTTGACGATTCTGGGCGTCGTCGTCTTCGCCATCGGGCTGCTGTTCTCGATCGCCTGGCACGAGCTGGGGCACCTGTCGACAGCGAAACTCTTCGGCATCCGCGTCCCCCAGTACATGGTCGGCTTCGGACCGACGATCTGGTCGCGGAAGAAGGGCGACACCGAGTACGGGATCAAAGCCATCCCGGCCGGGGGCTACATCCGCATGATCGGCATGTTCCCGCCCGGACCGGACGGGCGCCTGGAGGCGCGGTCCACGTCACCGTGGCGCGGCATGATCGAGGACGCCAGGTCTGCGGCCTTCGAAGAGCTCGAACCGGGTGACGAGACGCGCCTCTTCTACACGCGCAAGCCGTGGAAGCGCGTCATCGTGATGTTCGCCGGACCGTTCATGAACCTGTTCCTCGCCGTGACGATCTTCCTCGGTGTGGCGATGACCTTCGGGTTCCAGACCCAGACCACCGAGGTGGCGGGCGTCCAGAAGTGCGTGATCGACCAGAGCGAGAACCGCGACACCTGCAAGAAGTCCGACCCGGTCTCGCCCGCGCAGGCCGCAGGACTCAAGAAGGGCGACAAGATCGTCGCCTTTGACGGTGAGAAGGTCGACGACTGGGCCACGCTCTCCGACAAGATCCGCGACACCATCGGCCCCGCCACCATCACGGTCCAGCGCGACGGCCAGGAGCTGACCCTTCACGCCGTGCTGATGGAGAACTCGGTCGCCAAGAAGGACTCCAAGGGAGAGGTGATCCCCGGTGAGTACGTGAAGGCCGGCTACCTCGGCTTCGCCGCCCAGACCGAGATCGTTCCGCTCTCCTTCGGCGAATCGGTCGTCCGCATGGGAGACATGATCGAGAGCGGCGTCCACTCGATCATCGCCCTCCCCTCCAAGATCCCGGACCTGTGGGACGCGGCCTTCGGCGACGGCGAGCGCGCAGCGGACTCCCCGGTCGGCGTGGTCGGTGCGGCCAGGATCGGCGGCGAGGTGATGACGCTCGACATCCCCGCGCCCAACCAGATCGCGATGATGCTGTTCCTGCTGGCAGGCTTCAATCTCTCGCTGTTCCTCTTCAACATGCTGCCCCTGCTGCCGCTCGACGGCGGACACATCGCCGGAGCGCTCTGGGAGGCCCTGCGCCGCAATGTGGCACGGGTCTTCAAGCGGCCCGACCCGGGCCCGTTCGACGTGGCCAAGATGATGCCGGTCGCCTACCTCGTCGCAGGTGTCTTCATCTGCTTCACCCTGCTGGTGCTGGTGGCCGACATCGTCAATCCGGTCAAGATTTCCTGATCTGCCGACCGGCCCGGGGGTGCACCAGGGGTGACGGCCCGGCACACAGCGTGTGTCCGGGCCCGTCCCTTCGCACGGCACTCCCGGACGCGGTGTGCTCCGGGGTGTCGCCGGTGCCGTAACCTCGAAGCCAGGAGCCCGCCGATCTCGGGACCTCGATCCACACCTTGGGGATGCTCAGCGCATGACTGCGATTTCTCTCGGAATTCCGTCCGTTCCGACCAAGCTCGCCGACCGGAGGGTCAGCCGCAAGATCCAGGTCGGGTCGGTGGCGGTCGGCGGGGATGCGCCGGTATCGGTGCAGTCGATGACCACGACGCGTACGTCGGACATCGGTGCCACGTTGCAGCAGATCGCGGAGCTGACGGCGTCGGGCTGTCAGATCGTGCGGGTGGCGTGCCCGACGCAGGACGATGCGGACGCGCTGGCGACGATCGCGAGCAAGTCGCAGATCCCGGTGATCGCGGACATTCATTTCCAGCCGAAGTATGTGTTCGCTGCGATTGACGCGGGCTGTGCGGCGGTGCGGGTCAATCCGGGGAACATCAAGCAGTTCGACGACAAGGTGAAGGAGATCGCGCGGGCCGCGAAGGACGCGGGTACGCCGATCCGGATCGGTGTGAATGCCGGTTCGCTGGATGCCCGGCTGCTGAAGAAGTACGGGAAGGCGACTCCGGAGGCGTTGGTGGAGTCGGCGTTGTGGGAGGCGTCGCTCTTCGAGGAGCACGGATTCCGGGACATCAAGATCTCGGTGAAGCACAACGACCCCGTGGTGATGGTCAATGCGTACCGTCAGCTGGCGGCGCAGTGCGACTATCCGCTGCATCTGGGTGTGACGGAGGCAGGCCCGGCGTTCCAGGGAACGATCAAGTCGGCTGTGGCGTTCGGTGCGTTGCTGAGCGAGGGGATCGGGGACACGATCCGGGTGTCGCTCTCGGCGCCGCCGGCCGAGGAGGTCAAGGTCGGGCTCCAGATCCTGGAGTCGCTGAATCTGAAGCAGCGGCGGCTGGAGATCGTGTCGTGTCCGTCGTGCGGTCGGGCGCAGGTGGACGTGTACAAGCTGGCGGACCAGGTCAGTGCGGGGCTTGAGGGCATGCAGGTGCCGCTGCGGGTGGCCGTGATGGGCTGTGTCGTCAACGGTCCGGGTGAGGCCCGTGAGGCGGACCTGGGTGTCGCTTCCGGGAACGGCAAGGGACAGATCTTCGTGAAGGGCGAGGTCATCAAGACCGTGCCCGAGTCGAAGATCGTCGAGACGCTGATCGAAGAAGCCCTGAAGATCGCCGAGCAGATGGAGAAGGAAGGCATCGCCTCGGGCGAGCCCGAGGTCTCCATCAGCTGAACCATGACTCGCACCACAGCGCCCCGCCGGACGAACACCGCCCGGCGGGGCGTTGTCGTGAGCGACCTCACGGTGCTGCGCGGACGCTGTTCCCGAGCACGGGCGGCACCGATGAGCCTCTTTGGGTACAGTGCGGAAATCAGCAGACTGCATGGTGAGGCCCCCTCGTGTTGACGCAGACCACCACCCGGGTCCTCGAACCCAGCGACCTCGGCGCCGCTCTCGCCATCCTGGAGAGCGAACCCGTCGCCAATGCCTTCGTGACGTCCCGGGTCCAGATCGCAGGTCTCGATCCCTGGCGCCTCGGCGGCGAGATGTGGGGCTGGTACGCCGATGGACGGCTGCGCTCGCTGTGCTACTCGGGCGCCAACCTCGTACCGATCTGCGCCACCCCCGAGGCCGTCAGGGCCTTCGCCGACCGGGCCCGCCGGATCGGTCGCCGCTGCTCCTCGATCGTTGGCCCCGCAGAGCCCACCACCCAGCTGTGGCGGCTCCTCGAACCCGGCTGGGGCCCCGCCCGCGAGGTCCGGGCCCATCAGCCGCTCATGGTCACCGAGAGCCCGTCCGCCGAGGTCACCCCCGACCCCCTGGTCCGCCGGATCCGAAAGGACGAGATGGACGTCCTGATGCCGGCCTGCGTGGCGATGTTCACCGAGGAGGTCGGCATCTCCCCGCTCGCGGGCGACGGTGGACTCCTCTACCAGGCACGCGTCGCCGAACTCGTCGGCGCCGGCCGCTCGTTCGCCCGGATAGAGGACGGCCGGGTCGTCTTCAAGGCGGAGATCGGCGCGGCCACCCCGCAGGCCTGCCAGGTCCAGGGTGTCTGGGTCGCCCCCGAACACCGCGGCCGAGGCCTCTCCGAGACCGGCATGGCGGCGGTCCTGCGCTACGCCCTGGCCGATGTCGCACCCGTCGTCAGCCTGTACGTGAACGACTACAACACCCCTGCGCGCAAGGCGTACACCAGGGTCGGCTTCCGCGAGGCCGGCGCGTTCATGAGCGTGCTGTTCTGACCGGCCGACGGCCGGTGCCGCCGACCCGCACCACCCACCCCACCCCGGGCCAGTAGGGTCGGCGCATGGCAGCAGTTTCCGGGGGCGGTCCCCACACTCCCAGCGTCCGGATCGGTCCGATCGATCTCGCCGCGCGCGTGGACGAGGCGCTTGCGGTGCAGGCTCTCGCCTTCGGCCTGGGACCGGAAGAGATCGAGGTACGGCGCCACATCGTCCTCAGACACCTCGACCACCCCTGCGCCCGCGCCCTCGGCGCCACCACCCCGGGCGGCCGGCTCGTCGGCTTCGTCTACGGCATGCCGAACGAACGCGGCCAGTGGTGGTCCACCATCGTCGAGCCCTACCTCCGTGCCACCGGCTCCGCGCACTGGCTCGACGACTCCTTCGTCATCACGGAGCTGCACGTCCTGCCGAAGTTCCAGAACCGCGGCATCGGCCGCGCGCTGATCACCACCATCACGGACGCCGTCGACCAGCCCCGGTCCATCCTCTCCGCGATCGACACGGAGAGCCCGGCACGTGGCCTGTATCGCAGTCTCGGCTACCAGGACCTGGCCCGGCAGGTGCTCTTTCCCAGCGCTCCCAAGCCGTACGCGGTGATGGGAGCCCCGCTTCCGCTGCGTCGCAAGGGCTGAGGAAGCAGCCAATCGATTTCCGCCCACCCCTACCACCCGGCTAACCTCCTGCACATCACCCTTCCGAGCAGGAGTTCATCATGGCCCAGGTCCAGCGCATGTCCCGATTGATGATCAAGACACTGCGCGACGACCCGGCGGACGCCGAGACGCTCAACCACAAGCTGCTCGTCCGGGCCGGATACGTACGTCGCACAGCGGCCGGAATCTGGACCTGGCTGCCGCTCGGCAAGAAGGTCCTGGAGAACATCACCCGCGTCGTGCGCGAGGAGATGGACGCCATCGGCGGCCAGGAAGTGCTGCTGCCCGCGCTGCTCCCCAAGGAGTCGTACGACGCCAGCGGCCGCTACCACGAGTACGGCGACCTGCTCTTCAAGCTCAAGGACCGCAAGGGCGCCGAGTACCTCCTCGGCCCCACCCACGAAGAGATCTTCACCCAGGTCGTCAAGGATCAGATCGCGTCCTACAAGGACCTGCCCGTGATCCTTTACCAGATCCAGACCAAGTACCGGGACGAGGCCCGCCCCCGCGCCGGTGTGCTGCGCGGCCGCGAGTTCCAGATGAAGGACTCGTACTCCTTCGACACCACGGACGAAGGTCTCGTCGAGGCGTACCAGCTGCACCGCGCCGCCTACATCCGGATCTTCGAGCGGCTCGGCCTCGACCACCGCATCGTCTCCGCCGTCTCCGGTGCGATGGGCGGCTCGGCCTCCGAGGAGTTTCTGGCCCCCGCCCCGGCCGGTGAGGACACCTTCGTCGACTGCCCCGCCTGCGACTACGCCGCCAACACCGAGGCCGTGACCTTCAGGGCCACCCCCGTGGACGGCTCCGCGCACGGCCCCGTCGAGGAGCTGGACACTCCCGACACCCCGACCATCGAGACGCTCGCCGCGCACCTGGGCGTCCCGGCCTCCGCGACCCTGAAGAACCTGCTGGTCAAGGTCGACGGCGAGATCGTCGCCGTGGGGGTGCCCGGCGACCGCGAGGTCGACCTCGGCAAGCTCGGCGAGCACCTCGCGCCCGCCGTCGTCGAGCTGGTCACCGCAGAGGACTTCGAGGGCCGTCCCGACCTGGTACGCGGCTACGTCGGCCCGCAGGGTCTGGAGAAGGTCCGCTACATCGCCGACCCGCGCATCGCCGTCGGCACCGCCTGGATCACCGGCGCGAACAAGCCCGGCGTCCACGCGAAGAACGTCGTCGCCGGCCGTGACTTCGAGGTCGACGACTACCTCGACGTCGTCGTCGTCGAGGAGGGCGACCCGTGCCCCAAGTGCGGCACCGGTCTCAAGCTGGACCGCGCCATCGAAATCGGCCACATCTTCCAGCTGGGCCGCAAGTTCGCGGATGCCTTCCAGCTCGATGTGCTCGGCCAGAACGGCAAACCGGTCCGGGTCACCATGGGCTCCTACGGCATCGGCGTCTCCCGCGCCGTCGCCGCGCTCGCCGAGCAGACCGCCGACGAGCAGGGGCTGTGCTGGCCCCGTGAGATCGCCCCGGCCGATGTCCATGTCGTCGCGGCGGGCAAGGCGCTCCAGACGGAGCTGGCCCTCGATGTCGCCGAGAAACTCGCCGCCGCCGGCGTGCGGGTCATGGTCGACGACCGCGCGGGCGTCTCGCCCGGTGTGAAGTTCACCGACGCCGAGCTGATCGGCGTCCCGAAGATCCTGGTCGCCGGCCGCCGCTCGGCAGAGGGCGTCCTGGAGCTCAAGGACCGCCGTACGGGCGAGCGCGAGGAGCTCACGGTCGACGAGGCGATCGCCCGCCTGACCGTTCAGGGCTGACACCGCGACGCGAAGCTGTAGGCCCCCGCGCGCCGGCGGGGCCTACAGCTTCGCGGTCTTGGAATTCAGAGCCAGCCCGCGAACTCCAGCGTCAGCTCGCCCTCCTGGCGACGGCCGACCGCCAGCGCCCGGGTTCCCGACTCCACCGCGCGGAACAGCGTCCAGCCGCGCAGCCGCTCCCGGTCCACGTCCAGCGAATCGGCGAGCTTCTTGATCCGCCGACGGGCGGTCACCGGGCCGCCGGGGGAGGCGATCAGGTCCTCGACGCGGTCGCGCACCAGGCGTGCCAGATCGTAGGCCCGCTCACCGACGAGCGGCTCAGGCCCGACCGCCAGCCAGGGCGCCCGCTCACCGCCGAGCACCTTGCTCTGGCGGAAGTTGCCGTGCAACAGCAGGAGTTCGGGGGAGCGGGCGACAAGCTGCTCGCGCGCCGCGAGCGCCGCGGAGACCAGCGGCTCCAGGCTCGGGTCGGCCGCGGCGCAGGCGCGCATCGGCTCCGCACGGCGCCCGGTCCGCTCGGCGACTGTCTCGAATCCGTGGCCGGCCGGCGGCTCGACCCAGAGCCGGCGCACCGTCCCCGCCGCCTCCAGCAGCGCCTTCGCCTCCGGCAGTGAGCGAAGCGACACCTCGGGATGCAGCCGCTCGAGCAGCAGTGCGCCGGGGCCGTCGGCGAGGAGCTGCACCGCACCCCAGCCGTTCCAGTGAGCGAGCGCCGCTTGCTCCAGCTCGGGTACGGCCCCGGACGGAGCGATCTTCAGTGCGGCCGGGGTGCCGTCGGAGCACGTCACCAGCAGCACCAGACTGCTGCGGCCCCCGGGGGTGGCGACCCGTTCCACGGTCAACTCCTGCCCGGTCGAGGACAGTGCTTCCTCGGTCAGTGCGGGAAGCCGCGCGAGCCAGTCGGCGGCGGCCGCATCCCCGTACGACTCACCGAGCGCTCGCACCAGACGCTGCGGCGGTTCGAAACCCATACGTGTTTTGTTCCCTTTCAGAGCTTTTTCAGTGCGTCACGTCGGTTCCTTGGCTCGCGTCGGACCCGGACTTGGCATTCGTCTTTGCCGTCGCGTCTTTTCCGTCGGCGGTCCGCTCGGCGAGCCCGGGAAAGGGTAAGCCGCTGCCCCGCCAGCGGACCGCACGCACCGCGGCCTCCCGCAGCGCATCCGCGGCCTCCCGCCTGAGCGGACCCCCGGCCGCTCGTACGAGATCGGAGTACACGTCCGCGACCCGGTCCTCCAGCAGGGCGGCCAGCCGCACCGCCGCAGCCGGGTCCGGCACCACGAACGGCAGAGCGTATGCGGCCTGAGCCGCTACCGGTTCACCGCCCAGGTCACGCACGGTCCGTACCAGTGCGTCGCGCCGGGCACGGTGCGCGTGGTACGCCGCGGTGGCCTCGGCCCGGCGGCCGTCGGCGACCCGGCCGCCGACCACCCCGTACCCGTACACCGCCGCGTGTTCGGCGGCGAGGGCCGCCTGAGCCGCCTTCTGGGTCCCGGCGTTCATGACGAGGTTTCCTTGGCCAGTTCGGTCAGCAGATAGGCATGGGCCGCGCCCGCTGCCGCGACCGATGCCAGCAGCCGGGCCAGCTCCGGCGGGGCCTTCAGCAGCGTCGCCGTGTGGGCGTCCGCGGTGCGGCGCTCCTCAGCGGCCAGCTCCTTGAGGGCGGCCTTGGCGTCGGTCGCGCGTGTCCGTGAGAACACGGGTGTCTGGCCGCCATCGGGTGCCAGCGCATCGGCATGGGCCCGTACGGCATTCCGCAGCGGCGAGAGCCCGGCCTTGGTCGCCGGATGGGCCCTGACCACCTGTTCGTACCGGGCGAGCAGTTCCCTGCTGGTACGGGCGGCACCCGCCCGGAGCGTCTTCTCCGCCTGTGCGGCCGAGGCCCGCTCGGCCGCGGTCGCCGCGTCCGCCTGTGCGGCGCCCTCCCGGCGCCCGGTCCCGTCGCCGCAGCCGGCCAGCACCGCCCCCATGGCGATCGCCCCCGTCGCGGTGAACGCACCTCTGCGTGTCGTCCCCGTGCGCCGCACTTGTTCTCCTTCGGGCTTGGACCTGTCTTGACTGGATCTGTCCAGAAGTGATCAGCGCAGGCGAGCGTACCCGCGACAGCGGAGCAGGCGGACGGCAACACCCCTCGGGACCGGATACCCTTTGATCTGACACGCGAGATCCCCACAACAGCACACGCGGCCGAGGAGTCACCCGGATGAGCACCACCCAGATCGAGAGGCTGCGCGGACTGCTCGAACCGCTCGTCAGCGCCGAGCAGCTGGACCTCGAAGAGATCGAGGTGTCCCGGGCGGGCCGCCGCCGGGTGCTGCGGATCACCGTGGACTCCGAAGAAGGCGTGGAGCTGGACACCTGCGCCGAGCTGAGCCGCGCGATCTCCGAGAAGCTCGACGAGACTGACGCGATGGGCGAGGGCGAGTACGTCCTCGAAGTCAGCTCCCCCGGTGCCGACCGTCCACTGACGGAGCACCGCCACTATGTACGTGCCATGGGCCGCCTGGCCAAGCTGCACCTGCGCGAGGGCGGCGAGCTGGTGGCTCGCATCCTCGCAGTGGACGAGCAAGGGCTCGATCTCGAAGTGCCGGGCGTCAAGGGCCGCAAGCCCACGTCCCGCCGGGTCGCCTTCGACGAGATCGCCAAGGCGCGCGTGGAGATCGAATTCAGCCGCAAGGACAAGAAGGAAGAGGAGGCGTAGCCGTGGACATCGATGTGAAGCTCTTGAAGGGCTTGGCACAGGACAAGGAGATCCCCTTCGACGTGCTCGTCGAGGCGATCGAGTCGGCCCTCCTCATCGCCTACCACCGTACGGACGGAAGCTACCGCCGCGCGCGCGTGAAGGTCGACGAGCGCGGCCATGTGACGGTGTGGGCGAAGGAGGACCCGGCCGACCTCGAACCGGGCCAGGAGGCCAAGGAGTTCGACGACACCCCGTCCGGCTTCGGCCGGATCGCCGCGACCACCGCTAAGCAGGTCATCCTGCAGCGGCTGCGCGACGCCGAGGACGACAGGACGTTCGGCGAGTACGCGGGCCATGAGGGCGATGTCGTCACCGGCGTCGTCCAGCAGGGCAAGGACCCGAAGAACGTTCTGGTCGACATCGGCAAGCTGGAAGCGATCCTTCCGGTGCAGGAGCAGGTGCCGGGCGAGGAGTACACCCACGGCCTGCGTCTGCGTACGTATGTCGTACGGGTCGCCAAGGGCGTGCGCGGTCCGTCCGTGACGCTGTCGCGGACCCACCCCAACCTGGTGAAGAAGCTTTTCGCGCTGGAGGTCCCGGAGATCGCGGACGGTTCCGTCGAGATCTGCGCGATCGCCCGCGAGGCCGGTCACCGCACCAAGATCGCGGTCCGTTCGACCCGCTCCGGGCTGAACGCCAAGGGCGCCTGCATCGGCCCGATGGGCGGCCGGGTCCGCAATGTCATGGCCGAGCTGCACGGCGAGAAGATCGACATCGTGGACTGGTCGGACGATCCGGCCGAGATGGTCGCCAACGCCCTGTCGCCCGCACGGGTGAGCCAGGTCGAGGTCGTGGACCTCGGCGCACGGTCCGCCCGGGTCACCGTTCCGGACTACCAGCTGTCGCTCGCGATCGGCAAGGAGGGGCAGAATGCCCGCCTCGCCGCACGCCTCACCGGCTGGCGCATCGACATCCGTCCGGACACCGAGACCGACGCCGAGCGCGACGTCGCCGACCGGGAGCGGGCCGCGCGGGCCCGCGAGCGCTAGGGCGTGTTTCGAAAGTAGCGTCGTCCGCCCGCACGCGCGGCTGACCAGCCCGGGGATCGCCGGGCTGCGGCCCACGACCCAGCCCCTGGCGCCGGAGCGGGCTGGGTCGCGCGCGGGCCGCAGGGAATACATCTGGGCGGCATGCCGCTGAGAGCACGACAACATCCGTTCGATTTTTGCCCCAAAGGGGTGAGGCCGGTGCGGGGAGGTAGACTTAAAGGTGTCTGGCCGGACGCACGCCCGCGCTTGCCCTGAGCGAACCTGTGTGGGATGCCGGGAGCGGGCGGCCAAGTACGAGCTGCTGCGCATTGTCGCGGACGGGGACGCCTGCGTCCCTGATCCTCGCGGTACGCTGCCCGGCCGGGGTGCCTATGTACACCCCGTCCCTGTCTGTCTGGACCTGGCGGTTCGCCGCCGGGCATTCCCCCGGGCCTTCAAGGCCAAGGGGCCGTTCGACTCCGCCGCAGTGCAGCGGTTCGTCGAGCGGGCGACACCGTAAGAAATGAACGGCACGGGGCCCCGTGCGGTCAGGTACCTCGCGAGTTGGAAGTAGGTCGAGATTGCGATGAGCACTCGATGAGTACGCGATGAGTACGCCCATGAAGTAGCGACGGTCCGGCGGTAACCCGGACCTAAAAGGAGCGAAGTGGCTAAGGTCCGGGTATACGAACTCGCCAAGGAGTTCGGCGTCGAGAGCAAGGTCGTCATGGCCAAGCTCCAAGAGCTCGGTGAATTCGTCCGTTCGGCGTCCTCGACGATCGAGGCGCCGGTTGTACGCAAGTTGACTGACGCACTGCAGGGGCCCGGCGGCAACGCCGGCAAGTCCGCTGCAAAGCCTGGCGCGCCCCGCAAGGCGATGCCCGCAAAGCCCGCAGCGCCCTCCCCGGCCGCTGCGGCACGTCCCGCTGCCCCGAAGCCCGGCGCCCCGGCCCCCAAGCCGGCCCCCGCCGCGGCGAGCAGCACCCCCGCAGCGCCTTCCGCGCCGTCTCCAGGCCCGCGTCCGGGCCCGAAGCCCGCGCCCAAGCCCGCTCCGGTGACCCCGGTCCCCGCTGCCGAGTTCTCGGCTCCGGCCCAGCCGGCTGCCCCGCAGCAGCAGGCCCCGCGTCCCACGGGTGCCACTCCCGGCCCGCGCCCTGCCCGTCCGGCCGGCGGTCAGCGCGACGGCGGCCGTGGTGGCGAGCGCGGCGACCGCCCCGCACGTCCCGCAGGCCAGGGCGCCCCGCGTCCCGGTGGCCAGGGCGCCCCGCGTCCCGGCGGCGCACGTCCGGCGGGTCCCCGTCCGGGCAACAACCCCTTCACCTCCGGCGGCTCGACGGGCATGGCCCGTCCGCAGGCGCCCCGTCCCGGCGGCGCCCCGCGTCCCGGTGGCGGTCAGGACCGTCCGGCCGCCCCGCGTCCGCAGGGTGGCCCCGGTGGCGCACAGGCCGGACGGCCCCAGGGGCAGGGCGGTGCCCGTCCCACTCCGGGCGGCATGCCCCGTCCGCAGGCTCCCCGTCCGGGCGGTGCCCCCGGTGCCAACCGTCCGAACCCGGGCATGATGCCGCAGCGTCCCGCTGCGGGCCCGCGTCCCGGTGGTGGCCCCGGCGGTGGCCGTGGTCCCGGCGGTGGCGGTCGTCCCGGCGGTGGCGGCGCAGGCCGTCCCGGTGGCGGCGGCTTCGCAGGCCGTCCGGCCGGTCCCGGTGGCGGCGGCGGCGGTTTCGCAGGCCGTCCCGGTGGCGGCGGTGGCGGCGGTGCGGGCCGTCCCGGCGGTGGCGGCGGCTTCGGCGGTCGTCCCGGCTTCGGTGGACGTCCCGGCGGCCCCGGTGGCCGTGGTGGCACACAGGGTGCGTTCGGCCGTCCCGGCGGTCCCGCGCGTCGCGGTCGCAAGTCGAAGCGGCAGAGGCGCCAGGAGTACGAGGCCATGCAGGCCCCGTCGGTGGGCGGCGTCATGCTGCCTCGCGGCAACGGACAGACCGTCCGTCTGTCGCGCGGTGCCTCCCTCACCGACTTCGCGGAGAAGATCAACGCCAACCCGGCGTCGCTCGTCACCGTGATGATGAACCTCGGCGAGATGGTCACGGCGACGCAGTCGGTCTCCGACGAGACGCTGAAGATCCTCGCCGAAGAGATGAACTACGTCCTGGAGATCGTCAGCCCGGAGGAGGAGGACCGCGAGCTGCTCGAGTCCTTCGACATCGAGTTCGGCGAGGACGAGGGCGGCGAAGAGGCTCTGGTCTCCCGTCCGCCGGTCGTGACCGTCATGGGTCACGTCGACCACGGTAAGACCCGGCTTCTGGACGCGATCCGCAAGACGAACGTCGTTGCGGGCGAGGCCGGCGGCATCACGCAGCACATCGGTGCGTACCAGGTCTCCTCCGAGGTCAACGGCGAGGACCGCAGGATCACCTTCATCGACACCCCTGGTCACGAGGCGTTCACCGCCATGCGTGCCCGTGGTGCGAAGTCCACCGACATCGCGATCCTCGTGGTGGCGGCGAACGACGGTGTGATGCCCCAGACGATCGAGGCGCTGAACCACGCCAAGGCGGCCGACGTGCCGATCGTGGTCGCGGTCAACAAGATCGACGTCGAGGGCGCGGACCCGACCAAGGTGCGCGGCCAGCTCACCGAGTTCGGTCTGGTGGCCGAGGAGTACGGCGGCGACACGATGTTCGTCGACATCTCCGCCAAGCAGGGTCTCCACATCGACCAGCTGCTGGAGGCCGTCGTCCTCACCGCCGACGCCTCGCTCGACCTGCGGGCCAACCCCGAGCAGGACGCGCAGGGCATTGCGATCGAGTCCCACCTCGACCGCGGCCGCGGTGCCGTTTCGACCGTCCTGGTCCAGCGCGGCACGCTGCGCATCGGCGACACGATGGTCGTCGGCGACGCGTACGGCCGTGTCCGCGCGATGCTCGACGACAACGGCAACAACGTCGAGGAAGCGGGTCCGTCGACCCCCGTCCTGGTGCTGGGTCTGACCAACGTCCCAGGTGCCGGCGACAACTTCCTGGTCGTCGACGAGGACCGTACGGCCCGTCAGATCGCCGAGAAGCGTGCCGCCCGTGAGCGCAACGCCAACTTCGCCCGCAAGGGCGTCCGGTTCTCCCTGGAGAACCTGGACGAGGCGCTCAAGGCCGGTCTGGTCCAGGAGCTCAACCTCATCATCAAGGGCGACGCGTCCGGTTCGGTGGAGGCTCTCGAGTCCTCGCTGCTCCAGCTCGACGTCGGCGACGAGGTCGACATCCGGGTCCTGCACCGCGGTGTGGGTGCGGTCACCGAGTCGGACATCGACCTGGCGACCGGCTCCGACGCCATCGTGATCGGCTTCAATGTGCGCGCCGCCGGGCGTGCGCAGCAGATGGCCGAGCGCGAAGGTGTGGACGTCCGGTACTACTCGGTCATCTACCAGGCGATCGAAGAGATCGAAGCGGCCCTCAAGGGCATGCTCAAGCCGGAGTACGAAGAGGTCGAGCTCGGTACGGCGGAGATCCGCGAGATCTTCCGCTCGTCCAAGCTGGGCAACATCGCCGGTGTGCTGGTCCGGTCCGGCGAGGTCAAGCGCAACACCAAGGCGCGCCTGCTGCGCGATGGCAAGGTCATCGCGGAGAACCTCAACATCTCCGGTCTGCGCCGCTTCAAGGACGACGTCACCGAGATCCGCGAAGGCTTCGAGGGCGGTATCAACCTCGGAAACTTCAACGACATCAAGATCGACGACGTCATCGCGACGTACGAGATGCGCGAGAAGCCGCGAGGCTGACCCGTACCTCAACGGTCGGGGCCGGTCGACGGGTCGTATTTCCGTCGATCGGCCCCGGCCGTTCCGTGTACGGTTCTTGTGTCCCGGCCAAGCGCTGGCAGGGCACGAACCCGAACCGGCGGGACATCCGGACATACATGTATGTGGGGACACTGTCCTTCGATCTGCTTCTCGGCGACGTACGGTCGTTGAAGGAGAAGCGCTCCATCGTCCGTCCGATCGTCGCCGAGCTCCAGCGCAAATACGCGGTGAGTGCGGCGGAGGTGGGCGGTCAGGATCTCCATCGCAGGGCCGAGATCGGCCTCGCCGTGGTCTCCGGGGACACCAGACACCTCACAGACGTACTCGACCGGTGCGAACGGCTGATCGCCGGCCGGCCCGAGGTGGAGCTGTTGTCCGTACGACGGCGGCTGCACAGCGACGAAGACGATTGAGCAAGGCAAAGAAGGAGACGGACCAGTGGCCGACAACGCGCGGGCGAAAAAGCTGGCGGACCTCATCCAGGAGGTGGTCGCCGAGAAACTGCAGCGCGGTATCAAGGACCCGCGTCTGGGTACGCACGTGACCATCACGGACACCCGGGTCACCGGTGACCTGCGGGAGGCCACGGTCTTCTACACGGTCTACGGGGACGACGAGGAGCGGGCGAGCGCGGCAGCCGGCCTGGAAAGCGCCAAGGGCATTCTGCGTTCGGCGGTCGGAGCGGCGGCGGGGACGAAGTTCACCCCCACGCTGGCCTTCGTGGCCGACGCCCTTCCGGAGAACGCCAGGGCGATCGAGGACCTCCTCGACCGGGCACGGGCCTCGGACGCACGGGTGCGCGCGGCGTCCTCGGGCGCCGCGTACGCCGGCGGCGCCGACCCGTACCGCAAGGCGGACAACGAGCACGACGAGGACACCGCCTCCGAATGACATCGCAGAACAAGACGCCCGATCAAGGGAGCGGGAGCGCAGCGACCTCGGGCAAGGGCGGCGGCGGGCGACGGGAGGGCGGCCTGGTCATTGTCGACAAGCCGGCCGGCTTCACTTCGCACGACGTCGTCGCCAAGATGCGCGGCATCGCCCGGACCCGCCGCGTCGGCCATGCCGGCACGCTGGATCCGATGGCGACGGGCGTTCTCGTGCTCGGCGTGGAGAAGGCCACCAAGCTGCTGGGCCATCTCGCACTGACCGAGAAGGAGTACCTCGGCACGATCCGGCTCGGCCAGAACACCATCACGGACGACGCGGAGGGCGAGATCACCTCGTCCACCGATGCGTCCGGTGTGACCCGTGAGGGCATCGACGCCGGGGTCGCGGCCCTGACCGGACCGATCATGCAGGTGCCGTCCAAGGTCAGCGCCATCAAGATCGACGGCAAGCGGTCCTACGCACGGGTGCGCGGCGGCGAGGAGTTCGAGATCCCGGCCCGGCCGGTGACGATTTCGTCCTTCAACGTCTACGACGTCCGCGAGGCGGTCGCCGAGGACGGGACGCCGGTCGTCGACCTTGTCGTCTCTGTCGTCTGCTCGTCGGGGACGTACATCCGGGCGATCGCCCGCGACCTCGGCGCCGGGCTCGGCGTCGGCGGGCATCTGACCGCGCTGCGGCGCACCCGGGTCGGGCCGTACGGCCTCGACCTGGCACGGACGCTCGACCAGCACCAGCAGGAGCTGACCGTGATGCCGGTGGCCGAGGCCGCCGCCTCGGCGTTCCCTCGCTGGGACGTGGACGAGAAGCGCGCCAAGCTGCTGCTGAACGGCGTGCGGCTGGACATGCCGGCCTTCCCGCCGGGACCGGTCGGGGTCTTCGGGCCCGACGGGCGGTTCCTGGTCCTCGTCGAGGAACAGAAGGGCAAGGCCAAGAGCCTCGCCGTCTTCGCCTGACCGGCGACCCGGGGCCGGAGACTGAGAAGCTGTCGGGTGGCCGCCCGATCAGAGTCACCCGACAGTCCCTGAGGCCCCATCGTGGAGCGGGCAGGGCCCCTGTGCCCGCTCCACGATCCCCCAACGGTTTCTGTCCACCGGACGTCATGAACTCACCCCGACGGGCAGGCGCTCGGAGTGAATCAGGGGCGCATCCGGGGGCGCTTTTACCCCGAGTGGTGTTGGCGCCAGGAAGCCCGAAGCCGATGCCGATGCGGGCCGCGGGGCGCGAGCATGGCAGTCTTAGACCTGCGTAATAGGCAATCTCACGTACACGGGTTCGGGCGAGGAGCGGTCACAGTGCAGCGCTGGCGTGGCTTGGAGGACATCCCCCAGGACTGGGGACGCAGCGTCGTCACCATCGGCTCCTATGACGGGGTGCACCGCGGACACCAGCTGATCATCGGCCGGGCTGTCGAGCGGGCACATGAGCTGGGCGTGCCGTCGGTCGTGGTGACCTTCGACCCGCATCCCAGTGAGGTCGTGCGGCCCGGCAGCCACCCGCCGCTGCTCGCTCCGCACCACCGGCGCGCCGAGCTCATGGCGGAGCTGGGGGTGGACGCGGTGCTGATCCTGCCGTTCACCACCGAGTTCTCGAAGCTGGCGCCGACCGACTTCATCGTGAAGGTGCTCGTCGACAAGCTGCACGCGCAGCTGGTCATCGAGGGCCCCAATTTCCGCTTCGGTCACAAGGCGGCCGGGAATGTGCAGCTGCTCACCGAGTTCGGCGAGACGTACGACTACGGCGTCGAGGTCATCGACCTGTATGTGAGCGGCGAGGCGGGCGGCGGCCAGCCGTTCTCCTCCAGCCTCACCCGACGGCTGGTCGCCGAGGGCGATGTCACGGGTGCCGCCGAGATCCTGGGCCGGCCTCACCGGGTCGAGGGCGTCGTGGTCCGCGGCGCGCAGCGCGGCCGTGCGATGGGCTTCCCCACAGCCAATGTGGAGACCCTGCCGCACACCGCGATTCCCGCCGACGGGGTCTACGCGGGCTGGCTCGATGTGAACGGCGAGGCGATGCCCGCCGCGATCTCGGTCGGCACGAACCCGCAGTTCGACGGCACGGAACGGACGGTGGAGGCCTACGCGATCGACCGCGTCGGCCTCGACCTGTACGGGCTGCATGTCTCGGTGGACTTCCTCGCGTTCGTACGCGGGATGCTGAAGTTCGACTCGATCGACGAACTGCTCGTGGCGATGGCCGCCGATGTGAAGCGGTGCAGCGAGCTGATCTCGGCGTACGAGCGCGGCTGAGAGGCTGTCGGGTGCCCGCCCGATCGTGGGTCTGGTCATAGGTATCGTGAGGCCGCATCGGGCCGGACCGCATCCGGCCGGGAGGAGGTCCGAGCCGTGCGTGAACTGCTGTCGGAACTGCGTGCCTGGTACGACGCCGGCACCCTCTTCGCCCTGGCGACCGTCGTCTCCGTACGCGGCAGCGCCCCGCGCGCACCCGGCGCCATGATGGCCGTGGCCGCGGACGGCGCGGTCGCGGGCAGCATCTCCGGGGGCTGCGTCGAGGGTGCGGTGTACGAGATGGCGGGCGAGGTCCTCGCCACCGGGCGACCTCAGCTGCAGACGTACGGGATCAGCGACGACGAGGCGTTCGGCGTGGGCCTGACGTGCGGCGGAACGATCGAGGTGTTCGTCAGGTCCTTCGCGTCGGCGGCCGACCGGGCCCGGCTGCGGGAGGCCGTCGACAGCATCGGCAGGGGCGAGCCCGTCGCTCTCGCCACCGTCCTCTCGGGCGAGGCGGAGCCCGGCGCCTGCCTGGTCGTCCGGTCGCAGAGCACGGATGGCACGCTCGGCGACGAAGGGCTCGACTCGGCCGTCACCGACGACGCCCGGGGTCTGCTCGCCCAGGGTACGACCGGCACCCTGCGGTACGGGGCGCACGGCGAGCGCCGGATGCAGGAGGTGTCCGTCTTCGTCCAGACGTACGCGCCACCGCCCCGGATGCTCGTCTTCGGGGCCATCGACCATGCGGCCGCCACCGCACGCATGGGGTCCTTCCTCGGCTACCGGGTCACCGTCTGCGACGCCCGCCCGGCCTTCGCGACCCGGGAACGCTTCCCCACCGCAGACGAGGTGATCTGCGCCTGGCCGCACACCTATCTGCAGGCGACGGACATCGACGAGCGGACGGTCATCTGCGTACTGACGCACGATCCGAAGTTCGACGTTCCGCTGCTGGTGGCCGCGTTGCGCACACCTGCCGCGTACATCGGGGTCATGGGCAGCCGGCGCACCCACCAGGACCGGGCCGCGCGGCTGCGGGAGGCCGGGGTCGACGCGGCCGAACTGGCGCGGCTCGCCTCGCCCATCGGGCTGGACCTCGGCGCGCGCACACCGGAGGAGACCGCCGTCTCGATCGCCGCGGAGATCATCCAGCACCGGTGGGGCGGGGCGGGCAGGCCACTGTGCGAACTGACCGGGGCGATCCACGGCCGGGCGACCGGCAGCAGCCCGTCCGGCGACTGACGGCAGGGCGGCCGCCCCACCTGTCGTCGCCCGGCGACCAGGGGTCCGCTCCCAACGCGCCGGGGCCTGCCCGACCGGTGATCCGCCGGACACCGGCAGTCTCTAAGCCCGCGCCTTCGCAGCCGCGTTCGCCCAGTGGCACGCCACCTGCGTCTGCCCGCCGCCCGCGAGCACCGGCAGATCCTTCGTACGGCACGCGTCCGCGACACCCGCCCGCGCGGCCTCGCCCGATGCCAGCACCGGGCAGCGGGCATGGAACCGGCATCCGGACGGCACCCTGGACGGGTCCGGCGGCTCGCCGGTCAGAATCACCGGATAGCCCCCGGCCTCCGGCAGCACCGACAACAGAGCCTGGGTGTACGGGTGTTGCGGAGCCGTCAGGATCTGCTCCACCTCGCCCGTCTCCACGATCCGCCCGAGGTACATCACCGCGACCCGGTCGGCGATGTTCCATGCCAGGCCGAGGTCATGCGTGACCACCAGTGCGGACAGGCCCAGTTCGTCCCGCAGGCGCAGCAGCAGGGCCAGGATCTCGCCGCGCACCGAAGCGTCCAGCGAGGCCACCGGCTCGTCGGCCACGATGAGTTCCGGCTCCAGCACGAGCGCGCCCGCGATCACGACCCGCTGCCGCTGACCGCCCGACAGCTCGTGCGGATAGAGCAGGAAGAACCGCTCGGGAGGCCGTAGCCCCGCCCGCGACAACGCGTCGGCCACCGCCGCCCGCTCGTCCCCCGCGTACCCGTGGATCCGCAGGCCCTCGGCGACGGCGTCGTACACCGGGTGCCTCGGGTTGAGCGAGCCGCTGGGGTCCTGGAGCACCAGCTGGACCCGCTTGCGGTACGCCTTCAGCGCCCGGCTCGCATAGTCGAGCGGCTGCCCGCCGAAGGTCACCTGCCCGGACGTCGGCGGGACCAGGCCCAGCAGTGAACGCGCCAGCGTGGTCTTGCCGCAGCCCGACTCGCCGACCAAGGCGACGATCTCGCCGGGCCGGATGTCCAGGTCGACGCTGTCCACGGCACGCGCCGGGGCGGCCCCGCGCCGGCCGGGGAAGGTGACCTTCAGTCCCTGGGCACTGAGCAGGGGAGTGGTGGTGGTCACGACGTGCTCCTTGCTTCCTCGGTACCCGGCCGGTCCGGGACTGCGGTCGCCCCCGGCCCCACCAGCACGCAGGCGGCCCGCCGCTTTGGCCCCGCGTCCCGCAGCTCCTGGTCCTGCGTCGTGCAGGAGTCCAAGGCCACCGTGCAGCGCGGGTGGAAGGTGCAGCCGCCGGGCAGCGCCGACGGGTCCGGCGGATCGCCGGGCAGCCCGCGGGGTGCGAACCGGGAGGCCGGGTCGCCGATGCGCGGAAAGGCACCGGACAGGGCCTTGCCGTACGGGTGGTGCGCGTTTGCGTAGACCTCGGATGCCGGGCCCTCCTCCACGACCTGGCCCGCGTACATCACCGCGAGCCGGTCGCAGGTGTCCGAGAGCACCGCGAGGTCATGGCTGATCACGATCAGGCCGAGGTCCTGCTCGGACACCAACTGCTCGATCAGCCGCAGGATCTGGGCCTGGATCATCACATCGAGAGCTGTGGTCGGCTCGTCCGCGATGATCAGGCCCGGATCGCAGGCGAGCGCCATCGCGATCATCACGCGCTGCCGCTGCCCGCCGGAGAGTTCGTGCGGGTAGGCGTCCGCGCGGGCGGCCGGCAGCCCCACCTGTTCCAGGAGTTCACCGGCCTTCTTCGCCGCCCCGGCCTGCGTCGCCTTCCGGTGCAGCAGGATCGGCTCGGCGATCTGATCCCCGATGCGGTGCACCGCGTTGAGCGAGTGCATCGCGCCCTGGAACACGATCGATGCCCCCGCCCAGCGCACCGCCCTGATCTGGCCCCACTTCATGGTGAGGACGTCTTCGCCGTTCAGCAGGATCTGGCCGAAGACCTTCGTCCCGGCGGGCAGCAGCCGCAGCAGCGCGAGCGCCAGCGTCGACTTCCCGCAGCCGGACTCGCCGGCGATGCCGAGCTTCTGTCCCGCGTCGACGGTGAGGTTCACGCCGCGGACGGCCTGCGCTCCGCCGGCGTACGTCACCGTGAGGTCCCGTACGTCGAGGAGTGGTGTCTTCCGGATGCTCGTTGTACTCAACGGGCCACCCCCAGCTTGGGATTGAGGACGGACTCGATGGCGCGGCCGCACAGCGTGAACGCCAGCGCCACCACGGCGATGGCGATGCCGGGCGGTGCCAGGTACCACCAGTGGCCCGCGCTCACCGCGCCTGCCTCGCTGGCTTCCTGGAGCATGCCGCCCCAGGAGGTGGTGGTCGGGTCGCTCAGGCCGAGGAAGGCCAGCGTGGCCTCCGTGAGGATCGCGCTGGAGATCACCAGCGTGGTCTGCGCGAGCACCAGCGGCATCACGTTCGGCAGCACGTGCCGGACCATGATGTGTCCGTGACCGCCGCCCAGGGCGCGGGCGCGCTCGATGTACGGGCGGGATTCCACGGCGAGGGTCTGGGCACGGACCAGCCGGGCCGTGGTCGGCCAGGTCGTGACGCCGATCGCGATGACGACCGTCCACATCGAGCGGTCCATCACGGTGGCGAGCGCGGTCGCGAGGACCAGGGTCGGCATCACCAGGAACCAGTCGGTGATCCGCATCAGGACCGTCGAGTACCAGCCGTGGAAGTGCCCCGCGACGATGCCGACGACCGTACCGATGGCGACGCACAGGAACGCAGCGAGCAGGCCGACCGTCAACGAGACCCGGGTGCCCCACACCAGCAGGGCCAGCACGCTGCGTCCGAACTGGTCAGTACCGAGCGGGAATTCACCGCTCGGCGACTCCAGCGCACCACCGGGCGCGTCGGTGACGCTCTGCGAGTCGGCGCCGACGAGCTGCGGTGCGAACAGGGCGATCAGCGCGATCAGGGCGAGTGCGGCCAGGCCCCACAGTCCGCTCCTGTGACTGCGGTACTCCCGCCAGAAGCGGGCGATGGACCGGCGCTTGCGCGCCCGGGCCAGAGCGCGCGGGTTCTCGGCCGGAGCGGCCTTCGTGGGCGTGGGCATGGATTCGGTCGTCATCGGCCCACCCGGGGATCGAGCAGCGGATACAGCACATCGGCAAGGGTGTTCGCCAGGATCACCGCGGTAGCGAAGACGAAGAACAGCCCCTGTACGAGGGGCAGATCGGGCACGCTGAGCCCCTGGTAGAAGAGGTCGCCGAGGCCGGGCCAGGAGAAGACCGTCTCGACCAGGATCTGCCCGGCGACCACATGCCCCAGGTTCACGAACATCAGCGTGAACGTCGGCAGCATCGCGTTCGGCACGGCGTGCTTGCGGCGTACGACATCGTCCCGCAGCCCCTTCGCGCGGGCCGTTGTCAGATAGTCGCTGCCCATCTCGTCCAGCAGCGAGGAGCGCATCACCAGTAGCGTCTGCGCGTACCCGACCGCGACCAGCGTGATGACCGGGAGGACCAGATGATGCGCCACGTCGAGGACGTACGCGAATCCGCTCTCGCCGCCCGATTCCATACCGCCCGTCGGGAACATCCCGGGGATCGGGCCGATGCCCACCGAGAAGACGATGATCAGGAGCAGGCCCAGCCAGAACGCCGGCACCGAGTAGAGCGTGAGCGCGAACGCGGTGTTGAAGCGGTCACTCATGGAGCCGTTGCGCCAGGCGGTCCGGGTGCCGAGCCAGATGCCGAGTGCGGTGTAGAGGACGTACGACGTGCCGGTGAGGAGCAGGGTCGCGGGGAGCGCCTCGGTGATCTTGTCGGCGACAGGCGTGTGGAATTGGAACGAGGTGCCGAAGTCGCCTGTGAGTGCGTCGCCGATGTACGTGGTGAACTGCCGCCACATTGGTTGGTCGAGGCCGAACTGATGGCGGAGCGACTGGAGTTGTTCGGCGGAGACGGGACGGCCGCCCGTCATCTGTTTCACCGGGTCGCTGGGAATGAGCCGGAACAGGAAGAAGCTGGTGACCAGCACGGCGAACAGGGAGACGACCGCGCCCGCGATCTTCGCCGCGACGTACTGGAGATAGGCCTTGGTGTTACGCGCCCGTGGACCGCGGGCGGCCGACGGTCCGGCCTGAGCCGGACCGTCGGTGCCTGAACGTGTTCCCGCATTCTGGACGAGCGCCGGAGTGCTTTCAGCTGTCGTGACTCCTCCTCCCCGCAAGCGGGGCGGCCTCTCACTCGGTTCCATGGAACCTCATGACGGCCAAGCCCTGACCGCTGCCCGTGGGCAGGGTCCGAGTGTACGGTGCCGCTTCGCGAAGGCGGCGGTTTCCGCAGGAACCTGGGGATACGAACTTATTCACGGTCGTCCACCGTGTTTCGCCGGCGGTTGCCGAGGAAGATCCCGCCGCCGATGACGACGAGTGCGGCGACGACGATGCCGATGACGACACCGGTGGAGCTGGACCCGCCGGAGCTGTCCGAACCGCTGCTGCTCGCCGGAACGGCCGACCACCAGCTCCAGTACCCGTCCTGGCCGTAGATGTTGCCTGCCGCTTCGGGCATGGTCGTGATCGACTTGATCTGGTCGGTGCGGTAGGCCTCGACCGCGTTCGGGTAGGCGATGACGTTCATGTACCCGGAGTCGTACAGCCACGACTGCATCTGGTTGACGATGTCCGCGCGCTTGGCCGGGTCGTACTCGGCGAGCTGCTTCTTGTAGAGCTCGTCGTACGTCTTGTCGCAGATGAAATTGTCGGTGGCGGCACTGTCCTTGGCCTTGACCGGCAGGGCGTCGCAGGTGTGGATGCCGAGGACGAAGTCCGGGTCCGGGTTGACGGACCAGCCGTCGAAGGCGAGGTCGTACTCACCGGCGTACCAGGGCACGGAGACGTCGTTGAGGCACTCGACCTTGAGGCCGATGCCGAGCTTGCCCCACCACTCCTTGAGGTACTTGCCGACCGCCTTGTCGTTCGGGTCGGTGGCGTGGCAGAGGATGCGCAGGTCGAGCGGCTTGCCGTCCTTGCCGACGCGCTGGTCGCCCTTGAGCTTGTAGCCCGCCTCGTCGAGGAGCTTGGCGGCCTTGGCCGGGTCGTACGCGAGGCTCTGCTCGGCGGACGGCTCCCAGTGGTACGCCGAGAAGCGCGGCGGGATGTAGCCCTGGCCCTCGACGGCGTGGCCCTGGAAGACCTTGTCGATGATGGTTTTGCGGTCGATCGACAGGAAGAGGGCCTGGCGCACCTTCTGGTCGAGAAGCGCCTCGTTGCCGTTGCCGAACTTCTTGCCGTCCTTGGTCTGGGCGCCCGGGTTGACGGCCAGTGAGAAGAAGCGGCGGCCGGGGCCCTCGTTGACCTTGACGTTCTTCTCGCCCTTGAGGGAGGCGGCCTGAGCGGGCGTCAGCGCGGGCGCGCCGGCGACGAAGGAGACCTCGCCCTTGCGCAGTGCGGCGACCGCGGCGTCCTGGTCCTTGTACGTCTTGAAGACCAGCTCGTCGAACTTCGGCGTTCCGCGCCAGAAGTTCTTGTTGGCCTTGAGCTTCACATACTGGTCGACCTTGTAGTCGGTCAGGATGAACGGCCCGTTGCCGACGATCGGGAACTTCGTGTCGTTGTTGAACTCGGAGAAGTCACCGACCTTCTCCCAGACGTGCTTCGGGACTATCGGCACGTCGAGCGCGGCCATGGTGGCCTGCGGCTCCTTGAGCTGGATGACCAGCTGTGTCGGGCTGGGAGCCGTCACCTTCTCGAAGTTCGCGACGAAGTTGCCGTTGGCCTGCGCGGCGCCCTCGTCGGTCATCATCTTGTTGAACGTCCACGCCGCATCCTCGGCGGTGACCTGCTGCCCGTCCGACCACTTGGAGTCGGACCGGATGGTGTACGTCCAGGTCAGCTTGTCCGCGGACGGCTCCCACTTGGTGGCGAGGCCGGGGATCGCGTGGTTGTCCTTGGTGTCGTAGTTCGTCAAGAAGTCGTACATGAGCCGGCTGATGCTCGTGCTGATCAGCTTCTGAGCGAGGAAAGGGCTCAGCGAGTCGACGCTCTGTGCGACGGCGACGGTCAGCGTCGACTTGCCGCTGTCGGCAGCCTGCGCCTGCTGCGGCGCGGCCCCCAGGGGCACGCCTGGGACGATGGAACCGGCGGCCAGTGCCAGAGCGGCGGCACCGGAGGCCAGGAGGACACGCAGATGTGAGCGTGGCTGGGCGGGGAGTGGCTGGGCGGAGCGCGGTGGAACTCTTTCGACCATGGTCAGGGACCTCGCGTCATGACTCGCACGGAGAAGGCGGGTTGATCTATGGTTCGCCAGCTGGTGAAGCGAAGGTTTATCAGCGGTGGTCGAGCCGCGTCAACGGTCATTGAAACGGCGTGTGGTCTGCGGGAATGCGGTGAGGGCCCGCACCGTGGAAACGGTGCGGGCCCTCATTGGTGTAAACCTCTGTTGCCTTACTGCTGAGGCGCTGGCGGCGGCTGCTGCGGCCAACCGGCGGACGGTACGGGACCCTGCGGTCCGGGCGGGAGCGGCTGACCGGGTTGACCTGGCTGACCGGGCTGCTGCTGATGAGGCGGCGGCGGTCCGGCCGGGCTCGCCGCGGACGGGGCCTGGGAGGGCAACGACTGCTGCCAGCCGTTCTGTTGCACTCCGGGGCCGGGCTGCGGGGGGTACGGCTGCGGGGGCTGCTGCCCGCCGTACGGCTGTTGCTGCGCCGGGTACGGCTGCTGCGGGGCGTACTGCTGCTGGCCGGGCATCGGCGGGGCGTACTGCGGGGGCGGGTTGGAGCCGTTCGACGTCCAGAGGCCCTGCTGCTGCTGGGCGCGCGCGAAGTCCTCGGCGACCATCGCGGAGAGATTGAAGTACGCCTCGCGGGTCTTGGGGCGCATCATGTCGAGATCGACCTCCGCACCGGCCGCCAGATGCTCGTCGAACGGTACGACGACCACGCCGCGGCAGCGCGTCTCGAAGTGCTGCACGATGTCATCGACCTTGATCATCTTGCCGGTCTCACGGACACCCGAGATGACGGTGATGGAGCGCTGTACGAGCTCCGCGTACCCGTGCGCCGACAGCCAGTCCAGAGTGGTGGACGCGCTGGACGCACCGTCGACCGACGGCGTCGAGATGATGATCAACTGGTCGGCGAGGTCCAGCACTCCGCGCATCGCGCTGTAGAGCAGACCGGTGCCCGAGTCGGTGAGGATGATCGGGTACTGCCTGCCCAGCACGTCGATCGCGCGCCGGTAGTCCTCGTCGTTGAACGTCGTGGAGACCGCCGGGTCCACGTCGTTGGCGATGATCTCCAGGCCGGAGGGCGCCTGCGAGGTGAAGCGGCGGATGTCCATGTAGGAGTTGAGGTACGGGATCGCCTGGACCAGGTCACGGATAGTGGCCCCGGTCTCCCGGCGCACCCGGCGGCCGAGCGTGCCCGCGTCCGGGTTGGCGTCGATGGCGAGGATCTTGTCCTGCCGCTCGGTGGCCAGGGTCGAGCCGAGGGCAGTGGTCGTCGTGGTCTTGCCGACGCCCCCCTTGAGGCTGATGACCGCGATCCGGTAGCAGGACAGCACGGGCGTACGGATCAGTTCGAGCTTGCGCTGCCGCTCGGCCTCCTCCTTCTTGCCGCCGAGCTTGAAGCGGGCCGCGCTGGATGGCGTACGGCTGCTCTTCGCCTTCTGCTTGCCCCGGACGAGCCGGTCGGAGGAGAGCTCCACGGCCGCCGTGTACCCGAGCGGGGCGCCGGGCACGGAGCGCTCGCGCTGGTCGTGGGTGACCGGGGTCGGCCAGGCGGCGCCGGTGCGCGGGTCGACGGGCTGTCCCTGCGGTTGTTGCTGCTGCGGAGGCTGGGGGTAGGCGGGCTGCTGGTGCTGCGCGGGCGGCTGCGGGGCGACCTGCGCGGGCGGATTGGGCGAGCCCTGGACCGGTTGCTGGGACGCCTGGGGGACCTGCGGCGGCAGGGGCATGCCCTGCTGCGCGGGCCACTGGGGTGCCTGCGGCTGCTGCTGCGGCTGCTGGGGCGTCTGAGGAGGTTGCGGGAATCCGTAACCGCCCTGCACCGGTGTTTGTGGCGCTTGAGGGGGCTGCGGGAATCCGTAACCGCCCTGCACCGGTGCCTGCTGTGCGGGGGGAGCGGGCTGCTGCGGGAATCCGTAACCGCCCTGGGGCGGCTGTGGTGCCTGCGGCGGTTGAGGCGCTCCGGCATGCGGGAATCCGTAGCCGCCGGGCGCCTGGTCGGCCGGGGCCCGAGCGGGCCACTGCGGCGCCGACTGGGGCACGGAGGGCTGCGGCGTGGCGGGTTGGAAGGTGGGCGGCAGCGGCGGCAGACCGCCCTGCGGCGGCGCCGGGGCCCAGGCGGTCGCCGCGGCGTCCTGCGGTGCGGTGGGGGGCGGCACGTCCTGGGGAACCGCATCCGTGACGGCGTCCGAGGGCGCGGAGCCCTCCGGTCCGCCGACGGCATCGCTCGTGCCGCCGCCCGGTGCCTCGGCATCAGCCGCCGCAGCGTCGACGCCGGAATCCGCGGCAACAGCGGCGTCGGGCTCCTCGGCGGGCGCGTCCCCCGTCCGGGCGGAGCCGGAACCGGTGGCTTCGCTTTCGTCCGTACTGTCAGCACCGGTGCCCACGGAACCAGGACCAGTACCCGAACCCGAGCCGTCCCCCTCCGTGTTCTTCGATGCCTCCTGGCGCTCCGCGATCTCCCGCTTCAGCGCGGCCGGCGAGAACCGCATGGTCGCGCCGCTCTCCACGTCACCGCCGCCGAACGGGTCCGTCATCCCGTCGGAAGTCCCCGCCCCCTCCGGAGCGGAGGGAGCGGCGTCACCCGCCGCGGAAGGAGCCGGAATCGGAGCAGGAACTGGAACCGGAGCAGGAGCCGGAGCGGTGGCAGGAGCAGGGGCGGAGGCCGGCGCGGGTGGTGCCGGAGTCCAATTGGGGTCGAAACCGGTCCCGGCCGGCGGCGCGGGCACGGACAGCGGCGCCATGCCCTGCGGCGGAGGCGGCGCCAGGTGTGCTCCGGCACCGCCCGACGAGTCCCCCGGCGCGTTCTGCGTGTACCAGGCGGGCGGGGTGTAGTCGATGGTGAACTCACCCGTCATCTCGGCGGGCTCCGCGTCGGACGACTCGTCGACGGGCATGTTCCAGCCCCCGCGGATCTCGTCCCGATCGCCGTTCACTTTGCCTCCTGGTGTGGTCGAGCACCCTTGTGCCGTGGTGGGTGGGGGCGACCGTTCCCGCTCTGCGATCCGCCCGGCTCTCCCCCTTGCGACGCGCAGCGCCTGCCCGCAGGCTCCTGTGCCGCGCCCTGGCCCACCCTAATCGCCGTCGAGTTCAGCGCGGCAGGCCGTACCGCATAGCAGTAACTGTCCCTCAGGTCACTACAACGCTCAAGTGAACCGGGTGCGGCAGAACGTGAACGAAGAAGCAGACGGTGTGTCACAGACCGGGACATGTCCGGGCGTAGCGAGAGGGCGGCCTCGTCCGGACAGCCGCCCTCGCACCGGACTGTTACCTACGTGAGGTCGAATTCACCATCCCGTGCGCCCAGCACGAACGCGCGCCACTCGGCCTCCGTGTACCGCAGTACGGTCTCCGGATCCAGCGAGGAACGCATGGCTACCGCACCCCCGGGGAGGTGCGCGATCTCGACTCGTTCCTCGACGTTCTCGGTACCGGGTGCGCTCAGCCACTCCACATCAGAGATGTCGAGAGCATAAAGCTCGTCCTTTTCCTGCTGGGTGCCCATGCGTACGTCCCTTCCATCGAACTGTGTCGTTCCCCGCCATGATCCTGAACGGCGGCGGGTCCGGGGTGCAAACGAGACAGGATTCAGCGTGCTCTTGCGAGGAACCCCGGCCTTTGAGGGCTCGGGAGGAATTGCATCCTGAGCCGGGCGGCGCGGAGCGTCGCCGCATCGCTCGGGATTCTCCCACGGCGAGGGCCGCGCTCAGTCGGGCTGCTTCTGGTTGTCGATGTATTCCTTGACCGCTGCTGGTGGAGCACCAGTGCAGGAGGCGGCGAAGTAGGAGGGGGACCAGAGGTGGTTGCCCGACAGGTGCTTGTGGATGTGGTCGGGGAATTCCTTGCGCAGGTAGTGGGCGGAGACGCCCTTGAGTGAGCCGACGAGGGCGGAGAGCTTGACCTGGGGCGGGTAGTGCACCAGCAGGTGGACGTGATCGGTCTCGCCGTTGAACTCGCGCAGCTCCGCGTTGGCCTTCGCGCAGACCTCCCGCATCACCTCCTCGCAGCGGGTCAGGATCTCACCGGTGAAGACGTGACGCCGGTACTTGGGGGTAAAGACCAGATGTGCGTGGAGGGTGTGGATGACGCTACGACCCCTGCGAACATCGGGGTTTGGTTCCCATCGAGGTGACATAGACACGATGTCATGCTCGTGAAACTCGTTGTGCAGGTTCGCCTCATGCCGGATGCCGTGCAGGCGTCGGCTCTTGAGGCGACCCTGCATGCGGTCAACAAGGCGGCGAACCGGGTGTCGTCGGTGGCGTTCGAGCACTTCGGGCTCAGAGGAAGGGAAACTCCGCTGCGGAAGCTGTGTTACGGCGAGCTCAAGGCCCGTGGGCTGGGGGCGCAGGCCGCGCAGCATGTCATCAAGCGCGTGTGTGACGCTTACAGCACACTTCGTGCGAACATCCGCAACGGGAACCTCGGGTCCGAGGGGTCGAAGCGGCGCCGGAAGGCGGAGTCGAAGCCGATCGTCTTCCGCCCTGATGCGGCGCACACCTACGACGACCGGTGCCTGTCCTGGAAGTACGACGTGCAGACAGTCTCGGTCTGGACCCTCGCGGGCCGGGTGAAGGACCTGAGGTTCGCCTGCTCACTCAAGGCGCTCAAGCAGCTCGCCGGGAACCGTAAGGGCGAATCCGACCTGGTGATGCGGGACGGCAAGTGGTTCCTGGTCGCCACCATTGACATGCCCGAGCCCGAGGTTTTCGAACCGAAGGACTTCATCGGGGTGGACCGGGGCATCGTCAACCTCGCCACCACCTCGGACGGAGACAACCACTCCGGTCGCAGACTCGGCCGCTACCGCAGGTGGCAGGCCCGCAAGAAGGCCGAGATCCAGGCCAGGCGCACCCGCTCATCCAAGCAGCTCCTCAAAAAGCGTGCTCGCCGCGAGGCGAGGCACGCCACCCACATCAACCACAAGATCTCCAAGCAGACGGTTGCCGTCGCGCAACGCACCGAACGCGGAATCGCCCTCGAAGAACTGAGGGGTATCCGCGAGCGGGTCACGGTTTCTCGCGACCAGCGGGCCCGTCTGTCCTCCTGGCCGTTCCACCAACTCGGCGCATTCCTCGCATACAAGGCCCGCCGGGCCGGAGTGCCGTTCATCGAGGTGGACCCGGCTTACACCTCGCAGCGCTGCCCGCGTTGCGGTCACACCGCGAAGAACAACCGCCCTTCGCGTGATCATTTCTCTTGTCGCCGGTGCGGCCTCGCTGGGCCGGCCGACCACGTCGCCGGGGTCAACGTGCGCAACCGCGCACGCTCGGCGTGGGTATTCGTCAACATGCCCGATCCGCTTCCGGCCCGAGCCGGGAGCGGTAGATGTGACCCGTGACCGCCCTGTCGTAGGGGGCAGTCGGGAGCATAAACAAAGCCGTATCGAACCGGGTCAGCAAGCTCGGTCGTTCACGGTCGAGTAGTTGACTCCATCCTGCGAGCAGCACCCAGCAATCCGGCCTCGACGTCCGTGGCACTGGTCATCACCCAGTGGCGCTCGCGGCCCGCCACCCAGAGCGTGACACCGTCCGCCAGAGTGGGCAGGGCCTCGCTCTCGGCCCGTGCGAGCCCCAGAATCCTGCCGATCTGCTCCGCCTCGGCCGGCGAGACCCGCTGAACGCCCACGAGCGTCGAAGCTCGCAGCAACCGAGGTGCCACGGGGCTCAGATAGGGCAGCAGCGTCAGCACCGACTGCCACGGCGAAGACACCACCCGGCCACGGGGCGGGCGCATGCCGCAGTCACGCACCACCAACACCGGGCTGCTCACGGTCGCTCCTGTCGGCGGAACCCGGCCCACGTCATGGAGGGAGATGCACTCGAGACCGGCGCCCGCAGACTGTGCCAGCGTGGTCCACGCCTGGGTGCGCCCCGTCTCGACCGCCACCCGCGCACCGGTAGCGGCAGCGCGCAGTGCCAACACCTGCGCGGTCCACAGTCCGCCGATCAACAGGACGTCGTACGGCGCCGGTCGGTGGAACCCAATCATCTGCGGGCGTCCCTCGGCGTCGTCGCCGATGATCACGCCGTCGTCCCCCACCGGCAACGACAGCGCGCCCAGATGGTCCGCCGCCAGGGTGTGGCCGGCATGACGCGGGCCGAGCAGCCCCCGCCTCGGAGCGATGTGCTTCGTCACTGTGCGCCTCCCAGCGGGAGCGTCGCCAGGACACCCGGCAGCTGTTCGCGGTCCAGCCGTACCAGGCCGACCTTCGCATGCCGGGCGGCTTGCTCCAATGTCCTTCGCACCCCGACGAGTTCGGTGTCGGAGCCACCGGTGATCCGTACATGGCCGCAGACGGACATGTGGCCCTGGTGCGCACCGCGGCGCACCGTCAGGCTGAACGTCGTCGCATACGCGGGGACCGAGGTCAACAGCGAGACGAGCCGCGGGAGCGGAGTGGCCCCCCGGCCCAGCTCGGGCCAGTGATCCACCGCGTAGGTGGTGTGCCAACGGTCGTCGCAGCGCCAGACCCGAGATGTCTCCATCGTCCGTCGCTGCGGCGCGGCATCCGGGCGCCCGGCGCGCGCCGACAGGATGGGGCTGGCACACGCGGACGTCGCCATGGCGGAGTTCAGCTCCTGCTGATCCAGCACCGCGGCCCGGAACCCGGCGCCGGTGATCCGGCTCGCCACGTGGTCCGCGACCCGCACCAGACAGCGCTGAGCTCCTCCGATTCCGCCACCGCGTGCCGCCACGGCCTCCCGGCACAGCTCCGGATCCAGCTTCAACGCCACCCAGGTCATCCGCAGCGCGGGCGCCCCGGTCCGGTCCTGAAGAGGGGCGTACGAGAGCCGGGCCACCGAGCGTTCCGGCAGATGCGGCGCCGGAGCGGGGCGCACCTGCTGCACGAGCTGAGCGGACTCCAGCACGATGTCGTCCACCGTGAGGGCATCGCCCAGGAGGGACAGCGGAAGCGCCCGCGCCCCCAGCGCCTGGCGAAGCGATTCACCGCTCGCCTCGACCCGTACGACAGCGGTCAGAAACGTGCCGTCCCCGAGCATGCCCACCGTGCGGCGGTCCCGGTCCACATAGATGTACGGAGCGAATCCCGGCACGTTCTCCGCCACCGGCGCCAGTTGCGGCTCCGTGTCAGCGGGGGGCGCCGCAGCGGTCCGCCTGCGATCGCGGAGGAACAGCAGCGTCGACAGCCAGTCCTGAACGGCCCGGCCCCGGCGACGTACCACCGCGAGAAGAATCAGCAGGCAGGCGACCGCGACGCCGGGCACCAGCCACAGACCGCCGAGCGCGGCGCCCACCAGGGCGACCGCCAGAGCTGCCTCGACGAGCACCATCTGACGCAGTGCCGGCCCGACGCGACCAATCCGGGAGATCGAGCGCAAAGTGGTCGCCGCAGGGGCGTTCGCCGATGGGCGGGAAGCTGCGTCGGCCGACCCGTTGCTGCGTTGCCGCCGGGAAGATTCGGGCGATCGGTGGGTAGACCGCCTCGTACGCTCGCGCGTCGCTGGACCCATCGCCGCGTTGCCCCCTCGTGTCCCCATTTACCGTTTTTTTCACGGGCGTTGATCGGGCGATCACCCTACCCGAGCAGTGAGAGCCAAGTGCCAACAGGCATAGTAGGGGACCCAGTCGACGGCAGCGGCTCACGGCGGGTGTGGGAACCTGGTCGCCCACTGGGGAGAAGGGGCAGCGCGCACATGGCATCACGGCGGGACGAACTCAATGCCTACACCTTCGCGAAGCGGAGGTTGATCGCACAGTTCCTGCAGCCCAACCCGTCCGGCTCGGAGGAGGGTGCGCCGCGCCCCCTGCGTGCGGTGATGCCCGGGGCGGTCGTCGGTGCCGTCGTCCTGGCGGTCTTCGGAGCCTGGGGGATGTTCAAGCCCGTGGCTCCCCAGAAATGGGACACCCCCTACGAGAACGTCATCATCGCCAGCAAATCCACCACCCGGTACGTGGTGTTGAAGACCGACGGCAAAAAGCAGCTCCACCCGGTGCTGAACATGTCCAGCGCCAAACTCCTCCTCGCCCCGGACAAGGGCAAGGTCATCAACGTCGACGAGTCGGTCCTCGACAGCGGCAAGATCCCGCACGGCGCCACCCTCGGCATCCCGTACGCCCCCGACCGGCTGCCCGACAAGACCGAAGCCGGCTCCAACAAGCGCTGGGCAGTCTGTGAGCAGCCCGGCGAGGGCGGCAGGGCCATCCAGAAGGCCACGTTCGTCTTCGCGGAGCGCGAGCAGAAGAAGACCGAGGGCACAGGCCGACTGCACGGCGGTGAAATGATGTACGTCGAGGGGCCCGGACCGGACAGGACCCGCTACATCGTGGACGCCACGGGCAAGGCGTACCCGGTGCAGAAGGACGAGTTGCTGCTGCGCACCCTCGTCGGTGAGAACCGTGTCCCCCAGCGGGTGTCCGCCGCCTGGCTCGCCACACTGCACACCGGAGACGAGATCACCTTCCCGGTCATAGAGGGAACTCCCGGCGCCGACGCGGGTGTTCCGGGAAAGCTGCAGCCCGACGCGAACAAGGTGGGCATGGTCCTCGCGGCGCCCTCCGGTACCAGCACCCAGCAGTACGTGGTCCTGCCGGGCAGGGTCGCCCCGGTATCGGACTTCGTCGCCAAACTCCTGCTCAGCAGCAGCGCCCTGGTCAACCTCGACCAGGACGGCAAGGTGAAGCACGTCAGCGCCGGAGCGTTCGAGCCCGGTGAGGCGTTCGGGCAGGAGAGGGACTGGCCCACGAGCGAGTTGGCCCCCGTCAACTCCGCGAGTACGGCGAAGGGAAGCCGCAACACCGTGTGCAACGTCCTGCGCGACGTCGCCGAGAAGGACGGCACCACCACGCTCAGCACCTGGGCGGGCACGAGCTTCCCCGCCACGCTCCCCACCGGATCCAGCAGCGCCTACGTCACCCCCGGATCAGGCCAGCTCTTCCGCCAGTTCAAGGGGGCCAACGCCGACTCCGGCCCTCTCTTCCTGGTGACCGACACCGGTCTGCGCTACGCCATGCAGTCCAACGCCGACAGCGCCCAGGACGATTCCGGCATCGGTGAATCCGGCACGAAGGAGGAGAGGGAGCAGCGTCAGCAGGAGGCCCAGCAGGCGCAGAACCGGCTGGGATACAAGGACGTCGATCCCGCACCCATTCCGGCTGCCTGGTCCACGTTCCTGCCGACGGGACCGCGCCTTTCGACCGGCGCCGCCCGCCAGCCGCAGGGTTCGTGAGGAGCGACCACGTGACGACGTATCCCTCTCCTCGCCCCCGGCGCCTGCTGACAGTCGCGGCCGCCACCGCCGTCCTCTTCGTCACGCTGCCGGTACCGCCCGCGGCCGCGGACGATTCCACCCAGTGCACCTTCCCTTCGAAGAAGTACCCGGGCCGCCCCTGGGCATTGCAGCGCGTTCTGCTGGACGAGCTGTGGAAGCAGTCCACCGGCAAGGGCGTACGGGTGGCGGTCATCGACACCGGCGTCGACGTCAAGAACCCTCAGCTGACCAAGGCCGTGGATACCGGCAGTGGCCGCAACTTCCTGCCGAAGGACCTCAAGGACGACAACGGCAGCAAGATCGAGCGCGGCAAGGAGAACGGCACCACCGACGTGGTCGGCCACGGCACCAAGGTCGCCGGAATCATCGCCGCGCGAGAGGCGAAGGGCACCGGTTTCACCGGCCTCGCTCCGGACGCGACGATCATCCCGATCCAGCAGAACGACGCCGAGGGCCACGGAACGGCGGAGTCGCTTGCCGCTTCCATCCACTACGCCGCTAACGAGGCGGACGCCGACATCATCAACATCTCCCAGGACACGGCCAACGCGGTGAAGCCCGCGCCCGTCCTGAAACAGGAGGTGGACGCCGCCCTGGACAAGGAGATCGTGATCGTCGCCTCGGCCGGCAACGACGGGCTGGGCGGCAACGTCAAGGAGACCTACCCGGCCTCCTACGACGGTGTCCTGGCAGTGGCCTCGTCGGACCGCAACAACGAACGGGCCGCCTTCTCCCAGTCCGGCGAGTTCGTGGGCGTGGCTGCCCCCGGCGTCGACATGATCTCGACGGTCCCCGGCGGCGGACACTGCGCCGACAACGGCACCAGTTTCTCGGCCCCGTACGTCGCGGGAGTCGCCGCCCTCATCAAGGCCAAGCACAAGGACTGGACGCAGGAGCAGATCGTCGCCCAGATCCAGCAGACGGCGGAACGCTCGATCGCGGGCCACGACAGCCGGGTCGGCTGGGGTGTCGTCGACCCGGTGCGCGCCTTGACCGAGGACGACAAACCCATCGAACACCCGGTGGCGAACGAGGGCGTGAGCAAGGGCGAAGCACCGGTCCCGGCCGCCCTCCAGCTGGGCGAGACAGCGGACGAACGCAACGCCCGCTTGGCGACCTACGTGGTGGTGGGCGGGGGCGTACTGGTCGCCGCCATAGCGGGTGCGGCCGTGGCCTTGCGCGACATGCGACGGAGGTCGGGGCGCCTGGGGCGAATGGGCGGTAGCTGACATTGCGGCGGCGATCGGCGCTCGGACACGTCGATGACGTCAGTCCGAGAAGTCACTTGATGGACAAGTGAGTTGGTCATGTCAGTGCCATTGGCTAGAGTTGACGTTATGGGGCCAGACCTGTTCACGCGGGTGCGATAGCAACGCGAGACGGTCTGAGTAAACGGGGAATCGGGGAAGGGCAGTATCGTGACCGACGGTACGAGCGGGGATCTCCAGCGCGGCGTAGGCGCCCTCGAGCAGTTCCAGAAACGCGTTAACGCGTTGCTGGCGGAATTCGAAGGTTCGGCAGCCGGCAAGTCGAACATCGCGGCACAGACGGTGTCGCGCGCCTCCTTGAGCGGTCAGAACGCGTGCTTCGCGGAAGCGGACGGGCTCTACACGCAGTACAACCGCGTCCACGAGTCGCTCGTCACGCTCTCGAAGTCCCTGGGCGACCAGATCGAGTATCTGAGCCTCGGCGTGCACGCGGCGGCTGTGGGATTCGACAACGTGGAGGACGACGTGCGGCGGCGGTTCTACGAGATCCAGGTGCGTTTGGACGCTGAGCGCGAGAAGGCGCAGGCCGAGAAGACGGGCACGCCTGAGCGGAACGCTGACAAGCAGAGCGACTCGGGGTGGGCAGCCGAATGAGCGAACCGAAGAAGCCGGAACCGGGTTCCGAGTCTCAGCCGGAACTGACTCCGCAGCAACAGCAGCAGCAGGATCAGGTACGCGTCCAGGGCCAGTTGCTCGCCACCGACGTCAACCGGCAGCTCGAGGGCGCCCTGAAGGTGTTCGGCTTCCGGGGTTCCGGCTCCTCGGGGCGGACCTCATTCGAGGGGCACGAGCTCAACGCGATGATCGACCTGATCGAGAACTCCAACCCCGAGCACCTCGAGGACGCAGGTGAGGCGCTCCTGAAGGCCAGGACCGCGATCAACGAGGCCGCGCAGGAGTTGGGCGACTTCATCAAGGCTGTCCACTGGGAGGGCGAATCCGGCATCGCCTTCCGGGACTGGGGCAACGGCTTGGTCGCCCACGCCAGGAAGCTGGGCGAGTTCGCGGAGACAGCCGGCACTCAGATCACGGTCGCGGGCACAGGCCTCGCCTCGGTGCGTAACTCCCTCCCGCCTCGCGACAGCCGCGTCAATCGCAAGTCTCCCGAGGACATCGAGGCCCCGAAACGGATCGATGGCAACCCGGAGTACGCGGCGGCGGTGAAGGTCGAGAAGCACCGCCAGGAGGCGATCAACCAGGCGAACCGGCTGGCGTCGTACTACTCGGTCTCGGAGGAGAGGCTGGCGGCGCAGGAGCCGCCGCGGTTTGATAAGCGGCTTGATGTTGCGATGCCGCGGCCGCGGGGCCGTATCGTAAGGCCCCCCGATTCCAGCAACCCGTCAGCAAGATCCGAGACGTCGGGTAGTAGCACGACACGAGGTGTATCGGAGCCCTCCGCGAGGGGCGAAGCTCACAGCTCAGGCAATACCGGAAGTAGTTCCTCCGCCGAGGTGCTCGGGGCGGCCACGCCTGTCCTGGACAAGAACACATCAACTGAGATCGACAGCGTTGCTAGTCCGCCAGCCCCAGTGACCGCTTCCGGCACATCCCCTGTGCCTTTGGCCACAAGTCCTGCGGGGCCGGGTGGAGGCTCGACTCCGCCCGTAGCGAATGGCTTTGTGAACCCGATGACGGGTAGCTCGCGGTGGTCCCAGGGGTCGACAGGAGTGCCCAGGACAGTCGGGCAGCCCGGGGGCAGCGGATCCAGAGTCGGCAGTTCCACTGGCCGTGGCCCTGCGGCGAATGGCCGCGCCGGAGACCCGGTGGGGCGTCCGGCCCCCATGGGCGGGAGTTCGGCCTCAGGGACATCTGGACGCGGCGGCGGGGGCCAGCCCCCTGTTGCCGGCCGGTCCGGTGTGACTGGCGGAAGGCCCGTGGCAGGCGGCCGTGCAGGTGCATCCGGAACCTCCGGGCCGCGTGCTGGCCGGGCCAGCGGCATCGTAGGTGGAACTCCGCAGCGTGCTACCCCGGGGGGAGCCCGTGGCGTTCCGCGCAGCACGGCCATCGGAGCCGGAGGTGCAGCACAAACGCGCGGCTCTGCCGGTGGTGCCAACCCACGGGGAGTGATCGGAGCCGGGGGAACGAGCAGCGCGCCTCGGCCTGGTGGACGAGGCACTCCCAGTTCGAACGGAGTCGTGGGTACGCCTCGTGGTGGTGCTGCCGGATCCGGCGGCGCAAAGGGCTTCACCGCTGGAGGCGCAGGCCTCGTACGTGGACCCGCAGGTCGAAGGGACTCTGATGACGAGGACCAGAACGGGGGCACGCCTCGTCCGGACTACCTGACGGAAGACAGAGAGACGTGGGAGGCCGGACGGCGTGGAGTCGCACCGCCGGTGATCGAGTAGGTACAGGGAAGTTCGGGAGTCAGGATGACAGAAGGAATGAGCCAGACCCGGAAGCGCCGCATGCCTCTCGGATTGCGAGGACGCCTGCTCGGTACGGTGGTTGTCGCCGCTGCCTGGAGCGTGGGATTCGCAGGGGCTGCTCCCTCTGCGGTGGCCGCGGACGTGCAATCGAAGCAGTGGTACCTCAGCGCGATGCAGGCGGAGGAGATGTGGAAGGTCACCACGGGCGAAGGCATCAAGGTTGCTGTCATCGACACCGGCGTCAATGCGTCCACGCCTTCTCTGAAGGGGCAGGTCCTGAAGGGGTTTGACGCTACAGGGGCTGACGGCGATGAGTACGACGACTATGACGGGCACGGCACAACGATGGCTGAGTTGATTGCCGGAACGGGGAAGGGTGGTGGCCTGCAAGGCCTCGCTCCGGGCACGAAGATTATCCCGATGCGAATCACCGATACAGAGTTCCAGAATGGGCATTCGGTGAACGCCCATGACTCCGAAGATGCTATCCGGGCCGCAGCGGACAGCGATGCACAGATCATCAGCATGTCGTTTGCCAGTGACTTCCCTGGGCGGGAGGAGCGGGAAGCGGTGAAGTACGCCCAGAGTAAAGGGAAGTTGTTCTTCGCGGGTGTGGGAAATAATGCGGAGACGAGCAACAGGGATCAGTACCCTGCCGCGTACCCACAGGTCGTAGGTGTCTCCTCGGCTGACCGCGACGGTAAGGTAGCCGAGTACTCCCAAAACGGCGGCATTGTGGATATCGCTGCTCCTGGTAGTGACATTCCGTACTGGTGTGATGAGACCTTCCAGAGGTATTGCGATGGCGATGGCACCAGCCAAGCAACCGCCATCGCATCCGCCTCCGCAGCCTTGGTGTGGTCCGCCCACCCGGACTGGACAGCAAACCAAGTCCTCAACGTTCTCTTCGACACGGCCAGCCGTGACTGGGAGAAGGGAACGCTCAGCAAGTACCTCGGCCACGGCCTGATCCGCCCCTCCATGAACATCCTGAAGGGCAAGGGAGACCCCGGCGACCCGGACATCAGCCCTCTCACCAAAGAGAAAACGTCCGGCTCCTCGACCTCCCCTTCCCCGTCAGTATCAGCTTCGTCACAGCCCGAAAAGAATGAGAAGCCTGATGACGTCGCCATGACAGGCTCCAGTGCTGAGAAGGACGACAACAGTCAACTGGGTCTGGTCTTGGGCGGAGCGGCAGCGGTAATCGTGCTCGGCGTCGGAGCCTTCGCGCTGGCCCGTAAGCGCCGCGCCGCCTGACTGGCCCGACGTTCTACACCCGTACCACCGGCGAGTGATGCCGGACCGAACAAGAGCACCAGAAAGGAAGCCGAAAAACCATGGCTGATCAGAAGCTCTCAGATGCCGCTCTCCTCAAGCTGGAGGGTGAGCTCTCCACGCGGTTCGACTCCGTGAAGGGCCAGCTGAAGACGCTACAGGGGACGATCGACAGCCTGGAGGGCGCTTGGAAGGGCATCGGCGCCGGCGCCTTCAACTCGAAGCAGGAAGAGATCAATCGGAAGATGGTCAGCATCGCCAATCGGCTTGTCAATTTCCAGGAGGCCATCAAGGCGGCGCGAACCATTTCAGGTAACACCGAAGACGAAGTCAAGCAGGCCCTCCAGGGTGTCGATGTCGTCAGCGGTTACTCGGGTGATGCGACGGTGGAGGCCAGGACCTCGAACCTCAACAACTTCTGATCCTGTCGCGCCCGTACCACGTACAAGGCCTTCATACCGAACCTAGATAGCACGGGAGGACCGCATGTCGAACAACGACGGCACGATGGTTGTCACTTACGCGAGCCTGGACTTGGCCGCCGGGGCCATCGACCGGCAGAGCAAGCAGCTCCAGGAGGACCTTGCGTCCATCAAGCAAATGATCGCCAATGTGTCCGAGCTCTGGGTGGGCGAGGCCAAGGAGGCGTACGACACCGCTCAGGCTGGTTGGGACCGCGACGCCACCGGGATTCACACCGCCCTGAGCGAGATCTCTCGCAAGGTGCGCGAGGCCGGAGCTGCGTACCACGCCGGCGACAAGCGGGCGAGGGCCAACTTCGAGTAATTCTCAGCAGGACACAGTCAGGGTGGGCACGCACGGGAGGTGCCCACCCTGACGTATGTCCCGACCACAAAGCCGAGCACGGCGCATCGCGCTTGTCAGCAGGTGAGGGTGCTGTCACCGGCCGCCCCCGGAGCAGCCCCATCCCCGTCTCGGAGGCTCGGCAGATACTGGGTGAAAAAGTCGAACTCTGTTAACTCGCGGGCGTAGTTAGGGTGGTTAGCCCGGGCCACACCAGGCATCCGATGCTTCCCGGGTGCAGGGAAATCAGCTGGGCCGCACGGTCGGGAGTGCGCAGCGACATCCGGAACCTGTCGTCCACAGCGGCGACCTGGGCGCTCCGGTCCTCGTGCGCGAGGCCCCACGCGGCGACACGGGCGCGCGCTACGTATGCGATTCGGTGGATCTGAGGTCACTCGAGCGCAGTTGCTTCACATGGCCGCGATGATGGAACAGGAGAACGTCACGATCCGAGTGATTCCCTTCGAGCGCCAGGATTTCCCCGCTGCTGGGCAGCCGATCACCTACGTCGCGGGGCAGGTGCCGCAGTTGGACACCGTTGTGCTGGATTCCGATCACGGTTGCGATTTCCTCGATGCTGAGGCACAGCTTGCTCGCTATAGATCTGTCTTGGATCGCATGGAGAGCTGCGCGCTCAGCCCGGCGCAAAGCCGGGACTTCGTCCAAAAGGTTGCTAGAAGTCTCTGAGAGGCCATTTCATGTCCGAGTACAACTGGCAGAAGTCCTCGTACAGTACCGAGGGCGCGAACTGCGTCAATATCGCCGGCGCGTCTGATGGCACGTTCCGGCTGCGAGAGAGCGACGAGCCAAACGTGATACTCGTCGTCAGCAGCGTGGGCCTGTCCGCACTGCTCGCGTCGATCAGAGCGGACTGGGCGATTCACTGCCCCAGTGATCAGCTGCCGAGTGTGGCGGAGGGCCTGTCGCCCTTCTGGGCTTGCTCGGCACGCACGCTGAACAGCGAGGCCATGTCTTTAACGAGGGCGTCGTCGATGTCGCCCTTTCGGGTGCCGGTGACCTGAACCCAGAGCAGCGTCGTGCCGACCCGCACCTGTGCCACCGCACCCGGCTCGCCCCTAAAATCCACAGTGCCGACACGAGCGTTGCTCTCTTCTCCGAGCGCGCCGAGATCCAGGTTCTTAGCTTTCGGCCCTGGGCCCCGACTGTTGATCTTCCAGAGGGCTTCGTATGCCGTCTCGGCTGTCTGCTCGTCCTTGTAGGCTGCCATTTGGAAGTAGGCATTGGCGTTCTTGTCGTCGCGGTGGAAGGTCGAGAGGCCGTAGAAACGAGCGTCCTCGCAGCCCTTGTTGCCCTCATTGGGGCACACAAGCTGCTTGTGCATGCTATTCATGGGAATTGCCTCGGGCTCCTCGGAAACCGTCCAGCCCGGCATGGCCGCACCACCCGGCAGCGCAGCCTCTACCTGCTTCGCGCTCAGCGCAGTGGACTTGCTGTCATCGCTGCCGCACCCCGTCTGTAGAAGCAAGGCCGCCCCGGCAGCCCAGGCTGCGGTGGAACGTCCGACTTTACGCCTGATCACTGCCGTTCCTCTCTTGGAAGTCGATCGCAGCAGAGGGGGATAACCTTGTTGAATCATGTCACTCATTGCGCGTGCACTGATCCGAGGAGCTCATACTCTCCGTGTATCCCGTGATGAGGGCCTTCACCGCGTCAGCATTTGCTCTACCAGGCTCGGGTACCTGCACCACGGTGAATAGCTCGTTGCCGGGTTTGACTGGTCTTGCGCACTCCGCCTTCCCTACCGCACCTCGCTCGGAATGGATGTACCTTCCGTCGTCCGAGAAATTCTCGAGCTCTACGTAGGCTTGCCCCTGTGCGATTTCTGTCAGGTTGGGTTTGTCGCTCCACCATTCCCGGCTGGCCACCAGTACGACCTTGCCGTCCACCAAAACTTGGCAGCGTGCGATCCCGTCCGCAGGTGTCAAGGATTTCTCCGATACCTTCTTCCCCGGAGGGAGAAAGGGAGACAGTAATCCGGGCGATATTGACGTGCCGCACAGGGAGTTCGGTGCGCTGTACTCGCGCTCTGCCTCGTCCGAGCAACTTACGAGTGCGAGACTCGCACAAGCTGTAAAAACTGCAGCTCTTTGCACTCCTCTATGAAAAACGAGGTATGCGCTATGGCCTTTCAATTCTCTCATTCCGGGGCTCGTGATGGGTGGGTTATTGCCTGAAAGAAGAGAGGTTCAATCTAAATGTCTGTCTTCAGGTCGGGCCCCATCGCCGTGGTATTGGGGCCGGCATCCGTGAACCCGTCGCGTGCGCCGGTGCGGGCGTAGGTGGCAAGGTCCTCCAGCGGTATTCCATGAGCCTTTGCCGCCAGAATCACCGCTTCTTGACTGTGCTTGAAATTATTGTCGCGTCCATTCTCCCAATGCTCGGCCATGACCGCTCCTGCCTCGCTCTTGGCGTCCCCCTCATAATCCTTGAAGATTTGCTCAAGGAGCATTCCGCTCACGGTGCCCGCTGCGCCTCCTACCGCGGCGCCAACGGCAGGGGTGGCAATGAATGATGTGCCCACGCCGATACCGATCCCGATACCTCCCGAGATGGCGCCCTTTGTTTGGGTCATTGCGTGACCATAGGCTTTGTCTTTTTCCTCAGCGTCGCCCGCAACTTCCTCTTGCCGCCCGATGGCCAGCGTTCCTGCAATTTCTCCCGAGCCGTAAGCGATCTGTGACACGGTCAGGTTCTTTTCCGAAGAGAATCGCTGGTCTGCGGGCAAATCGGGGTTCAAATGATAGTCCATGAGGTTTGCCATGTATTGCTTTTGGCCGAGTTCGACCTGGGCATAACCCTCAGGGGTCTGACCGACTGCCAGCAGGAAGCGAGTGGTGTCCCTGTGGTTCATCTCCGCCGGATTTCCCGTGATCGGGAAGAGTTTGCTGACGTCTCCGTTATCTCCCTCCTGCAGGACCTCTGGGTCGTCTGCCATTGCCCGGTTCATATCGGGAAGATATTCGGATGAGATCTGACCGATGCTGTCACCCATGTAACTGTAATCCGTCAAGCGCTTGCTGTTTTCAGAGATTGAGGCGACAAGACGTTCCATCAGCTTTGCCTGCTGCGGGCTATGTGCCGGAGTGTCAGCTGTCGGCATTTCACCCGCGGGGTGGCCTGTTGTCGCTGCTTCAAGGGCCAACGCCATGGAGTTCCGGCCGGTGACGCTTTCCTTGCCCTTGTCGTTCTGATCCTTCGGCCAGTCCCGCTCCTCGAAGAGGTAGTCGAAGTTACTGAGCTCCCTCTTCTCGTTCTTTCCGTTCTTGTCGGCGTCTTCCTCGAAGTCGTGATCCTCGTCCTTCGTCACGAACGTGTCGCTGAAGAAGTCCGTCGCGGCGTCGGGGCTGTTCGACAGGGCCTTCATGAAGCCGGTCATCGGATCAGTTCCGGAATCCGTGCCGGTGCGATTGAGGAAAGGGTCCATCCCCATGTGTGTCCAGGCGCCGTGGCGTCCGTTGTCGGTGAACTTCTTCTCGGTCTTGATCAGTTCGCTTCCGTAGCTCTTGAGGAACTGGTCGTCATAGTTCCCCCACCGCATGAGGTTGCTCATCACCTGGAATCCCAGGGTGCCCGAGTGCTTTGAGATGGGCTGGCTGCCGAGATCCACCATCTCGCGCTTCCAGTCAATCATTCCTCGGCTGTCGCTCTGGGTGGCGGTAGCCAGTGTGAGGCTCAGGTTCTTCTGTAGTTCGTCGTACTGGTCGACCCTCTCCCGGCCGATCTCACGGGCCAAGCGGGGATCGTTCAGCCCGGCCCAGAAGTCCAACGTCCCCTGAGCCCGCAGCTTCTCCGTGAAGCGTGCGGCGAACAGCTCGTCGCCCGACATCTTCTTGAGCCCGGCGTTCAGCTGGTCGAATTCCTTGACGGTGAGATCTTCCGGGTTCTTCTTCGCGATCGCGGACAGCCGGTCGGCTTCCTTGATCGCGTTGGCCGCAGAGTCCCGGTCCCTGTACTCGGCCCCCGTGAATCCCATGTCGGCCTGGTCCGAGAGTGCCTTGAGGGCGACGGCGGCCGTGTGATCGCTCTCGGTCGCTTCATTCAGAATCTTCTGGATCTCGTCCCGTAGGGCGGTGACATCGCTCTGGCTGTGGTCGGGGACGGTTGTCCCCTTGGCCGCGCGGTCCGGGTGGATGTTCATCGTGACCGTGAAGCCACCACCGCCGGTGGTGGTGACCGTCAGGTTCTTTCCGCTTGCACGTTCCAGGGCTGCGTTGAGTTCGCTGTGGTATCCCTTCAGTTCGTCCCGCACATCCTTGAGGATGCTCCACAGGGACTTGGCCTGCTTGTGGGCGTCATCGAACTCGTGCACTGTCTTGCCGACGAACTCTCTGGTGACGTTGGCGTTGTCGCCCGCCCAGTTGGCTTTGTCGGCTTTCGCCTTGAGGCCTTCCCTGGCGTCCTTTTCCAGATCGGCAAGGTTGGTCACCATGGTCGACCAGTCGGTGATGGCCTCGTCCAGCAGTCCGAACTTGGCGAAGCGCAGCGTTTCGAAATCCATCAGTCGTCCGCCTTGTTCGTCTTGCCCTTGGGTGCGTAGTCGTCATCGAATCCCTGGTCGAGCGAGGCGATACTGCTGATGTTGCTCCTCACGTACTGATCGTCACTGTTGTGCACATATTTGGTGAAGTCCATGTGGTTCGATATGTGCCCGCAGGCGTCACTAAGGGACTTGAGCTGTCTATCCCACCGATCCGCCACGTGCTGGAGGGCTCCGCCGAGTTCCAGTCCTTGGGTGGTGAGGTCGCTCGCTGCTGTCTCGCTGGTGGGCACTGCGACACGGCCCTCTTTCCACAAGCGCCCGTGCAACTTGGAGGCCTCGTCACGGACGGCCGAGAGGTCGGTCTGATCGACCTTCAGGTCGCCCTGCCCACCGCCGCCGCCTGTAGGTGCGGCTTTATTGAGCTGCATCTGTGCGCCGCTCTTGTTGGCCGCATCGGCCTTCAGTTGCTCCCACTCGGCCCATGCCATGCGCGGAACCCTCCAGTGTGTGCCGGGAATGCCGGACTTTCGGAATCTCTGCTGAGACGGGCAGCCGCATCAGCCGCCCGCCCGGTGCGGGGCGAGGGGGGAGCGGGACACCACGCACTGCGGCCGCCACCGGTAGCCCCCGCCGCCCCGCCTCCGCACGTACTCCTACCGCTCCCCGCCCATGAGCCCCGACTGCACCAGCGGATTCCCCCGTCGCCGCGTGACGAAGACCCCGCGCCCCGGAGGCATCGGGCGCGGTCGTACGTTGCCGAGAACGTCCCCCTCGATGGGGTCGCCCGAGAGCATCAGCCCCTGCGCGCCGAGCTCCATGATGCGCTGCATGAACGGCTCGTACAGGGCCCGGCCGGCCCCCGCCGTGCTACGGGCGATGATGAACCGGACGCCGACGTCACGTGCGAACGGCAGCATCTCCGCGAGCTTGGCCATCGGGTTTCCGCTGGACGTGGAGACCAGGTCGTAGTCGTCGACGACCACGAACACCGTCGGGCCGCGCCACCAACTGCGTTCGCGCAGTTCCTGCGCCGTGACGTCGGGCGACGGCGTACGGCGCTTCATCAGGTTGTACAGCGCGTCCACGTGGTGCTCCATGTCGTTGGACATGGGCACGTACTCCGCCAGGTGCGTCGCGGGGGTGGCGTCCAGCAGTGCTCGTCGGTTGTCGATGACGAAGAACTTGCAGGCGTTCCCGTCGTACCGCTCGGACAGCTGCTTGATGAGCAGCCGCAGCAGATTGGACTTGCCGGACTCGCTCTCGCCGAACACCAGGAAGAACGGGTCGCGCTCGAAGTCGAGGAAGACCGGCTCCAGGTTGTTCTCGTCGATACCGAACGCGATGCCCCGCTCCGGATGCGCGTAGCCCGCGGGCAGTTCGTGCGCCGGGAGTTCGCGGGGCAGCAGACGGACCGCCGGGGCGGGCGCCGCGGTCCAGTGCCGGGCGACCTCCTGGTTCATGGCCGCCGTCGCCTCGGAGAGGTCGCTGTCGGAGTTGATGCCGTCGATCCGCGGTACCGCGGCCATGAAGTGCAGCTTCTCCGGTGTGAGACCACGACCGGGCACACCGGCCGGCACGTTGACCGCGACCTTGCGGTCCAGTTCGGAGTCCATGACGTCACCGAGCCGCAGTTCGAGCCGGTTCATCAGGTGGTCCTTGAGGTTGGCCCGGACCTCCATGGAACGCGACGCCGTGACAATCAGGTGGATGCCGTATCCGAGCCCGCGCGCCGCGATGTCCACGGCCGCCGCTTCCAGGCCCTCGTAGTCCGTACGGAAGTTGCCCCAGCCATCGATGATCAGGAACACGTCGCCCCACGGCTGGTCCGTCACCGAGATCTCGCCGCGCGCCCGCAGCCTGCGGAAGGTGGCGATGGAGTCGATGCCCGCGCTGCGGAAATACTCCTCACGCCGCGCCATGATCCCGTACACCTCGGAGACGGTGCGTCGCACCCGCTCCGGGTCGAGCCGGGACGCGATCCCGCCGACGTGCGGCAGTCCGGCGATCGAGGCCATGCCGCCGCCACCGAAGTCGAGCCCGTAGAACTGGACCTCGTGGGGCGTGTGGGTGAGTGCGAAGCCCGCGATGAGTGTGCGCAGCAGCGTGGACTTGCCCGACTGCGGACCACCGGTGATCTGCATATGGCCCGCCGCACCGGAGAAGTCCCGGTAGAGCGTGTCGCGCCGCTGCTCGTACGGCTTGTCGACCACGCCCAGGGGTACGACGAGGCGGCCCGATCCCTCGAATCCGGGCTGGGTCAGCCCACGGCCCTCGACCGCGGACAGCCCCGGCAGGAGCTCGTCCAGCGACGGCGGATTGTCCAGCGGAGGCAGCCACACCTGGTGTGCGGAGGCCCCCCGGCCCTCCAGCCGGCGCACGATCACATCGAGCACCGTGTCCGCCAGAGCGTCGTCCTCCGCCGTACGCGCATCGGGTACAACGGCCCCGGCCTGCGGGCTCGGCTGTACGTACTGCACCGGCACCGGAGCCGCAGTGAACACCACCGGCCTGCGGTCCACCGGCAGAGGGCCGGAGGACACGGCCGGCTGGGCGCCCGAGCGGTACACCCCGGAGACGTACGCGGCCTTGAACCGCACCATCTCGTCCGTGCCGTACTTCAGGTAGCCGGAACCGGGAACATTGGGCAGGTGGTACGCATCGGGCACACCCAGCGCCGCCCGGGACTCGCCCGCGGAGAACGTACGCAGACCGATCCGGTACGACAGATAGGTCTCCAGTCCGCGCAGCCGCCCCTCTTCGAGGCGCTGCGAGGCCAGCAGCAGATGGACGCCCAGCGAACGGCCGATACGCCCGATCTGCACGAACATCTCGATGAAGTCGGGTTTGGCCGTGAGCAGTTCGCTGAACTCGTCGATGACCAGGACGAGGGAGGGAATGGGCTGCAGCGGGGCTCCCGCGGCGCGCGCCTTCTCGTAGTCGTGGATGTTGGCGTAGTTGCCCGCGTCGCGCAGCATCTCCTGGCGGCGGTTGAGCTCACCGCTGATGGAGTCACCCATGCGGTCCACCAGTGTCAGGTCGTCCGCGAGGTTGGTGATCACCGCTGCGACGTGGGGCATCTGCGCCATGCCGGCGAAGGTGGCACCGCCCTTGAAGTCCGCGAGGACGAAGTTGAGCGTCTCCGAGGTGTGGGTGACGGCAAGGCCCAGTACGAGCGTACGGAGCAGCTCGGACTTGCCGGAACCGGTGGCGCCGACGCACAGGCCGTGCGGCCCCATGCCCTCCTGCGCCGCCTCCTTGAGGTCCAGCATCACCGGGCCGCCGTCCTCGCCGACGCCGATCGGGACACGCAGTCGCTCCGCCTGCGAGCGGGCCCGCCAGGTCCGGCTGACGTCGACCGAGGCGGCGTCGCCGAGATTCAGCAGATCGGTGAACTCCAGGTTGGCGAGCAGCGGTTCGTCGTCGTCGCCGCCCGAGGCCACGTGGAGCGGGGCTAGTTGCCGGGCGAGTGCTTCGGCGGCCTCGTGACTCAGCAGGTCGGGAAGGCCGTCGTACACCAGCCCGTGTCCGGACTCCAACTGCAGCGAGTGGGGGTCCACCACGATGGAGAGACCACCGCGTGCTCCGTTGACCTGGCCCGTGACGATCTCGACGACCGTCACGCCCTGAAGGCCCTCGGCCGCGGCGAGCGCGGATGTCGCCGGTACGGACTGGCCGTCGAGCACGACGACGACATGGGGCTGCTCCAGGAGCGGCTGGCCATCGGGCTGGAAGCGCGGTCGGCCTTCGAGATGGCCCGCGAGCATCTCCTCCAGCTCCTCGACACTCGTGGTGATCAGGCGACGGCTGCCGGCACCGTCGACGGAGCCCAGCGCCTGCATGTGCGGGAGCCACTTCGTCCATTCCCAGTGCGGGGCGGCGTTCCGGCCGGTCGCGACGGCGATGATCAGGTCCTCGGGGGAGTGCAGCGAGGCAAGCGCACCGACCATCGCGCGGGCCGTGGAGCGTACGGACTCCGCCTCGCCACTGATCGTCAGGTGGTAGAAGGCGCGCAGCGAGACCGCCATCGGCAGGCCGTCCAGCGTGCTGTGGGTCGTGATGAACTGCTGCATCGCCCCGGCGGTCAGCGGCTCCAGCTCATCGACCGGCGCGGTGTCGGGCGCGACGAGCGGCGTGGCGAGTTCCTGACTGCCCAGGCCGATGCGTACGTGCGCGAAGTCCGCGTCACCGACGCGGCGCTCCCACACCCGGCTGCCCTCGGCGACGAGCGCCCACAGCTGTTCCGGGGACGGGTGGAGATAGAACTGCGCGTCGCGCTGCTCGCGGGCCGTCTTCAGCACCGCGCGCCTGGTCTGCGTCAGATACTTCAGGTAATCGCGCCGCATGTCTGCGAGCTGACCCTGGGTGCCGCGCCGGAAGCGGATGATCATCGCAATGGCCATGGCGACCGTGGACGCGATCATGATCATGCCCATGATCCGCATGACCGGGTTCGGCGTCATGAAGAAGAAGACGACGGAACCGCCCATGCCGAGCATCGGCAGCAGCTGCATCATCACCCCCTCCTGCTGGCCGCGAGGCAGCTCGGGCGGAGGTTGCAACTGCACCTGCTCGCCCGGGACTTCGGAGGGGAGGGCCCGCGGTGGGCGCTTGACGACAATCTGGCTCACAGCTCACCAATTCCCTTGCCGGACGGTGCTGTTCCTATCGGCGCCCCCGTGGCGACCGCTCCGTCCGCGGGAGGATCCTACTGGCGTAGGGGATGACCCGAGGGCGGTAGGGTGTCGCAACGCGTGTACGCATCCGCTAACTACCGCAAAAAAATGGGTCATTCGGGACGCGGTTGACCACGTGATCCATCGGGACGCGGGTCGGGCCCATGACCCCGGGGTGCGTTCCAGGAGCCAGCAGAACCATGAGGGGGAGCAGCACGTGACTATGACGGCCCAAATGGCGGCTACCGGATCCGGTCGGCCGGGTCCCGGAGTTCCGGCCGGCAACGGAACCGGTTTCTGCCGGGTCACGGTCGTCGCGCCCGACAGCCGCGTCGATGTGGCGCTACCCGAGGACATCCCCGTCGCGGACCTCTACCCGGAGATCCTCCGGCTGGCGGGGCAGAGCCCCGCCCCGGGGGCTCCGGTCGGCTATCACCTGGTGCGCCGCGACGGCACCGTCCTGGACGGTGGGCGCACTCTGGCCGGCCAGCGCATCCTCGACGGCGAGTTGCTGTCCCTGCGGCCCTTCTCCGAGTCGCTGCCCCCCGCGGTCTTCGACGACGTCTCCGATGCCGTCGCCACCGCAGTCGCCCGGGACCGCACCCTCTGGGGCGACAGCCTCACCCGATCGGCCGGGCTCTTCGGCGGATCGGTCCTGCTGGTCCTGCTCGGATTCGTGCTGTGGAACTCCGACGTCCGGCACGACATGCACGGTCTGCCGGGCATCCTGGCCGCGGTCACCTCCGTGCTCCTTCTCGCGCTCGCCTGCGTACGCGCGCGTGTGTACGCCGACCGTGGATCGTCCATCGCGCTGGGGATCGGCGTACTCGCGAACGCGGCGGTCGCCGGGGCCGGTCTGTTGCCGCTCAGCGAGGGCCAGGGCACCGGCAGGCTCCAGTTCCTGCTCGCCTGCGCCGCCGTGCTGGTGGCGGCGGTGATCCTCATGATCGCCGCACCCGAAGGCGACGGCACCTTCGTCGCGTTCGTGTTCGCCGCTGCCATCGGCGTGCTGGTGACCTTCGTCGCGATCATGACCGGTATGGAGCCGGCCGAGACCGCGGCCGTGTGTGCCCCCCTCTCCGTGGGGCTCCTCGGCTTCCTGCCTGGACTCTCCACCCGCTTCGCCCGCCTCCCCATCGGCTTCGAGCCGCCCCGTACCACCGTCGGTGACTACGGGACGTCCGACCCGGAGCCGCAGGGCCCGGTCGACGCCGACCGCATCGCCGCTCAGGCGCGGCGCGGCCACGAGCTGCTCCTCGGTCTGGTCGGCGGATGCGCGCTGGTGGCCGTGGGAGCCGCAGCCGTGCTCGGCTTCTCGGACAGCATCTGGGGCCAGCTGCTGGCCCTCGCCACCGGCATCGCGATGCTGATGCGCGCCCACCTGTTCCGTTACACGGCCCAGGTCGGCTGCGTCCTGGCGGCGGGCCTCGGCGCACTGGTGCTCCTCGGCCTCGGACTGTCCCTCAACCCGCCGGCGACGCTGGTGCGCGAGGCGTTCAAGGGGGAGACCGCAGGGCTCGACATCCGTACGATCTGGCTCACCGCCGCGGTGGCGGGCGTCGCCGCGCTGATCACTGCCGTGGGGCTGATCGTGCCGCGCAAGGGAGTCACCCCGTTCTGGGGGCGCTTCCTGGAGATCGCCGAATCGTGTGTGCTCCTGACGCTGCTGCCGCTGTGCCTCGCCGTTTTCGACGTCTACCACTCGATCCGCGCACTCACCAGCTGATCCGTCCGGTACCACGGGCGGCCGGGGTCTCAGTGACTGGTATTCTGACTGACGGCCGTTTGTGTACGCGCTCCCGGATCACCCTGGGAGCTGCGCTCATCGGACCTTCGCCCCCGAGTAACGGAAGACCCCCTGAGATCAAGACCAGGGGCGCTCGTGGACGCATCGAACACCAAAGAGGAGTACCGCGTGTCGCTCGACGCCGCTACGAAGAAGCAGATCATGGCCGAGTTCGCCACCAAGGAGGGTGACACCGGTTCCCCCGAGGTCCAGGTGGCCATGCTCTCCCGTCGGATCTCGGACCTGACGGAGCACCTCAAGACGCACAAGCACGACCACCACTCCCGTCGTGGTCTGCTGATCCTGGTCGGCCAGCGTCGCCGCCTCCTGCAGTACCTGGCCAAGAAGGACATCCAGCGCTTCCGTGCGCTCGTCGACCGCCTCGGCATCCGCCGTGGTGCGGCCGGCGGCGCCAAGTAAGGACGCTGTGAGAGGGAGCGGTACCCCGGGTTCCAGGGGGCCGCTCCCTTTGCTGTACGTGCAGGACCAGGGCCGGGCTCAGTAACCTGGACGTACAACACCAGAGCGAGGAGAGGCGCGCCACGGCCGCCGCCGGTCCTCGGTAGTGGCCCCCGGGACAACGCCCGGGAGCTTCGATCGAAGACCGGCCCGCACACACGGCGCGCTTCTCCGCACCGTCCTCCGCCACACGGGCGGCAGGGCGAAAGACGACGAGTATGGAGAAAACGCTAGTGGAGAACGAGACCCACTACGCCGAGGCCGTTATCGACAACGGAACCTTCGGCACCCGCACCATCCGCTTCGAGACGGGCCGCCTGGCCAAGCAGGCCGCCGGCTCCGCCGTTGCGTACCTGGACGACGACACCATGGTGCTGTCGGCCACCACCGCTTCCAAGAAGCCCAAGGACCAGCTCGACTTCTTCCCCCTCACGGTGGACGTCGAGGAGCGGCAGTACGCCGCCGGCAAGATCCCCGGCTCCTTCTTCCGTCGTGAGGGCAGGCCCTCCGAGGACGCGATCCTCACCTGCCGCCTGATCGACCGGCCGCTGCGCCCCTCCTTCAAGAAGGGCCTGCGCAACGAGATCCAGATCGTCGAGACGGTCATGGCGCTCAACCCCGACCACCTCTACGACGTGGTCGCGATCAACGCCGCCTCCTGCTCCACGCAGCTGGCCGGCCTGCCCTTCTCCGGCCCGGTCGGCGGCACCCGTGTCGCCCTGATCAAGGGCCAGTGGGTCGCCTTCCCGACGCACACCGAGCTCGAGGACGCCGTCTTCGACATGGTCGTCGCCGGTCGCGTCCTGGAGGACGGCGACGTCGCGATCATGATGGTCGAGGCCGAGGCCACCGAGAAGACCATCCAGCTCGTCAAGGACGGCGCCGAGGCCCCGACCGAAGAGGTCGTCGCCGCCGGTCTCGAGGCCGCGAAGCCCTTCATCAAGATCCTCTGCAAGGCCCAGTCGGACCTCGCCGCCAAGGCCGCCAAGCCCACCGGCGACTTCCCGGTCTACCTGGACTACCAGGACGACGTCTTCGAGGCGCTCGCCGCCGCCGTCACGTCCGAGCTGGCCCAGGCGCTGACCATCGCCGGCAAGCAGGACCGCGAGGCCGAGCTGGACCGCGTCAAGGAGATCGCCGCCGAGAAGCTTCTCCCGGCCTTCGAAGGCCGCGAGAAGGAGATCTCCGCCGCGTACCGTTCGCTGACCAAGAAGCTGGTCCGCGAGCGCGTCATCAAGGACAAGGTCCGCATCGACGGCCGCGGCGTCACGGACATCCGTACGCTCGCCGCCGAGGTCGAGGCCATCCCGCGGGTGCACGGCTCGGCGCTGTTCGAGCGTGGCGAGACCCAGATCCTGGGCGTCACCACCCTCAACATGCTCCGCATGGAGCAGCAGCTGGACACCCTCTCCCCGGTGACCCGCAAGCGCTACATGCACAACTACAACTTCCCGCCGTACTCCGTCGGCGAGACCGGCCGTGTGGGCTCGCCCAAGCGCCGCGAGATCGGGCACGGCGCGCTCGCCGAGCGCGCCATCGTGCCGGTGCTGCCGACGCGCGAGGAGTTCCCCTACGCGATCCGCCAGGTCTCCGAGGCGCTGGGCTCCAACGGCTCGACGTCCATGGGCTCGGTCTGCGCCTCCACCATGTCGCTGCTGAACGCCGGTGTGCCGCTCAAGGCCGCCGTCGCCGGTATCGCCATGGGCCTGATCTCCCAGGAGATCGACGGCAAGACCCACTACGTCGCCCTCACCGACATCCTCGGTGCGGAGGACGCCTTCGGCGACATGGACTTCAAGGTCGCCGGTACGAAGCAGTTCGTCACCGCGCTCCAGCTCGACACCAAGCTCGATGGCATCCCCGCCTCGGTCCTGGCCGCCGCGCTGAAGCAGGCCCGCGACGCCCGCCTCCACATCCTCGATGTGATGAACGAGGCCATCGACGTTCCGGACGAGATGTCCCCGAACGCCCCGCGGATCATCACCGTCAAGATCCCGGTGGACAAGATCGGTGAGGTCATCGGCCCCAAGGGCAAGATGATCAACCAGATCCAGGAGGACACCGGCGCCGACATCACGATCGAGGACGACGGCACCATCTACATCGGTGCCGCCGACGGACCGGCCGCCGAGGCCGCCCGCACCACGATCAACTCGATCGCCAACCCGACCATGCCGGAGGTCGGCGAGCGCTACCTGGGTACGGTCGTCAAGACCACCACCTTCGGTGCGTTCGTGTCCCTCATGCCGGGCAAGGACGGCCTGCTGCACATCTCGCAGATCCGCAAGCTCGCCGGTGGCAAGCGCGTGGAGAACGTCGAGGATGTGCTCGGCGTCGGCACCAAGGTCCAGGTCGAGATCGCAGAGATCGACTCCCGCGGCAAGCTCTCCCTCATCCCCGTGATCGAGGGCGAGGAAGACGAGAAGAAGGACGACGCCGCCAAGTGACGTCCCGTAGTCCCGTGACGACGGCCCGCGCCTCCTCGAAGGCGCGGGCCGTCGCCCGTACCCAAACGCTTCTCAAGGGCACCAACGGCATCGGTACGGTCCGCCGCACCGTCCTTCCCGGCGGTCTCCGGGTCGTCACCGAGACCCTGCCGTCCGTCCGCTCCGCCACCTTCGGGATCTGGGCCAACGTCGGATCACGCGACGAGACCCCCACCCTGAACGGTGCGACGCACTACCTCGAACACCTTCTCTTCAAGGGCACCGCCGAGCGCAGTGCCCTGGACATCTCCGCCGCCATCGACGCGGTCGGCGGCGAGATGAACGCCTTCACGGCGAAGGAGTACACCTGCTACTACGCGCGGGTCCTCGACACCGACCTTCCGCTGGCCATCGACGTCGTCTGCGACATGCTGACCGGCTCGTTGATCACCGCCGAGGACGTCGACGCCGAGCGCGGTGTCATCCTCGAAGAGATCGCGATGACCGAGGACGACCCGGGCGACTGCGTGCACGACCTGTTCGCGCACACGCTGCTCGGCGACACCCCCCTCGGCCGCCCGGTCCTCGGCACCGTCGACACCATCAACGCGCTCGACCGCGGCCGGATCGCCCGCTTCTACAAGAAGCACTACGACCCCACACACCTGGTCGTCGCCGCCGCGGGCAACATCGACCACGCCACGGTCGTACGCCAGGTCCGCAGGGCCTTCGAGCGCGCCGGCTCCCTGTCCCGCACCGACGCCGTTCCGGTCGCTCCGCGTGCGGGCTCCCGCACCCTGCGTACCGCGGGCCGCGTCGAGCTGCTGAACCGCAGGACCGAGCAGGCCCACGTCGTCCTCGGCGTGCCCGGCCTGGCCCGCACCGACGACCGCCGCTGGGCGCTCGGCGTACTCAACACCGCTCTCGGCGGCGGCATGAGCTCACGCCTGTTCCAGGAGGTGCGGGAGAAGCGCGGCCTCGCCTACAGCGTCTACTCGTACACCTCGGGCTTCGCGGACTGCGGACTCTTCGGCGTGTACGCGGGCTGCCGGCCCAGCCAGGTCCACGATGTCCTCAAGATCTGCCGGGACGAGCTCGACCGGGTAGCGTCCGAAGGACTGAGCGACGAGGAGATCGGTCGCGCAATCGGGCAGCTCTCCGGCTCCACGGTCCTTGGCCTGGAGGACACCGGCGCACTGATGAACCGTATCGGCAAGAGCGAACTGTGCTGGGGCGACCAGATGTCGGTCGACGACATGCTGGCCCGGATAGCGCAGGTAACGCCCGATGACGTACGCGCGGTGGCGGGAGAGGTCCTCGGACACCGCCCCTCGCTCTCCGTCATCGGCCCGCTCAAGGACAAGCAGGCCGACCGCCTCGACGAAGCGGTCTCCTAACTCCCCCGTAAGGAAGCAGATCAATGAGCAAGCTGCGCGTGGCCGTTCTCGGCGCCCAGGGCCGTATCGGATCCGAGGCGGTACGAGCCGTCGAGGCCGCCGACGACATGGAGCTGGTGGCCGCCCTGGGGCGCGGTGACAAGCTGGAGACCCTCGCGGAATCCGGCGCCCAGGTCGTTGTGGAGCTCACCACCCCCGCGTCGGTGATGGGCAACCTCGACTTCTGCATCCGGCACGGCATCCACGCCGTCGTCGGTACGACGGGCTGGTCCGACGAACGGCTCGCGCAGCTGAACACCTGGCTCTCCGGCTCCCCGGAAACCGGTGTGCTCATCGCGCCGAACTTCTCCATCGGCGCCGTCCTCACGATGAAGTTCGCGGAGCAGGCCGCCCGCTACTTCGAGTCCGTCGAGGTCGTCGAACTGCACCACCCCAACAAGGTCGACGCCCCCTCGGGCACCGCCACCCGTACCGCCCAGCTGATCGCCGAGGCCCGGAGAAAGGCCGGCTGTGCCCCGCAGCCGGACGCCACCACCACGGCCCTGGACGGTGCCCGTGGCGCGGACGTCGACGGAGTCCCGGTCCACGCGATCCGGCTCCGCGGGCTCCTGGCCCACCAGGAAGTGCTGCTCGGTGGCGAGGGCGAGACACTCACCATCCGCCACGACTCCCTGCACCACAGCAGCTTCATGCCGGGCATCCTGCTCGGCACACGCCGTGTGGTGACCACTCCCGGCCTCACGTTCGGCCTGGAACACTTCCTCGACCTGAACTGACTGAGCCCTGTCATGCGCGCAAAGATCACCTACTTCGTCACCGCTGCCGTCCTGGTGTTCTACTTCGCCCTGGTCGGTAGCCGTGGCGTCCTGCTCATCCAGCACGGCACTCTGCTGACGGTTACCTTCGGCGTCGCGGTGTTGATCCTGCCGTTGATCGGTTTCTGGTTCCTCTGGAAGAACACCCAGTTCGTGACGCGGGCCAACGCGCTGGCCGCGGAACTGGACGCGGAGGGCGGCCTGCCGGTCGACGAGCTGGTGCGCACCCCGTCCGGCCGAATCGACCGCGCCTCGGCCGACGCAGTGTTCGCACGCCGCCGCGAGGAGGCGGAGGACTCCCCGGACGACTGGCGCTGCTGGTTCCGCCTGGCCGTCGCTTACCAGGACGCCAGGGACACCCCCCGAGCCCGAAAGGCCATGCAGCGCGCCATCGCTCTGCACAGGAAGCCAACCCAGCCCAGCACGCCCTGACGCTGGCCGATGGGCCGTCCGGTGAAATCAAGCCCAACCGGCGCTTGAGGACACAACTGCCAGCGGACGGCCCCGGCTACCACACGCCTCAGCCCAGCCGATACTCGTCTCCCCACGCCTCAACCGTGTCGGCCGCACGGTCGAATGCCTCACCCCGCGCCAGGAAATCCGCATTGCTGTCGGTGAGCAGGGGCGGAATCGTCTCGCCTCCCTCGCGTACGACGATCAACGCCTGCCCCTGCACCGTGCGCGGAAGCCCCAGCCACTTCACCGGCTGCTGCACCGTACGGACGGCCGCGACGCGGTTCCACGGCACGGTCGTCGTCGTGAAGAAGCCGACCCGGCGCACGCCATGCCGGCTCACCCAGGCGCCGACCCGCAGCAGCCGCAGGGCACAGCCGAGGACCACGCCGGCGAGCCCCAGGCACGCGGCGGCGCCCGCCGCCGCTCCGGCGAACGCGGTGATCACGCCCGCGAGCAGGATGAACGACGCGAGCAGCAGCAGGCAGGCTGCTGCCGCAACGCGCCAGGGGCCTGGGCGGTACGGACGCCGCCAGCTGTCGTGGTCGTCGAACGGCAGCGCGATGTCCTCAACGCTCGCGTCAAACGCGCGGTCGGCCGTCAGGAAGGGCAGGGGCACGACTGATCCTCACTCACAAGCACGCTCGATTGCTGTGCCCGGTGAGGCTACCGAGGAGGCCGCCGACCAGACCAATCCAGGGGACCCGTGGGAGTCAGCGTCCCTGGGAGGCCTCGGTCTGCTGGGTGTGCGACGGCCCCTGAGTGGGGCTCAGAGCGGGGAGGCCGAGAACCAGCGACCCGACAAGACCTGCGACGACCGTCAGTCCGACAAGGGAACGGCTGGCCAGCTGGGAGACGGTGGCGCGCTCCCGCTCGGGAGGAGTGACGTTACTGCGGAATCGGTCGGCCTCGGCTACAAACGAGAACGGGACGGATTCACGCCGGAAGAACATGAGGAAACTCTCCTTGATCTCTCGAACGGATGCTGTTACTGAGTCAGACGCACGGCAGGCCCGTTCGGTGCCCCGAATCGCCGAATTCGTCAAAGAAATCCCTGCACGACCCTTCGGCCCTCGGTGTCAGTGGCGGCCCGTAGAGTGGGCGCCGCCCGAGCGACGCAAATGGAAGGACCCCGCCGGTGACCGAGACCTCCGAGCCAGCACAGCCCAGCTTCCGTAGCGATGTCACCGTTGAGCTGGTGAAACACGCCGCAGGCGACTCCGACGTCCTGTTCGCGGCCCGTGTCTCCACGGCCGGTGAGCAGTCCCTGGAGGAGGTCACCAAGGACCCTGAGCGCTCCAAGGGGCTCATCAACTTCCTGATGCGTGACCGGCACGGCAGCCCGTTCGAACACAACTCGATGACCTTCTTCATCAGCGCCCCGATCTTCGTGTTCCGCGAGTTCATGCGCCATCGCGTCGGCTGGTCGTACAACGAGGAATCAGGCCGCTACAGGGAGCTGGAACCGGTCTTCTATGTTCCGGGGGAGTCCCGCAAGCTCGTGCAGCAGGGCCGCCCCGGCAAGTACGAGTTCGTCGAGGGCACTCAGGCCCAGCAGGAGCTCACCGGCCGCGTCATGGAGGACTCCTACCGCCAGGCGTACGAGGCGTACCAGGAGATGCTCGCCGCAGGAGTGGCCCGCGAGGTCGCCCGCGCGGTGCTTCCTGTCGGCCTGTTCTCCTCGATGTATGCCACATGCAACGCCCGCTCGCTGATGCACTTCCTTGGCCTGCGCACCCAGCACGAGCTGGCGAAGGTGCCGTCCTTCCCGCAGCGGGAGATCGAGATGGTCGGCCAGCAGATGGAGGAGCACTGGGCCCGGCTCATGCCGCTCACCCATGCAGCCTTCAACAAGAACGGACGCGTAGCCCCGTAAGCGGTGTCCGTATTGCGGCGTTTCGTGAAGTTCATCTAGGCTGATCAAACGGACCCGGCACTGCTTGAACCCCCGAGCAGGCAGTGCCGGGCTCCTACTGCGTGTCCCCCGAGGGGGCATTGGGTGCTGTGCAACGAGTAGCGTGTTACCCATGGCTCCGATCTCCACTCCGCAGACCCCCTTCGGGCGGGTCCTCACCGCTATGGTCACGCCCTTCACGGCGGACGGCGCACTCGACCTCGACGGTGCCCAGCGGCTCGCCGTCCATCTGGTGGACGCAGGCAATGACGGCCTGATCATCAACGGCACCACCGGCGAGTCCCCCACCACCAGCGACGCGGAGAAAGACCAGCTCGTACGGGCTGTACTGGAAGCGGTGGGAGACAGGGCCCACGTCGTCGCCGGTATCGGAACCAACGACACCCGCCACAGCATCGAGCTCGCGCGCACGGCCGAACGCTCAGGCGCCCACGGCCTCCTCGCGGTGACGCCGTACTACAACAAGCCGCCGCAGGAAGGCATCTTCCGCCACTTCACGGCCATCGCCGATGCCACCGGTCTACCAGTGATGCTCTACGACATTCCTGGCCGCAGCGGCGTGCCGATCGACACGGAGACGCTGGTACGGCTCGCCGAGCACCCGCGCATCGTCGCCAACAAGGACGCGAAGGGCGACCTCGGCCGTGCCAGCTGGGCCATCGCCCGGTCCGGCCTTGCCTGGTACTCCGGCGACGACATGCTGAACCTGCCGCTCCTCTCGGTCGGGGCCGTTGGATTCGTCTCCGTCGTCGGCCATGTCGTCACCCCGGACCTGCGGGCCCTCATCGAGGCGTACCTCGGCGGCGACGTCCAGAAGGCCACGGAGATCCACCAGAAGCTTCTGCCGGTCTTCACCGGCATGTTCCGTACCCAGGGCGTGATCACCACCAAGGCCGCGCTGGCCCTCCAGGGCCTCCCCGCAGGCCCCCTGCGCCTTCCTCTGGTGGAGCTCACCACACAGGAAGCGGCGCAGCTCAAGATCGATCTCGCCGCCGGTGGGGTAGAGCTGTAACCACAGACTTCACAACTGAATAAGCGAAGAACACTCGCAAGAGCGACATCACAGACAACAGCAAGTGCACGAATGACATGCGCGCCACGTGCCCAAGCGGTACGTGGCGTGCGTGGTAAGGAGAGTCTTTTGAGTCATCCGCATCCCGAACTCGGCACCCCGCCGAAGCTCCCGAAGGGCGGCCTCCGGGTCACCCCGCTCGGCGGCCTCGGCGAAATCGGCCGCAACATGACGGTCTTCGAATACGGCGGCCGCCTGCTCATCGTCGACTGCGGAGTTCTCTTCCCGGAGGAAGAGCAGCCCGGAATCGACCTGATCCTGCCCGACTTCACCACGATCCGGGACCGTCTCGACGACATCGAGGGCATCGTCCTCACGCACGGCCACGAGGACCACATCGGTGGTGTCCCGTACCTGCTGCGACTGAAGCCGGACATTCCCCTCATCGGCTCCAAGCTGACCCTCGCGCTGATCGAGGCGAAGCTCCAGGAGCACCGCATCCGTCCGTACACCCTCGAAGTCGAGGAGGGCCAGCGCGAGCGCATCGGCGTGTTCGACTGCGAGTTCATCGCGGTCAACCACTCCATCCCGGACGCTCTCGCGGTCGCCATCCGCACACCTGCGGGCATGGCCGTCGCGACCGGTGACTTCAAGATGGACCAGCTCCCGCTGGACGGCCGGCTCACCGACCTGCACGCGTTCGCGCGGCTGAGCGAGGAAGGCATCGACCTTCTCCTCTCCGACTCGACCAACGCGGAGGTCCCCGGCTTCGTACCGCCCGAGCGGGACATCTCCAACGTCTTGCGCACGGTCTTCGCCAATGCCCAGAAGCGCATCATCGTGGCGAGCTTCGCCAGCCATGTGCACCGCATCCAGCAGATTCTCGACGCGGCACACGAATACGGCCGCCGGGTCGCCTTCGTCGGGCGCTCGATGGTCCGCAACATGGGTATCGCCCGTGATCTCGGCTATCTGAAGGTCCCCGCGGGCCTGGTGGTCGACGTCAAGACGCTCGACGATCTGCCGGACGACGAGGTGGTGCTGGTCTGCACGGGATCCCAGGGCGAGCCGATGGCCGCGCTGTCCCGTATGGCCAACCGCGACCACCAGATCCGCATCGTCCAGGGCGACACAGTGATCCTGGCGTCGTCCCTGATCCCGGGCAACGAGAACGCGGTCTACCGCGTGATCAACGGCCTGACCCGCTGGGGCGCCAATGTCGTCCACAAGGGCAACGCCAAGGTCCATGTCTCGGGCCACGCCTCGGCCGGCGAGCTGCTGTACTTCTACAACATCTGCAAGCCGAAGAACCTGATGCCGGTCCACGGCGAATGGCGCCACCTCAGGGCCAACGCCGAACTGGGTGCCCTCACCGGTGTACCCAAGGACCACATCGTCATCGCCGAGGACGGCGTCGTCGTCGACCTCATCGACGGCAGGGCCAAGATCGTCGGCAAGGTCCAGGCGGGCTACGTATACGTCGATGGCCTCTCGGTCGGCGATGTCACCGAGACCTCTCTCAAGGACCGCCGCATCCTCGGCGAGGAGGGCATCATTTCGGTCTTCATCGTGGTCGACAGCTCTTCCGGCAAGATCACGGGCGGGCCCGACATCCATGCCAGGGGGTCCGGTATCGACGACGCGGCATTCACCGCCGTCGTACCGAAGATCGAGGAAGCGATCAACAGGTCCGCCCAGGACGGCGTGATGGAGCCGCACCAGCTGCAGCAGCTCGTCCGTCGCACGGTGGGCAAGTGGGTCTCCGACACCTACCGCCGGCGCCCGATGATCCTCCCCGTCGTTGTCGAAGTCTGACCCTCCGACAGGCGCGAACTCCGGAGCGGGGCCCTCGATTTGCATCGCGCGCCCCGCTCCAGTACGTTTACGGCTCCGACTGACCGGGAAACACCGCGCACACTCATGTGCACTGGGCACCCCGAACGGAGCGGGAATTCCGACTCAGAACTTCTGATAACGTCGGATCCGCCGAAAGGCAAGGCCACTCCAACGGCCACCTGAATTCAAATTCGGACCGGAAACGGAACGAAAAGAGTCTGGTAAGGTTGGAGCCGCCGGAAAGGGAATCGCGGAAGCGAGGAACTGGAAAGCGCAGTAAAAATTCTCCTGCTCCGCAGGGGGCCGCTTCGACCGGGAATCGGACACGAAAGAGTCTGATAGAGTCGGA
>NZ_JBEOYU010000024.1:0-97197 GCF_040297265.1 Streptomyces sp. NPDC001832
TATAATCTTTATTTAAATTTTTTTTAACTACTCTGTGGTGGGCCCCACCAAGCCGCCCACCACCCCCCACCCCCCCCCCGCCCGCGCCGCGCAGGAACCGGGCGCGGCCTTCGTCGTGGCAGCTGCAGGGCTAGGGCGTTCGAAACACGCCCTAGCCGAGCGGGTGCATCCAGCCGTGGGTGTCCTCGGCGACACCGCGCTGGATGTCCAGCAGGCGCTCGCGCAGCTTCAGCGTGACCTCGCCGGGCGCGCCCTCGCTCTGGGTCCACTCGCCGCCCGCGGACTTGACAGTGCCGACGGGGGTGATGACGGCGGCCGTGCCGCAGGCAAAGACCTCGGTGAGGGTGCCGTTCGCGGTGTCGGCCCGCCACTGGTCGATGGAGACGCGGCCCTCCTCGGATTCGTAGCCGAGGTCGCGGGCGACCTTGAGCAGCGAGTCACGGGTGACACCGGCGAGCAGGGAGCCGGTCAGGGTCGGGGTGATGATCTTGTTCCCGTACACGAAGTACAGGTTCATGCCACCGAGCTCCTCGACCCACTTGTGCTCCACTGCGTCGAGGTAGGCGACCTGGTCGCAGCCCTTCGCCGCGGCCTCCGCCTGGGCGAGGAGGGACGCGGCGTAGTTGCCACCGGTCTTGGCGTCGCCCATGCCGCCGGGAACGGCGCGGACGCGGTCCTCGGAGAGCCAGATGGAGACCGGCTCGACACCACCGGGGAAGTAGGCGCCGGCGGGCGAGGCGATGACGACGAAGAGGTACTCGTTGGCGGGCTTCACGCCGAGGCCGACCTCGGTCGCGATCATGAAGGGACGCAGATAGAGCGATTCCTCGCCGCCGTGGGCCGGAACCCATGCCTTGTCCTGCTGGACCAGAACGTCGCACGCCTCGATGAACGTCTCGACGGGCAGTTCCGGCATGGCCAGCCGGTGCGCCGAGGCCTGGAAACGCCTGGCGTTCGCCTCGGGGCGGAACGTGGCGACGCTGCCGTCGGGCTGGCGGTAGGCCTTGAGGCCCTCGAAGATCTCCTGCGCGTAGTGCAGGACCGTGGTCGCGGGGTCGATGGAGAGCGGGCCGTAGGGGACGAGCTGGCCGTCGTGCCAGCCGCGGCCCTCGGTCCATCGGATCGTCACCATGTGATCGGTGAAGTAGCGTCCGAATCCGGGCTTGACCAGGATCGCCTCGCGCTCCGCGTCGGACAGCGGGTTCGAGGAAGGCTTGAGCTCGATCGTGGGCGTCGTCATGTGTGCGTGTCCTTCACCGGTTGTGTGTGATGGACCGCGCTCACGCCGCTCGTGCCGGACAGGTGCTAGGACGTCCGAGCTTCACCGCAAGCCACGGCCCCGTTCGATTATCGCTCCCGGGCGGCCGTGCACGAAATGATGCGAATGCGGTCCAGTGGTCGATGGTGGCACCCGGGACCGCACAAACGAAGCCGCCGGGTGCGGTTGCGACCCGGCGGCTTCGAAGACGGAGTCGTCGGGTCAGCTCGCTACGCGTACCGCGAGCGCGTCGCCGATCTCGTCGGTGGTACGAGTCGTCGTCCGGTCGCGCTCCGCGAGGTCGGCGAAGACGGCATCCTCGATGCGCACGGCCTCGGTCTCGTAACCGAGGTGACGCAGGAGGAGGGCGACGGAAAGGATCGTGGCCGTGGGGTCGGCCTTGCCCTGGCCCGCGATGTCGGGCGCGGAGCCGTGGACCGGCTCGAACATCGAGGGAAACTCGCCGCTCGGGTTGATGTTGCCCGAAGCTGCGATGCCGATGCCGCCGGAGACGGCCGCGGCAAGGTCGGTGATGATGTCGCCGAAGAGGTTGTCGGTGACGATCACGTCGAAGCGTTCGGGCTGCGTGACGAGGAAGATCGTCGCCGCGTCCACGTGCAGGTAGTCGGTGGTGACGTCCGGGAACTCGGCCGCGACCTTGTTGAAGATGTTGGTCCACAGGTGCCCGGCGTGGACCAGCACGTTGTTCTTGTGGACCAGCGTCAGCTTCTTGCGCGGGCGGGCCTGGGCGCGGGCGAAGGCGTCACGGACCACACGCTCGACGCCGAAGGCGGTGTTGACCGAGACCTCGGTGGCGACCTCATGCGGGGTGCCGGTGCGGATCGAGCCGCCATTGCCGGTGTACGGGCCCTCAGTGCCCTCGCGTACCACGACGAAGTCGATCTCCGGCTGCCCCTTGAGCGGGGTCGCGACACCCGGGAGGAGCTTCGACGGCCGCAGATTCACATGGTGATCGAAGAGGAAACGGAGCTTCAGCAGGAAGCCGCGCTCCAGGACACCGGACGGAACCGAGGGGTCACCGAGCGCGCCGAGCAGGATTGCGTCGTGCTGCTTGAGCGCCTGGACATCTGCGTCGGTGAGGGTCTCACCGGTCGCGTGGTAGCGCTTGGCTCCGAAGTCGAACTCCTTGGTCTCCAGCTTCACATCCTGCGGGAGAACAGCATTGAGGACCTTGAGGCCCTGAGCCACGACCTCCTGGCCGATACCGTCACCAGGGATCACTGCGAGATTGATGCTGCGAGACATGTCCGCACCATACTGCGCGTCCCACAGCATGACATATCACGTCCACTATACGGACATTGGCGGCCTGAACGCCTACTGGCGCCCCTCCCCGGACCGGTCTCGCCATGACTGGCCCCGGGGGCCGTTCTCAGTGGCCCGTGGCGCCGCCATTGTCCCTGCGGTCGAGGGCCCGCTGCAGAGCCGCGGCGGCATTCCGGCGCTCCGACTCGGTCGGGCGGTGGGTGTGACGGACTCGGCGGACAGTCGTTTCGGCCATGGTGGATCGACTCCTTGAGATCGCGAGGATTTCGAGATCGAAAAATCGTGAACGTGATTTCGAGATCAGGATTTCGAGGCGCCGGAAGGGGCGGGAAGCGGGCGCCGCAGGGGTTGCCTGCGCGGGGGCGCACACTCACGACCGCCATTCGCTGGATCTAGCGAGAGGTTCGGCTTCTACAAAGCTAGGGCAGCCCGGCCGTTCTGTCTCCACAATTACTCGGACGTCCTACTATCTGAGACAGAAGTTTCCGGCGGCCCGCCCGCTCACAGCACGTCGCCGTCCCGCCAGTCGAAGATCAGCGTCCCGGACGCAGGCGGCAGCACGGCGCCGGCCGCACCGCGGATGTAGGTGCTGCCTTCCTCGTCCGGCAGCCGCTCCACCCCGTTGCGCCCCTGCACGGCGATCCGCCCCGGCCACACCTGCCAGCCGCGCCGCGCGTACAGCGCGGCCCCGGCAGCCGACGCGGACAGGGCCCCGAAGGCGTATGCCCCGTCGACGACCTGTTCCAGCGCGGCCATCACCTGCCCGCCGAGCCCTTCCCGGCGACGGTCGGCACGGACGGCCACGGACTCCACATATCCGATCCGGTACGAGCGGCCTTCGTGGACCACCCGGCGCTGGACGACGCTGCCGTGCGCGAGGAGCCCGCTGCCGTCCCGAACCCAGGCATGGATGCCGCCGAGGCTGTGGTCCCAGTCGTCGTCGCTGAAGTCGCCCTCGAAGGCGGTTTCCAGGAAGGTGCGGATCTCGTCAAGGGCGGCCGGGGTCAGCCGGTAGGTGTGCGCGGTGTGCAGAGTCGGTTCAGTCATGCGCTCCAGCCTCGCAGGCCCCGCAGCCTTCAGGTAACGGCCTCATTCTCGAGGGGCGGAGATGGAAACCGCCTCCCGGCCGGCAGGGGAACCGGACGGGAGGCGGGAATCATGGCGGGGCGCCGGGGGTGCGGCGCCCCGGGGGGCGTCAGCCCTGGTGGGGGTAGGTGTAGTCGGTCGGCGGAACCAGCGTCTCCTTGATGGCCCGGGTCAGGGTCCAGCGCTGCAGGTTCTGCGGGGCGCCCGCCTTGTCGTTCGTACCCGAGGCACGGCCGCCACCGAACGGCTGCTGGCCGACGACGGCACCGGTCGACTTGTCGTTGATGTAGAAGTTGCCCGCGGCGTACCGCAGCTTCTCCATCGTGTGCGCGGCCGCGGCGCGGTCGCCCGCGATGACGGAACCGGTCAGCGCGTAGTCGGAGACCGACTCCATCTGCTCCAGCATCTCGTCGTACTTGTCGTCCTCGTAGACGTGCACGGCGAGGATCGGGCCGAAGTACTCGGTCGTGAAGACCTCGTTCTCCGGGTCGCTGCACTCGATGACGGTCGGGCGGACGAAGTAGCCCACCGAGTCGTCGTACGTGCCGCCCGCGATGATCGTGCAGGACGGGTCGGACTTGGCGCGGTCGATCGCGGCCTTGTTCTTGGCGAACGAGCGCTCGTCGATGACGGCACCGATGAAGTTCGACAGGTCGGTGACGTCACCCATGGTGATGGAGTCGACCTCGGCCGCGAACTTCTCCTTGAAACCGGAGTTCCAGATGGAGGCCGGAATGTACGCACGGGAGGAAGCCGAGCACTTCTGGCCCTGGAACTCGAAGGAGCCACGGGTCAGTGCGGTCTTCAGCACGGCGTGGTCGGCCGACGGGTGGGCGACGACGAAGTCCTTGCCGCCGGTCTCGCCGACGAGCCGCGGATAGGTGCGGTAGTTGGCGATGTTGTTGCCGACCGTCTTCCACAGGTGCTGGAAGGTGGGGGTCGAACCGGTGAAGTGGATACCGGCCAGGTCGCGGTGGTTCAGGGCCACCTCGGAGACGGCGATGCCGTCACCGGTCACCAGGTTGATGACGCCCTTGGGCAGACCCGCCTCCTCCAGGAGCTGCATCAGCAGCACGGCGGCGTGGGTCTGCGTCTGGGACGGCTTCCACACCACGACGTTGCCCATGAGAGCGGGGGCGGTGGGCAGGTTGCCCGCGATGGCCGTGAAGTTGAACGGCGTGATCGCGTAGACGAAGCCCTCCAGCGGGCGGTGGTCCATGCGGTTCCACACGCCCGGCGAGTTGGCCGGCGGCTGCTCGGCCAGGATCTGGCGCGCGTAGTGGACGTTGAAGCGCCAGAAGTCGACGAGCTCACAGGGAGTGTCGATCTCGGCCTGCTGAGCGGTCTTCGACTGGCCGAGCATCGTGGATGCGGCCAGCGTCTCGCGCCAGGGGCCGGACAGCAGCTCGGCGGCGCGCAGGATGATCGCGGCGCGGTCGTCGAAGGACGTCGCCCGCCAGGCCGGGGCGGCGGCCAGCGCGGCGTCGATCGCGTCCTGGGCGTCCTGCTGCGTGGCGCCGGCGAACGTACCGATGACGGCCTTGTGGTTGTGCGGCTGTACGACGTCGAAGCGCTCGCCGCCGCCCATCCGCTTCTCGCCACCGATGGTCATCGGAAGGTCGATCGGGTTCTGGCTGAGCTCCTTGAGCTTCGCCTCGAGGCGGGCGCGCTCCGGGGAACCCGGGGCGTAGGAGTGGACCGGCTCGTTGACCGGCGCGGGGACCTGAGTAACAGCGTCCATGAGTGCCTTGTCTCCTTGTATCAGGGGGGTGGGGGTCAGCCGGGCAGGTCAGCCCTTGGTGAGGATGGAGCGGCCGAAGAACAGCAGGTTCGCCGGCTTCTCCGCCAGGCGGCGCATGAAGTAGCCGTACCAGTCGGTGCCGTATGCGGTGTACACGCGCATACGGTGGCCCTCGGCCGCGAGCCGGATGTGCTCGTCGCTGCGGATGCCGTACAGCATCTGGAACTCGTACTCGTCCAGCTTGCGCCCTGCCTTCCGGGCCAGCTCCTGGGCGATGGCGATCAGACGGGGGTCGTGCGACCCGATCATCGGGTAGCCCTCGCCCTCCATCAGGGTCTTCAGGATGCGGACGTACGCCTTGTCGATCTCGGCCTTGTCCTGGTACGCGACGGAGGCGGGCTCCTTGTAGGCGCCCTTCACGATGCGGACGCGGCTACCGGCGGCGGCCAGGCGGCGGGCGTCCTCCTCGGTGCGGAACAGGTACGCCTGGATCACACAGCCGGTCTGCGGGAAGTCCTTCCGCAGCTCGTCGTGGATGGCGAACATCGAGTCGAGGGTGGTGTGGTCCTCGGCGTCCAGCGTAACCGTGGTGCCGATCGCGGCGGCGGCCTCGACGACCGGGCGGACGTTGGCGAGCGCCAGCTCGTGACCTCCGTCCAGCGACTGGCCGAACATCGAGAGCTTGACGGACATCTCGGCCTTGGCGCCCAGGCCCAGGTCCTTGAGGCGGTCGACCAGTTCGAGGTAGGCGTCGCGGGCGGCGGCGGCCTGCTCGGGGGTGGTGATGTCCTCGCCCACCACGTCGAGGGTGACTTCGAGGCCCTTGTCGGCGGCGTCCACGATGACCGGGACCACCTGGTCGACGGTCTCACCGGCGATGAACCGGTCGACGACCTGCTTGGTGCCAGGTGCGGCCGAGACGAAACGGCGCATCTTGTCGCTGCGAGACGCGGCGAGAATCACGGGACCCAGCACGGGGCACCTCCACGGAAAGTACGAACGAAGGCCATACCGGCAGACAGGGAAAGGAGCGGTACAGCACGGAGAACCACCGTGAAATCTAAGGATCCCTCCGATGGTGTGCCATCGACAGCTGTCACGATCCATTCCCGGGATCTCAGACATATGTCTGAAGGGGTGCGAGAATGGCCGGGTGAAGGGCGATTACCAGGAGCTGGTCGACGAGATCTCCGGGCTGCTCGGCGCCCCCGCGACGCTGGAGAACCGGGACTTCGGCCTGGTCGCCTTCGGTGCCCACGACAGCGACGACGACACGGCGATGGACCCGGTCCGCACCCGCTCGATCCTGACGAGGCGCTCCACGCCCGCGGTCCGCGACTGGTTCGAGGGCTTCGGCATCACCCGTGCCACCGGCCCGGTCCGCATTCCGGCCGCCCCGGAGGCCGGGGTGTTCCGGGGCCGTATCTGTCTGCCGGTACGCCATCGGGGCGTCGTACTCGGTTACGTATGGCTGCTCGACGCGGACCCCGGGCCGACCGGCGAGCAGCTGAAGGCGGCGATGGAGGTGGCGGCCCGGATCGGGGGGCTGCTCTCCGACGAGGCGCGGGCCGGCACGGATCTGTCCCGGGAGTTCGGTGTGGTCCTGACCGCCGTGCGGGGCTGGCAGCGCGACATGGCGGTGGCCGCGCTGCACCAGGCACTGGGCCGGGACGCGGAGGGCCTGCACGCGGTGGTGTGCGTGACCCCGTGGACCGACGATCCGCCGTCGGTCCGTACGGTGTCGTCGGCATCGGCCCTGACCTCGGTCCGGGCCTCCGGGGGCCCCTCGCTGGCCGCGCTGATCCGGCTGCGCTCCACCGACGTCCTCGACCCGGCGCTCACCGCCGCGGACCGGCTGCGTTCCGCCGCAGACCAGCGGCGTTCGCCCGCGGGCTGGTACGCCGCCGCGGGGGTCTCGGTGCCCCGCCGCGGTCTGGCGGACCTGGCCGAGGCCTGGCGCGAGGCGTCGGCCGCGGCCCGCGCGGCGGCGGCCGAGTCCCGCTTCGGCCCAGTCGCTGAGTGGGCGGCGATCGGCCCGTACCGGCTGCTGACCGCGCTCCCCGCACAAGCGGCCGCGGACCCCGCGGTCCGCGCCCTGCTCACCCCGCCGCACAAGGATCTGGCCCGCACCGCTGAGGTGTTCCTGGACTGCGCGGGCCAGGCGTCCCGTACGGCCGCCGCACTCGGCATCCACCGCCAGACGCTCTACTACCGGCTCTCCCGGGTCCAGCAGCTCACCGGCCTCGATCTCAACGACGGCGAGGACCGACTGCTGCTGCACATGGCGCTCAAGGGCGCGCGACTCTGATCCCCGCGCACCACCGCCGAGCCCGGCGCACCCGAGAGTCCCCAACAGCCCGTCCGGCGTTCGGCGCACCCGTCACGCAGGACCCCGGGCACTCAATCCGACCTAGTGCCGCGACAGGCAACGTTCGCCCCGGCCCGCCCTTCGAGCACCGCCTTCAGGCCGTCCGTCAGATCCTGTGCGGACGGCGCCGATTCGCTGTCCATCAGCCACTGCACCATCACGCCCGCGAGCAGCGCCTGGCAGAACAGTCCGGCCACCCTCGCCTTCTCCGGGTCCGTCTCCGGGTCGATGCCGAGCATGTTCTCGGCGAGCCCGTCACGCCGCTCGCGCTGCGGATCGACCAGGGCCTTCCGCAGCTCCGGGTCCTGGTCGATCCGGGAGACGACCTCCATCTGGAGCTGCCAGACGGACCGGGTTTCCTCAAAGCTGTCGATCACCCGCTCCCAGGTGTCCCGGAACTGGTCGAGCGGCGACCGGGGCGCACCGTCGCCACCGTCCGCGGCCTCGGCCGGGCGCTCGGTGAGCACATCGCCCCACTCCTCCGTCACCTTGAGGAAGGCGAGATTGAGCAGGGCCTCCTTGGAACCGTAGTGGTAGCCGATGGAGGCGAGATTCGTACCGGAGGCCGCCACGATGTCGCGTGCCGTCGTCCGGGCGTACCCCTTCTCCAGCAGGCAGCGTTTGGCGCCTTCGAGCAGATCCTCACGGTGTCCCATGACAGCAGCGTACCCGGCATGCAGACGTTCGTGTAAGACGCGCGTCTAATGCCGGGTACGTGGGGTCGTGAGGCCGTCAGTCGGTCAGATTCACCGAACGGGCCGATACCGCACCGATCTCCGTGGAGATCTCGGCGAGCACCGATGCCGGGACGTCGTCGTCAACGGTGAGCACGACCAGCGCCTCGCCGCCCGCGTCCGCCCGCGAGACCTGCATGCCCGCGATGTTGAGACCGGCCTCGCCGAGGATCCGGCCGACCGTGCCGATGACACCGGGACGGTCCTCGTAACGCAGCACCACCATGTGGTCGGCCAGCGCGAGGTCCACGTCGTACTCGCCGACGGCGACGATCTTCTGGAGGTGCTTGGGGCCGGCCAGCGTGCCGGAGACCGCGACCTCCTCGCCGCCCGAGAGCGTGCCGCGGACGGTAACCACATTGCGGTGGTCCGGCGACTCGGAGCCGGTGGTGAGACGGACCTCGACACCGCGCTCCTGCGCGAAGAGCGGGGCGTTCACATAGGACACGGTCTCGTCGACCACATCCTCGAAGACGCCCTTGAGCGCGGAGAGTTCGAGCACCTTGACGTCGTGCTGGGTGATCTCGCCATACACCTCGACGTCGAGGCGGACCGCGACCTCGCCCGCGAGCGCCGTGAAGATCCGGCCGAGCTTCTCGGCGAGGGGCAGGCCCGGGCGTACGCTTTCGGCGATCACACCGCCCTGGACGTTGACCGCGTCCGGCACGAGCTCACCGGCGAGGGCGAGGCGCACGGACTTGGCGACCGCGACACCCGCCTTTTCCTGGGCCTCATCGGTGGAGGCGCCGAGGTGCGGGGTGCAGACGACCTGGTCGAACTCGAGCAGCGGGGAGTCCGTGCAGGGCTCCTTCGTGAACACGTCGAGTCCGGCTCCGGCGACCCGGCCCTCCTTGAGGGCGGAGGCGAGCGCCACCTCGTCGATGACGCCGCCGCGCGCGGCGTTGACGATGCGCACCGAGGGCTTCACCTTGTGCAGCGCCTCCTCGCCGATCAGACCCAGCGTCTCCGGGGTCTTGGGAAGGTGCACGGTGATGAAGTCGGCGACCTCGAGCAGCTCGTCCAGCGAAAGCAGCTTGACGCCCATCTGGGCGGCACGCGCGGGCTGCACGTAGGGGTCGTACGCGACGATCTTCATACCGAAGGCCGACATGCGCTGAGCGACCAGGACACCGATGCGGCCAAGGCCGACGACACCGAGGATCTTCTCGCTCAGCTCGACGCCGGTGTACTTGGAGCGCTTCCACTCGCCGTTCTTGAGAGCGGCGTTGGCCTGCGGGATATTGCGCGCGGTGGCGACCAGCAGACCGCAGGCCAGCTCGGCGGCGGTCACGATGTTGGAGGTCGGTGCGTTGACGACCATCACGCCGGCCTTGGTGGCGGCGGAGACGTCGACGTTGTCCAGACCGACGCCCGCGCGGGCGACGACCTTCAGCTTCTTCGCGGCGGCGATGGCCTCGGCGTCGACCTTGGTGGCGGAGCGCACCAGGATGGCGTCGACATCGGCGATCGCGGGAAGGAGCTCGGCGCGGTCCGCGCCGTTGCAGTGCCGGATTTCGAAATCCGGACCCAGGGCGTAAACCGTGGCAGGCGACAGTTCTTCAGCGATGAGTACGACAGGTTTCGAGCTCACGTGAGTCCTCACAAGTCCAGTGCGGACGGCCGTCCCGACGGCCGCAGGCGGTGGAGGGGCATGCCGCGTGGAAGACGCACGACATTGTGGGCCTGACGCGTGTATGTGTGGAGAAGTGTAGTCATGCGCCAGGAGACATACTGCGCCCCGATGGAAGGATCACCCGCACGGGGGTGGACGACTTGTACACACGCACGACGCCGCATCTTCCGGCGGTGAAGCAGGCGGAACGCCCCGGGGGGCGGATCAGGAGACCCGCCCCCCGGGGCGCCGGTGTTATGCGTCCTCGTCGTTGACCCAGCTCATGAGCTTGCGCAGCTCACGGCCGGTGGTCTCCAGGAGGTGGTCGTTGTCCGCCTTCTTGTACTCGTTGTACTTGGGCAGACCGTTGTGGTACTCGGCCATCCAGTTCTTGGCGAAGGTGCCGTCCTGGATCTCCGCGAGGACCTTCTTCATCTCGGCCTTGGTGGCGTCCGTGATGATCCGCGGGCCGGTGACGTAGTCGCCCCACTCGGCGGTCTCCGAGATGGACCAGCGCATCTTCTCCAGGCCGCCCTCGTACATGAGGTCCACGATGAGCTTCAGCTCGTGCAGGCACTCGAAGTACGCGATCTCCGGCTGGTAACCGGCCTCGGTCAGGGTCTCGAAACCGGCCTTGACCAGAGCGGCGGTGCCACCGCAGAGGACGGCCTGCTCACCGAACAGGTCGGTCTCGGTCTCCTCGGTGAAGGTCGTCTTGATGACGCCGGCGCGGGTGCCGCCGATGCCCTTCGCGTACGACAGGGCGAGCGCCAGGCCATTGCCCGAGGAGTCCTGCTCGACAGCCACGATGCACGGAACGCCGCGGCCCTCCTCGTACTGACGGCGGACCAGGTGGCCCGGGCCCTTCGGGGCGACCATGCAGACATCGACATTGGCCGGCGGCTTGATGAATCCGAACCGGATGTTCAGGCCGTGGCCGAAGAACAGCGCGTCGCCGTCCTTGAGGTTGTCCTTCACGGACTCCTCGTAGACCTGGGCCTGGATCGGGTCAGGGACAAGGATCATGATGACGTCGGCCTCGGCGGCGGCCTCGGACGGGGTCACCACGCGCAGCCCCTGCTCCTCGGCCTTGGCCTTGGACTTGGAGCCCTCGTGCAGACCGACACGGACGTCGACACCCGAGTCACGCAGCGACAGCGCGTGGGCGTGGCCCTGGCTGCCGTAGCCGATGACCGCGACCTTGCGGCCCTGGATGATGGACAGGTCGGCATCGTCGTCGTAGAACAGCTCGGCCACTGGGTTTCTCCTTGGTGTGCAGGTGTTGCGTCCCACCGTACGGCGGGGTGCGGGGGATACGTTTTCGGGTCTCGCCATGCGAGCGGCCCGGTCCGAACGGTTAAGCCGAACGGTCGAGGGCGCGCAGCGAACGGTCGGTGATCGAGCGCGCGCCACGCCCTATGGCGATCGTGCCGGACTGGACCAGCTCCTTGATGCCGTACTGCTCCAGCATCTTGAGCATGGCCTCCAGCTTGTCGGCTCCGCCGGTTGCCTCGATCGTGACGGCCTCCGGCGAGACGTCCACGGTCTTGGCACGGAACAGCTGGACGATCTCGACGATCTGGGAGCGGGTCTCGTTGTCGGCGCGGACCTTCACCAGGACGAGCTCACGCTGGATCGCAGCGGACGGCTCGAGTTCGACGATCTTCAGGACGTTCACCAGCTTGTTGAGCTGTTTGGTCACCTGCTCGAGAGGCAGGCCCTCGACATCGACGACGATGGTGATGCGCGAGATGTCGGGGTGTTCGGTGGTGCCGACCGCGAGCGAGTCGATGTTGAAGCCGCGGCGGGAGAACAGGGCGGTGATCCGGGCGAGGACACCGGGCTTGTTCTCGACCAGGACGGAGAGCGTGTGCTTGGTGGACATGGAGTCGGTCTCTCTCTGTCTCTCAGTCGTCTTCGTTGTCGCCGAAGTCGGGGCGGACCCCGCGGGCGGCCATGACCTCGTCGTTGGAGGTGCCGGCGGCGACCATCGGCCACACCATGGCGTCCTCGTGGACGATGAAGTCGATCACGACGGGGCGGTCGTTGACGGAATTGGCCTCTTCGATGACCTTGTCCAGGTCGGCCGGGTCCTCGCAGCGGATCGCGTAGCAGCCCATGGCTTCGGACAGCTTGACGAAGTCCGGGACGCGGGTGCCCTTCGCCGGGAGGCCCTCGATGTCGGCGCCGGAGTGCAGCACGGTGTTGGAGTACCGCTGGTTGTAGAACAGGGTCTGCCACTGGCGGACCATCCCGAGGGCGCCGTTGTTGATGACGGCGACCTTGATCGGGATGTTGTTGAGCGCGCAGGTGGTGAGTTCCTGGTTGGTCATCTGGAAGCAGCCGTCGCCGTCGATCGCCCAGACCGTGCGGTCCGGCATGCCGGCCTTGGCACCCATCGCGGCCGGGACCGCGTAACCCATCGTTCCGGCGCCGCCGGAGTTCAGCCAGGTGGCGGGCTGCTCGTACTCGATGAAGTGCGAGGCCCACATCTGGTGCTGGCCGACGCCCGCCGCGAAGATCGTGCCCTGGGGGGCGAGCTGACCGATGCGCTGGATGACCTGCTGCGGCGACAGGCTGCCGTCCTCGGGCAGGTCGTATCCGAGCGGGTAGGTGTCGCGCCAGCGGTTGAGGTCCTTCCACCAGGCTGAATATCCCGTCCGGGCGGCCTCACCGACGTGACCTTCGGTGTGCTCGGCCTGGACGGCCTGGACCAGGTCGGCCAGGACCTCGCGGGCATCGCCCACGATCGGGACGTCGGCAGCGCGGTTCTTGCCGATCTCGGCCGGGTCGATGTCGGCGTGGACGACCTTGGCGTACGGGGCGAAGCTGTCCAGCTTGCCGGTGACGCGGTCGTCGAATCGGGCTCCGAGGGCGACGATCAGGTCGGCCTTCTGCAGCGCGGTGACGGCGGTGACCGCACCGTGCATGCCCGGCATTCCGACGTGCAGCGGGTGGCTGTCGGGGAACGCGCCGAGTGCCATCAGTGTGGTGGTGACGGGCGCTTTGGTGAGCTCTGCGAGGACCTTCAGTTCGGCGGTGGCCCCCGCCTTGATGACGCCGCCGCCGACGTACAGCACCGGGCGCTTGGCCTGAGTGATCAGCTTGGCGGCTTCGCGGATCTGCTTGGCGTGCGGCTTGGTGACCGGGCGGTAGCCGGGCAGGTCCTGGGTGGGCGGCCAACTGAACGTGGTCGGCGCCTGCAGGGCGTCCTTGGCGATGTCGACGAGGACGGGGCCCGGACGGCCGGTGGAGGCGATGTGGAAGGCCTCGGCGATCGTGTGCGGGATGTCCTCGGCCTTGGTGACCAGGAAATTGTGCTTGGTGACCGGCATCGTGATGCCACAGATGTCGGCTTCCTGGAAGGCGTCCGTACCGATGGCCCTGGAGGCGACCTGGCCGGTGATCGCGACCAGCGGGACGGAGTCCATGTGGGCGTCGGCGATCGGCGTGACCAGGTTGGTGGCGCCGGGGCCCGAGGTGGCCATGCAGACGCCGACCTTGCCGGTGGCCTGTGCGTAGCCGGTGGCGGCGTGTCCGGCGCCCTGCTCATGACGGACCAGCACATGGCGGACCCGGGTGGAGTCCATCATCGGGTCGTACGCCGGAAGGATGGCGCCGCCGGGAATGCCGAATACCGTGTCGGCCCCCACCTCCTCGAGAGACCGGATGAGGGACTGCGCGCCCGTGACGTGCTCAACGGTGGCGGCGGACGATCCGCCGTTACGGGCCCGCGGCTGGGGATGGTGGGCCCCGGTGGCCTGCTCGGTCATCGGCATTCTCTTCTCGAAGCTGAGGGTTTTTGCGGGTATTTTGCGAGGATTTGCCTGGTGTTAGTGCAACAAAAAACCCCTCGTGCCGTGAGGCAAGCGAGGGGAGCGCGCCGGTGTGGTCTGCAGAGTGTCCGCGAGGACTCTGCGTCAGCCGACGCGCTTTCCAAGTACGAGAATTCGGGTGCGCATGGCATTGACCATCTCTCCGGCGCATGCAACGTGTCAAGTGGGTGGGACGGACGTCTCAATATGTGATCCGCTGAGGAGTGGGATCGAGCCGCCGGTCAGGACCGGCTGGGCGGCGCCACTGCCAGGCACCGGGAACTCGCCACGAACCAGGGCGCGGCGCAGCCGGTACTCGTCGAGCGGCCCGGAGAAGGCCAGTCCCTGGCCGTGCGTACAGCCCATGGCGCGCAGCGCGAGGACCTGCTCCGGCAGGTCGACACCATCGGCCACGGACTGCATGCCGAGGTCGCAGGCGATGCGCAGGAGACCGCTGGTGATCTTGTGCAGCCGGGCGGATTCCACGACGCCTTCGACGAGACCGCGGTCCAGTTTCAGTACGTCGATGGGGAGACGGCGCAGCGCGTTGATCGCGGCGTAGCCGCTGCCGAAGCCGTCGAGCGCGATGCGGACGCCGAGCCGGCGCAGCGCGACGAGACGCTGTTCGAGTTCGTCGATGGAGATCCGGGGGTCACTGTCCGCGACCTCGATCACCAGGGCGCCGGAGGGCAGGCTGTGCCGGGCGAGCAGCGCCTCGACGGAGCCGAACGGCATCCCCTCGTCGAGGAGCCTGCGGGCGGAGAGCCGCACGGCGACGGAGACCGGATGGCCGGCCCTGGCCCGGTCGGCGGCCTGCTCGACGGCCTCTTCGAGGAGCCAGTGGCTGAGTTCGGCAGTGCGGTCGCTGTCCTCGGCGACGCGGAGGAATTCGGCAGGGGTGAACAGGATGCCCTGGGCGGAACGCCAGCGGGCCTGGGCGGCGACGGCGGCGACGGCGCCGCTGGTGAGATGCACCACGGGCTGGTGGAGCAGGGCGAACTCACCGTCTCGCAGGGCGGTACGCAGCCGGGCCGCCAGCTCGGAGCGGCGTACGACTTCGGCTTGCATCTGCGGGGCGTACAGCTCGACGCGGTCCTTGCCGCCGGCCTTGGCGCGGTACATGGCGAGATCGGCGTTGCGCATGAGGTCGCTCGGCGAGATGCCGGGCTCGGCGAATGCGACCCCGATGGACGCGGCGACCCGGACCTCACCGGCGCCGATGCGGTACGGCTGGGAGAGGGTGAGGCGCAGCCGGTCGGCGATCTCGTGGACCTGGCATTCCCGGGCGGACTGGTCGCGGATGCCGTCGCCGAGGATGATGGCCGCGAATTCGTCACCGCCCAGGCGGGCCGCGGTGTCGCCGGCCCGTACGGACTCTTGGAGGCGCCGGGCGGCCTGGATGAGGACCTCGTCGCCCGCCTGGTGGCCGAGGCGGTCGTTGACCGCCTTGAAGCCGTCGAGGTCGATGAAGAGCACGGCGGTGCCGGGGTCGCCGGCGCGGCGGCCACCGAGGGACTGGCGGACCCGCTCGGTGAACAGGGCGCGGTTGGGCAGGTCGGTGAGCGGGTCGTGCTCGGCGTTGTGCTGCAACTGGGCCTGCAGCCGCACTCTTTCGGTCACATCGCGGCTGTTGAGGATCAGCCCGCCCTGGTGGCGGTTGACCGTGGATTCGACATTGAGCCAGTCGCCCGTACCGGATCTGAAACGGCACTCGATCCGGGTGGTGGGCTCCTCACCCGGAGATGCGGCGAGGAACCGGCGCACCTCGTGGACCACCCGCCCCAGGTCCTCGGGATGGATGATCGAGGCGAGCTCGGCGCCGACCAGGTCGTCGGCATCGCGCCCGTACACCCCCGCGGCGGCGGGGCTGACATAGCGCAGGACGCCGGTGGGGGCGGCGATCATGATGACATCGCTGGAGCCCTGCACCAGGGAGCGGAAGTGATTCTCCTTCTGCGCCAGTTCCTGGGTGAGCGCGATGTTGTCGACGAGCATGATGCCCTGCCGGACGACCAGGGCGAGCGCCACCGTGCAGCCGGTGAAGACCACGACGCGGTCCACCCGGCGGCCCTCGATGACGTTGCAGAGAATGCCGAGGGTGCAGACGGCGGCGGCGAGGTACGGCGTCAGCGCGGCCAGCGATCCCGCGACGGGCCGGCTGGTGGAGCGCGGCTCCCCCTGTGGCGGGAAAGCTTTGTCCGTTGCGCTGTTCGCGCCCCAGGGAGCGTATGCGAGCAGCAGGGAACCGGCGAACCAGCCCGCGTCCAGCAACTGGCCGGAGTGGTAGGCCTGGCGCAGCAACGGTGAGGTGAACAGGGCGTCGGACAGAACCGTCAGGGCAAGTGCGGCCACGGCGGTGTTCACCGCGGAGCGGTTGACGTTGGACCGCCGGAAGTGCAGGGCCAGCACCATGGAGACCAGCACGATGTCGAGCAGCGGATAGGCCAGCGCGAGCGCCGAGCCGGCCACGCTCGCGCCCTCGGCATCCGCGAGGTGCGCGGTGTGGGCGAGGGCGAGGCTCCAGGAGAGCGTGAGGAGCGATCCGCCGATCAGCCAGGAGTCCAGTGCGAGACAGACCCAGCCGGCCCGGGTGACGGGGCGTTTGGCGAGCACGAGCAGCCCGACGACGGCGGGCGGTGCGAAGCAGAGGAAGAAAGCATCGGCGAGGGAGTGGCTGGGCACCGAGCGCTCCAGCACGACCTCGTACCAGCCCCAGACCGCGTTGCCCCCTGCGGCCATGAGCGAGGAGAGCGAGAACAGCAGCCAGGCGGGCCGGAACCGGTTGCCGCGGGTCCGCGCATAGAAGAAGCAGGAGACGGCCGCGACCAGCGCGGCGGCGCTGAGGCCGAAATCCCCCATGATGAGCGCCAGTCCCGAAGAACCCCAGCCGAGGGCCGCCCCCACCGCGTATCCGCCGCAGACGAGGCCGACCAGGACCTGCGACACCAGTACGGAAGCGCCGCCGACGGCCGACCACCGGGAGAGGAACGCCCTGAGGGTGCCGACCGGCGCGCTCACCGGGGCGCACCCGACGCCGCCGGGTGCGCGCGCACCCGGCACCCGACCGGAACAGACCCCGGTCGCGGTCGACTGCCCTGCGGTGTCGGATCGTTCGCCCATCGGCCGTACATCGCCCGTCGCCCCCTCGCGTGTTGCGTCCTCCCCGGCGCAGTCCCTTCCTCGGCGCAGCGCCCCTTTCCGGGACGATACACCAGATCAGTCACACAGGGACATAGTTCATCTACTCTCAGTAACAATCGGGGATTTGCCGGAACGCTATGCAGTCGAGCGGACCCACAGCGTGGTCAAACGGTGATGCGTACGACGTTCTGCACCGGCTCCCCCGCAGCGAAGCGGCTCACCTGTCCGGTCACCAGTCGCCTGGCACGTGGCAGGAACGCCGAGGTGCTGCCTCCCACATGAGGAGTGATCAGGACATTCGGAGCATGCCAGAGGGGATGGCCGGTGGGCAGCGGTTCGGGGTCGGTCACGTCGAGGGCTGCGCGCAGCCGGCCGGACTCGAGTTCGAGCAGTAGTGACTGGGTGTCGACGACGGCGCCCCGTGCGACGTTCACGAGCAGCGCTCCGTCCGGCATCGCGGCGAGGAACTCCGCACCCACCAGCCCTTGCGTGGACGGGTTCAGCGGGGTGGACAGCACGACGACGTCGGCTTCGGCCAGGAGTGCGGGCAGGTCGTCAAGTGTGTGTACGGGTCCGCGTGCTGTTGTCCGTGCAGAGCGCGCGACGCGTGCCACCCGCGCGCACTCGAAGGGCGCGAGCCGGTCCTCAATGGCGGCCCCGATCGATCCGTACCCCACGATCAGCACCGACTTGTCGGCGAGCGCGGGATAGAAGCCGGCCCGCCACTCCTCCTTGTCCTGGCCATGGACGAACCCGGGGAAGCCGCGCAGGGAGGCGAGGATCAGGGCGAGGGCGAGCTCCGCGGTCGACGCCTCATGGACCCCCTTGGCATTGCACAGACGTACCCCTGCCGGCAACTGGCCGAGCCCCGGCTCGACATCGTCGATGCCCGCGGTGAGCGTCTGCACGATCCGGACCTGTGACATGTCGGCGAGCGGACGAACCGCGGTCTGGGAACCCTTCATGTACGGCACGACGTAGAAGGCGCAGTCGGCCGGATCGGCCGGGTAGTCCTGCGCGCCGTCCCAGAAGTGGTAGTTGAGACCCTCGGGAAGTCCTTCGATCTCGTCGGCGGGAAACGGCAGCCATACGTCAGGAGTCTTCGTCGAAGTCATGGTCAGGAGGCTAACGACCTCGGGGGAGGCTGCGCGAGGGGTGTTGGGCGGCAGAGGTTACTTTGGGGTGCGGTGTGGTCCCGTGACGGCGGGGCCGAGGTCCTGTCGTCACAGGACCTTAGGAAGGGTTCGGGGAGTTGGAGCGCAGGAGTCTTGGTGCGGCGGCGCTCGCCGTGGGGGCGGTCGGTCTTGGCTGCATGCCGATGAGCTGGGCGTACACCGCGTCGCAGCAGCGCGGTGATCGTGCGTTGCGGGCGGTGCATGCCGCGCTCGACGCGGGCGTCCAACTGCTCGATACGGCCGACATGTACGGCCCCTTCACCAATGAGCTGCTGGTGGGCCGGGCGCTGAAGGGCCGCAGGTCCGATGCCTTCGTCTCCACCAAGTGCGGGCTGCTGGTGGGCGATCAGCACATCGTCGCCAATGGCCGCCCCGGCTATGTGCGGCGGGCCTGTGACGCCTCGCTGCGGCGGCTGCAGACTGATGTGATCGATCTGTACCAGCTGCACCGGGCCGATCCCGAGGTGCCGGTCGAGGAGACCTGGGGCGCGATGGCGGAGCTGGTGACCGCCGGTAAGGTGCGGGCGCTCGGGCTCTGTGCGGTCGGGGCGCGGGCTTCACGCCGGCCGGGTGCCCGAATGTACGACGAAACGATCCGTCAGCTGGAGCGGGTTCAGCAGGTCTTCCCGGTGAGCGCGGTGCAGGCGGAGCTCTCGGTCTGGTCGCCGGAGCCGCTGGAGTCGTTGCTTCCGTGGTGCTCTGCGCGGGGTGTGGGGCTACTGGCGGCGATGCCCCTGGGAAACGGCTATCTGACGGGCACGCTGACCCCGGGGCAGGGCTTCGAGCCGGAGGATCTGCGGGCCAGGCATCCGCGGTTCACGGCCGAGATGATGGCGGCGAACCAGCCGGTGGTGGTCGGGCTGCGGCGGATCGCGCAGCGGCACGGGGCGACTGCGGCACAAGTGGCGCTGGCCTGGGTACTGCGGCAGGGGCCCCATGTGGTGCCGGTGCCGGGGACCAAGCGGGAGCGGTGGGCGGTGGAGAACGCGCGGGCGGCCGGGCTGAAACTGACCCCGCGGGATCTGATGGAGATCGACTGGCTGCCTGCGGCGCGGGGGTCGTGGTACTGATCAGCGGCCGCCCGTCCTGATCAACCATCGAGAAATCTGACGGGCATGGGGAACCCGGGGCCCGGCTGCGGTGTATGAACGGTATTCGGGTGGCCGTCGAAGGGATCGGTGCTGTGCGCGGTGTTCTGTTCGGATCTGTAGAGGGCCCCGCGGGTCGTCGGGGACGGCGTCGAGGCGTGCGCCGCGGGACAGTGGCCGTGCTGGCCGCGGGCACGCTGCTGCTGACCGCGGGGTGTTCGTCGGGAAACGGTTTTGGCGGCACGTCGGGCGTCGGACGGCTGCCGTCGCCGTCCGGCCCCTCCCCCGCCGCCTCGGGCCCGTCGGCCTCCCCGTCCGCGTCGGTCGCCCCGCCACCGGCGAAGGGGTCGGTGAAGGTGGTCTCCACGCTCACCGAGGGCCTCGACTCTCCCTGGGGGCTGGCGGAGCTGCCCGGTGGCGATCTGCTGGTCTCCTCGCGCGACAAGGGCACGATCACCCGGATCGATGGGAAGAGCGGCAAGAAGACCCTGCTGGGCACCGTGCCCGGGGTGTCGCCCGGTGGGGAGGGAGGACTGCTGGGGATCGCGCTCTCCCCCACGTACGGTTCGGACCATCTGGTGTACGCGTACTTCACGACTGCGTCCGACAACCGCATCGCGCGCATGCAGTACGACGAGAACGGCACGACGCCCGGCCGGCTGCTGGGTGCACCGGACACGATTCTGCGGGGCATCCCGAAGGGTTCGATCCACAACGGCGGACGGATCGCCTTCGGCCCGGACCACATGCTGTACGCGGGCACAGGGGAGACGGGGGACAGCGGGCTCGCACAGGACAAGAAGTCGCTGGCCGGCAAGATTCTGCGAATGACCCCGGACGGCCGGCCGCTGCACGGCAATCCGGCGGCCGACTCCGTGGTGTATTCGTACGGTCATCGCAATGTGGAGGGGCTGGCCTGGGACGGGCAGAAGCAGCTGTGGGCGTCCGAATTCGGTCAGGACACCTGGGACGAACTGAACCGGATCGTGCCGGGTGGGAATTATGGCTGGCCGGAGGTCGAGGGCAAGGCGGGAAAGCCGGGCTTCATCGATCCCGTTGCACAGTGGAAGCCTTCCGAGGCGTCCCCGAGCGGGATCGCCTTCGCCAAGGGGTCGATCTGGATGGCGAGCCTGCGCGGTGAGCGGCTCTGGCGGATTCCGCTGTCCGGTCGGGCGGACGGGGAACCTCTGGCGGCGCCGCAGGCGTTCCTGAAGGGGAAGTACGGCCGTCTGCGTACCGTGCTCGCCGCAGGCGGCAACAAGCTCTGGCTGGTCACGAGCAATACGGACACCCGTGGCACCCCGAAGCCGGGAGACGACAGGATCCTGGTGCTGGAGGTGCGATAGCGGCTACAGCAGGTGAAAGGGCGTGCGAGCGGTGTTCAACTTCTTCGAGGAACTCTTCGCGCCGGGCCGTAAGCATGCCGCCGAGGAGCAGAATCGGCTGGAGCTGACCCGGGTGGATCTCGGTGTCGGCGACCCGGGGCGCGGGCCGATCGACCTGGCCTCCGGAAAGGTGATCGTCAGGGCGTCCGGCACAGACGCCGGTCCGGGGGCGGATCAGGCCGCGACAGACGCGATTCCGCACCCGGACCAGGCAAGCTCAGCTACTGGGTGGCGCCCAGGGTCGGCAGGGGCATGATGAGGTCGGAGTAAACGCCGACGGAGATCAACAGGCCGAGGACACCGAGCACGATGCCGGCGGTCGCGACGGCACGCACCCAGCCGGGCTGCGGGTGCGGGGAGGGTGCGCCAAAGGCCGGGCGGACCAGGGCGAAGATGCCGACCAGCAGGGCAAGCAGCGAGAAGATGCCGTTGACCAGCGCCGTGGTGTGCCAGGCGTCGCCATAGATCTCGGAGATCTGCTGGGCCGCGGTGCCGCCACCGGTCGAGGTCTTGATCTGCCCGATCAGGGTCTCGCGCTCGGCGGCGATCTTGCCGGTCCAGGACCCGGTGAGCGCGACGACCCCCAGACCGGCGGCGACCACGGCCGCGGCGGCGGAGCCGAGGCCGGACGGCCCCTTGTCAAAGTCGCTGGAGTCGGATTCCTCGATGTCGGAGTCCGTGACGTCGGAATCCGGGTCGGGATCCTGATCGGCGTCCTGATCAGAGCCGGAGGCGGAGCCCTCCCTGGCGTCGTCGGCCACCGCGAGATCTACCTCGGCTTCGGCCACCCCCTTGTCGAGGCTGTATGTCGCGTCCTTGGCCGCGGTCTCCTCGGCCGCGTGCTCGTCGGCCGCGGTCTCCTCGGCGGCGTTCGCCGCGGTCTCCTCAGCCCCGGTCTCCTCAGCGTCGGGAACAGCGGGAGCGACGGGGCTGGTGGGAGTGGTGGGGTTTTTGGGAGTTCCGGGGTTCATGTCCCGCACGCTAGGCGGCCCAGATGAGAAGTCTCTTAACGTCCGTCGCCGGCCCGTCCCTCCTTCCCCGTCCTCAAGCCTTCTGTGCCCGCCACTCCCGGGCCAGCACGGACCAGATCTCCGAGTCGTGCCGCTCGCCGCGGTACAGGTAGTTCTCGCGCAGCACCCCGTCGCGTGTCATGCCGAGCCGCTTGGCAACGGCGAGGCTTCGGGTGTTCTCGGCGGACGCGACCCACTCCACGCGGTGCATGCCGCGCTCGTAGACCGCCCAGTCGATCAGCTTCCGTGTCGCCCGGGTGACCAGGCCACGCCCCTCCCCCGCCCGCTCCAGCCAGCAGCCGACCTCACAGTTCCCGGACTCCGTGTCGAAGATCCGGAACATGACACCGCCGACGAGCGTGCCGTCCAGCCAGATGCCGTAGAGCCGCCCGGTGTCGGCCGCCTGCTTCTCCGCGTACCGCCGGAGCAGGGCGCGCGCCGAGTCCAGGTCGGTGGCGAACGTGGCGAACGGGATCCAGGGGTCGACGATCTCGCGGGCCCGGTCCACATGGGCGAGGAACTCCTCCGCCTGCCAGATCTCCAGCGGACGCAGTTCTGCTCCGTCGTCGCCCAGGGATATCGCGAACATCATGCTCCTTCTCGAACCGCTTCCGCCGGTTGTACGGCGTGCACCGCTTCTGGTGATTGCGCTGCCTGCGGAATCTTCGCATGCGGCGCCCGGCACTCCGGAGGCTCGATGCTGATCCGCGGCAGCCGCCGGTCCAGCCAGCGCGGCAGCCACCAGTTCGCTTTGCCCAGCAGATGCATCAGAGCGGGGACCAGCAGCGTACGGAGCACGAAGGCATCGAGTGCGACCGCCGCAGCCAGCGCGATGCCGAACATGGCGATGACCCGGTTTCCGCTGAAGACGAACGCGAGGAAGACCGAAATCATGATCACGGCCGCGGAGTTGATCACGCGACCGGTCTCTGCGAGGCCGACCCGGACCGCCCGCCGGTTGTCACCGGTCTCCAGCCACTCCTCGTACATCCGGCCGACCAGGAACACCTGGTAGTCCATGGAGAGCCCGAAGAGTACGGACACCATGATCACCGGCAGGAACGGTTCGATGGGCCCGGCGCTGCCCAGCCCCAGCAACTCGCTCCCCCACCCCCACTGGAAGATCGCGACGACGACTCCGAACGCGGCGGCGACGGCGGCCACATTCATCGCTGCTGCCTTCAGCGGAATGACTATCGACCGGAAGGCCAGCAGCAGGAGCAGGCAGCCGAGCCCTACGACGATGCCGATGAAGAGCGGGAGCTTGCCGATGATGACCTGGGCGAAGTCGTCGTAGCTGGCAGTCACCCCGCCGACATAGGCCTGGAGCGAGGTGTTCGCCTCGGCCTGCGGGAGGACGTCCGTACGCAACCGGTCGACGAGCGCACTGGTCTCCTCCGACTGTGGTGAGGTCGTCGGTACGACGGTGACGAAGGCCACACTGCCGCTGTTGTTGTACGTGACCGGGCTGACCGAGGCCACGCCGTCGGTGTTCCGCAGAGCGGCCGGCAGGCCGTCCATCGCCAGCCGGTCGTCCGCGCCGTCGAGCTGCGCGGCGATGGTCAGCGGACCGTTGACGCCGGGCCCGAATCCCTCGGCCAGCAGGTCGTACGCCTGCCGGGTGGTCGACGAGGAGGCGTTGTTGCCCTGGTCGGAGGTGCCCAGATGGAGGGAGAACGTGGGCAGCGCGAGGACCAGCATCACCGCGGCGGCGAGCGAGCCGAGCAGCTTGGGGTGGCGTTCGACGAACGCGGACCAGCGGGCGGCGAAGCCGGTGGGCGGTTCGGGTTGCGGCCCGCACTCGGCGAGCTGTCTGCGCTCGCGCCGGCTCAGCGCCCGCATGCCGATGAAGGACAGCAGGGCGGGCAGCAGGGTCACGGACGCGGCCACGGTCAGGACGACGGTGAGCGAGGCGGCGATCGCCACGCCGTTGAGGAACTCGAGCCGCAGGATCAGCATTCCGAGCAGCGCTATACAGACGGTGGCTCCGGCGAAGACCACAGCCCGCCCGGTCGTCGTGACGGCGTTCTGCGCCGCCTCGGTGACCGTCATGCCTCTGCGTAGTCCTGCGCGGTGCCGGGTGACGATGAACAGCGCGTAGTCGATGCCGACGCCGAGCCCTATCAGCATGCCCAGCATGGGGGCGAAGTCGGCGACGGTCATCACATGGCCCAGCAGCACGGTGCCCGCGTACGCCGTGCCGACGGAGACGAGGGCGGTGGCGATGGGCAGCATGCTGGCGGCGAGCGAGCCGAAGACGAGGAACAGGACGACCGCTGCGACGACGACCCCGATGACCTCGCTGGAGTGGAGGGACGGCGCCTCGGTGAGGGCAACGGCCGAGCCGCCCAGTTCCACCTGAAGGTGGTCGTCGGCGGCAGCCTTCGCTGTGTCGACGACCGCCTGGGCCTGCTGCACCGGGATGTCGTCGGACTGCTGGTCGAAGGTGACCGTGGCGTAGGCGGTGTGTCCGTCCTCGCTGATCTGCCCGGCGCCGGACGCCCCGTACGGCCCGGTGACGGCGCCGACACCGGGCAGTTCCTCGACCGCGTGCAGGGTCCGGGTCATCGTCTGCTGGACATCGGCGGCCCGCACGGTGGAGTCGGTGGTGTGCCAGACGATGGTGTCGGTGTCACCGCCGAGGTCCGTGAAGCCGCTCTTGAGGAGCTCGGCGGCCCGGCCGGACTCCGTACCGGGCGCCTCGTAGTCGTTGGAGTAGGCAGTACCCGCGAAACCCGCCGCGGTGGCCGCGCCGCCGAGGGCGAAGAGCCAGATGAGGACGGCGATGAGGCGGTGCCTGATGCACCAGCGGGCAATGGCAGCCAACGGTCGTGCTCCCTGATGGTTCGTGGCTCTTCACCGGAACAAAACATGGATCATCCGCAAAGAACACATGACCTGAGAACCACCACTCTTGCAGCCAATCGTGATCCTTTGCCCCTTTCGTGGCGTTATTCACAACGGCAGCAGGAATCATCACGGCCCGCGGGCCGCCTCATCACGTCAGCCGGAGACGCTCGCCCGGCCGTTCTCGATGTGCCCCATCAGCCGACGCCGGAAGGCATCGTCCCCGTCGACGGTGACGGCCAGGTCGTACCAGCCGTGTGCGTCGGCCGCCGAGTGCACGACCGTACGGCTGCGTCCCGGCTTGACCTTGACGGTCCTGGTCCAGTCCCGCAGGTCGGCCTCGTCGACGTACCCCAGCGGCCGCACGGTGAAGGTGAGCGTCGTGCGCCCCGTATTGCGCAGGGTGAGATGCAGGTCCCGCTCATGCGCGTCTATCCGCGAGGCAACCTCGGCCCCGGCTGAAACGCCTTCCTTCGCAGGCCCGGCGAACTCGCGCCGGAAGCCGTTCGGCCCCGTCACCGTGAACCGGTACGCCGCACCGGTAAGGGGTACCGTCCACTGCGCGGTGCCCTTTACATCCCGGTGCTGCGGTATCGGAAACTCCCCCGCGTACGGATACAGCGCGAAATGCGCGGACGAGCGCCCTGTGTTGCTGAGGGCCACCTGCACCGCCCCGTCCACCAGCTTCGCCTGGGCATCCGGCTGGTACGGCAGCGCACGCGCCGGGCGCGCCCCGGGCTCCTGTACGGGCATGTGCTGCACGAGCGGCGGCTTCGGCGCCCAGCGTCCGCTGAACGGCGGGATGGCGCCCGGCTGTTCCACCTCGGGCCGGCGCCGCGCGTGCTTGAAGTCGAAGGCCGAGGTCAGATCGCCGGTGACGGTGCGCCGCCAGTCGCTGATGTTCGGCTCCTCCACGCCGGTCCAGCGCTCCAGGAAGCGGATCACGGAGGTGTGGTCGAAGACCTCGGAGCAGACGTAGCCACCCACGGTCCATGGCGACACCACGAGGAGTGGCACCCGCATCCCGAGACCGGTGGGCTTGTCCTCCCACCGCTCTTCGGCCACCTCGGGCGGCGCGACCGGCGGCGGCACATGGTCGAAGAAACCGTCATTCTCGTCGTAGTTGATGAGGACGGCGGTGTGCTGCCACACATCGGGGTGCTTGCCCAGCGCGTCCAGGACCTTGTAGACGATCGTCGCGCTGTGGATCGGCGAGGAGACGCTCGGGTGCTCGGAGTCGACGGCCGACGGCACCAGATAGGAGACCTCCGGTAGCGTGCCCGCCGCCACGTCCTTGGCGAACTCATCGGCCAGCGTTCCGGTCTCCACCCGGCGCAGCGCACGCTCGAAGAGGCTGCGTTCGGTCTTGTCCAGGGTGGCGACACCCTCTTCCAGCAGACTGAACAGCCGCTCCCGCTCCGTGGCGTCCGCGTCCCGCACCGCCGAGTAGAACGACTCCATGTACGTATGGCCGCCGGTCTTCGCCAGCGCCTTGCGGGCGATCGCCTTGAAGGTGGCGAAGAACTCGATCTGGTTGTCGGTGAAGTTCTCCCACTCGGTGTACGTACGCCAGCTGCGCCCGGCCTTCTCCAGCCGCTCCGCGTACGTGCCCCAGTCGTACCCGGGGTGCGTGCCCTCGTCGTACGCGTCGTTCCCGACGGCCCGCTTGCCGTTGGCCTCGTAGCCCGTCTTCCCGCTCCACAGGTGGTTGCGGTTGGGGCTGGTCGAGGTGTGGATGGAGGAGTGGTAGGCGTCGCAGACCGTGAACGTGTCGGCCAGTTCGTAGTGCAGCGGGATGTCGCGGCGGTCGTAGTACGCCATGGTGGCGGCCGTCTTCGCGGTCACCCAGCCGTTCATCCACCCCCCGGCCCATGCCTTGCCGCCGCCACTCCAGGAGTGGTCGAGCGCGCCGATGTACTGAAGGTCCTTCTTCTGCGCCTCGGCGGCGTCCCGCACCGGGAACGGCAGCACGGAGGTGCCCAGCGGGTCAGGCTGCTCGAAGACCGGTTTGCCGGAGGGCAGTTCGACGGCGTTGCGGTCGCCGAAGCCGCGTACTCCCCGGAGCGTCCCGAAGTAATGGTCGAAGGAACGGTTCTCCTGCATCAGGATCACCACGTGCTTGATGGCTCCGAGCCCGTCACCGCCGCCGGACCCCGCAGAGTCCGCCGGCTGCGCGGCCATCGCGGCCTGCAGCGACGGCGGAAGCAGCGACCCCGCCGCTGCGACACCGAGTGCACCGCCACCGAGCGCGAAGAGCCGTCGCCGTGAAATGTGCGTGGTCAAGTGAGCCTCCCGAGTCCTGTCGTTCTGCCCGGGAAACTAATCAAGCCAGGTGGCGTCGGGAAGGACTGCGTACGGCTCGGTGGTAAACGTGAAGGGGCGGTGCACCCGGCTCACGGGTGCACCGCCCCTTCAGGGACATACGGGAACCGCCCACTCACTGGACGGCCGGCCTCTTCGGGATCAGCCCTCGACGCCGAGCTTCTCCAGGATCAGCTCGCGCACGCGGGCCGCGTCCGCCTGGCCGCGGGTGGCCTTCATGACCGCGCCGACGAGCGCGCCCGCCGCCGCGACCTTGCCGCCGCGAATCTTGTCCGCGATGGCCGCGTTGGCGGCGATGGCCTCGTCCACGGCCGTGCCCAGCGCGCCCTCGTCGGAGACGACCTTCAGGCCGCGCTTCTCGACGACGGTGTCCGGGTCGCCCTCGCCCGCGAGGACACCCTCGATGACCTGGCGTGCCAGCTTGTCGTTGAGGTCGCCCGAGGTGACGAGCTCGGCCACCCTGGCGACCTGCGCCGGGGTGATCGGCAGCTCGTCGAGGCCGCGGCCGGTCTCGTTGGCGTTACGGGCCAGCTCGCCCATCCACCACTTGCGGGCCTGGTCCGAGGGGGCGCCCGCGTCGGTCGTGGCGACGATCAGGTCGACCGCACCGGCGTTGAGGATGGACTGCATGTCGTGCTCGGAGACGCCCCACTCCTCCTTCAGCCGGTTGCGACGCACCCGCGGCAGCTCGGGGAGGCCGCCCCGGAGCTCCTCGACCCACTCGCGGGCCGGGGCGACCGGAACCAGGTCGGGCTCGGGGAAGTAGCGGTAGTCCTCGGCGTTGTCCTTGATGCGGCCGGCCGTGGTCGAGCCGTCCTCCTCGTGGAAGTGCCGGGTCTCCTGCACGACCGTGCCGCCCGAGCTGAGCACCGCGGCGTGGCGCTGGATCTCGAAGCGGGCGGCGCGCTCGACGGAACGCAGCGAGTTCACGTTCTTCGTCTCGGAGCGCGTACCGAACGTCTCGGTGCCGTTGGGGCGCAGCGACAGGTTGACGTCGCAGCGCATCTGGCCCATCTCCATCCGGGCCTCCGACACACCGAGCGCCTTGATGAGCTCGCGGAGCTCGGCGACGTACGCCTTGGCGACCTCGGGAGCGCGTGCGCCCGCACCCTCGATCGGCTTGGTGACGATCTCGATGAGCGGGATGCCCGCGCGGTTGTAGTCGAGCAGGGAGTGGGACGCGCCCTGGATACGGCCGGTGGCGCCGCCGACGTGGGTCGACTTGCCGGTGTCCTCCTCCATGTGGGCGCGCTCGATGTGCACCCGGAAGATCTCCCCGTCCTCCAGCTGGACGTCCAGATAGCCGTTGTAGGCGATCGGCTCGTCGTACTGGGAGGTCTGGAAGTTCTTCGGCATGTCCGGATAGAAGTAGTTCTTCCGGGCGAAGCGGCACCACTCGGCGATCTCGCAGTTCAGCGCGAGGCCGATCTTGACGGCGGACTCGACGCCGATCTCGTTGACGACCGGCAGTGCGCCGGGCAGGCCGAGACAGACCGGGCAGGTCTGGGAGTTGGCGTCCTGCTTGAGCTCGGTCGAGCAGCCGCAGAACATCTTGGTCTTGGTGCCGAGCTCGACATGGACCTCCAGGCCCATGACGGGGTCGTAGGACGCGAGCGCGTCCTCGTACGACACCAGGTCGGTGACAGTCACGGTGAAACTTCCCTCTCAACCCAGCAGTACGTCGTCATCGCCGATGCGCTTGAGTTCGCGCAGCAGCAGGGCGACTCCAGTGGCGATGGCGGCGGCGGAGACGACGGCGTCGACCAGTCGGAGCGTGTCGTGCTCGGAGCGGGCCTTCCTGGCCTGCTTGATGACGCCGAACGCCCCGAAGGCGGTGGTGCCGATGGACAGGTACGTACCGGTCTTGGACTTCTTGAAGCCCTTGGCCTTGGTCAGTGCGTTCACAGCGACGGAGCCTCCTCCAGCAGCGGGTGGCCCCACCTTTCCACGAAGGCGGCCTCGACGGCGGCTCCGACCTTGTACAGCCGGTCGTCCTTCATGGCGGGGGCGATGATCTGCAGTCCGACCGGCAGGCCGTCCTCCGGGGCCAGGCCGCAGGGCAGCGACATGGCGGAGTTGCCGGCGAGGTTGGTCGGAATGGTGCACAGGTCCGCGAGGTACATCGCCATCGGGTCGTCGGCGCGCTCGCCGATCGGGAAGGCGGTGGTGGGCGTCGTCGGGGAGACGATGACGTCGACCTGCTCGAAGGCCTTCTCGAAGTCCCGGGTGATGAGGGTGCGGACCTTCTGCGCGGATCCGTAGTACGCGTCGTAGTAGCCGGAGCTGAGGGCGTACGTACCGAGCATGACGCGGCGCTTGACCTCGTCGCCGAAGCCGGCCTCGCGGGTGAGTGCGGTGACGTCCTCGGCGGACCTCGTGCCGTCGTCGCCGACCCGCAGGCCGTAACGCATGGCGTCGAAGCGGGCCAGGTTGGAGGAGCACTCGGACGGCGCGATCAGGTAGTACGCCGACAGGGCCAGGTCGAACGACGGACAGTCCAGCTCGACGATCGTGGCACCGAGCGACTTCAGCAGCTCGACCGACTCGTTGAAGCGCTGGACGACACCGGCCTGGTAGCCCTCACCGGCGAACTGCTTGACGACACCGACGCGCATGCCGTCGACACTGCCGTTGCGCGCGGCCTCGACGACCGGCGGGACCGGGGCGTCGACGGACGTCGAGTCGAGCGGGTCGTGCCCGGCGATCACTTCGTGCAGCAGGGCCGCGTCCAGGACGGTACGGGCGCAGGGCCCGCCCTGGTCCAGGGAGCTGGAGAACGCCACCATGCCGTAGCGGGAGACGCCGCCGTAGGTGGGCTTGACACCGACGGTGCCGGTGACGGCCGCGGGCTGGCGGATGGAACCGCCGGTGTCCGTGCCGATGGCGAGCGGGGCCTGGTACGACGCAAGCGCGGCCGAGGAGCCGCCGCCGGAGCCGCCCGGAATACGGGTGAGGTCCCACGGGTTGCCGGTCGGGCCGTAGGCGCTGTTCTCGGTGGAGGACCCCATGGCGAACTCGTCCATGTTGGTCTTGCCGAGGATGACGACGCCGGCGGCCTTCAGCTTCTTGGTGAGGGTCGCGTCGTACGGCGGGATCCAGCCTTCGAGGATCTTGGAGCCGACGGTGGTCGGCACGCCCTCGGTGGTGAAGATGTCCTTCAGCGCGAGCGGGACACCGGCCAGCGGGCCGAGCTTCTCGCCGGCCGCCTTCTTGGCGTCGATGGCACGGGCCTGCGCGAGCGCGCCCTCGCGGTCGATGTACAGGAAGGCATGGACCTTCTCGTCGACCGCGTCGATCCGGGCCAGGTGGGCCTCGGTGACCTCGACGGCCGTGAGCTCACCGGACGCGATCTTCGTGGCGATCTCGGCCGCGGTGAGCTTGATGATGGTGCTGTAGTCCGTCATGGCTGTTAGTCCTCCCCCAGGATCTGCGGCACCTTGAAACGCTGCTGCTCCTGGGCCGGGGCGCCGGAGAGCGCCTGCTCGGGGGTGAGCGACGGACGGACCTCGTCCGCGCGCATGACGTTGGTCAGCGGCAGCGGGTGGGAGGTCGGCGGTACGTCTTGGTCGGCGACCTCGGAGACGCGGGCGACCGCGCCGATGATGTCGTCGAGCTGACCGGCGAAGTGATCGAGCTCTTCGCCCTTCAGCTCCAGACGCGCCAGCCGGGCGAGGTGGGCGACCTCCTCGCGCGTGATGCCAGGCATGCAGCGATCCTCAGGGGTTGGTGTGTGGTTTTGGCCCAATCCTATGGTGTCGTCCGCGGCCGCTCCCGCCACCTGGGTGAACGCCCTGGTCAGACGCCGGATTCAAGCCGGTCCGGCGTCTCGGGCCCGCCGGGCGTCTCGGGCCCGTCCGGCGTCTCGGGCCCGCCGGGCGTCTCGGGCCCGTCCGGCGACCGAAGGCGGAGCGGCCACCGGACGCCCCTGGTGCGCACACGCCGCACTCCCCCGCATTCACGTCGTCGCGGGCCGCGACTCGACCGCCCGCCCGGACGGCCGCTGCTCCAGCTCGGGCTTCGCACCGGCTGCCGCCGCCGCGGCCGCCGCCGCAGCCGCCAGCTCCGCCGGCCGCCGCCACCCGTGCTCACCCCTCGCCCGCAGCCAGGCCGTCATCTCCTGCGGCGGCATCGCGGCGGCGACCAGCCACCCCTGCACCGCATCGCACCGCAGGTCCCGCAGCCGCTCCCAGGTCTCGTCGTCCTCGACCCCTTCCGCGACGACCAGCAGACCGAGCGAGTGGGCCAGGTCGATCGTGCAGCGGACGATCTCCGCGTCCTCGTTGTCGACTGCCAGACGGGCCACGAACGACCGGTCGATCTTCAGCTCGCTGACCGGCAGTCGGCGCAGATGGACCAGCGAGGAGTACCCCGTACCGAAGTCGTCGAGGGACATCTTCACACCGTGTCCGGCGAGTCCGGCAAGGGTGTGGGCGGCGCGCTGCGGGTCCTCCAGCAGCACATGTTCCGTTATTTCCAGCTGCAGCGCGCTGGCCGGGACGCTGTGCCGGGCGAGCCGGGCCGCGACGCCGCCCGCGAATCCGGGGGTGTGGACGTCCCGCGGGGAGACATTGACCGCGACCGGGACGAACAGCCCTTGCGCCCGCCACCGGGCGACCTGGGCCAGCGCCGTCTCCAGGACGTACTCCGTGAGGTGCGGCATCAGGCCGGACGACTCGGCGATGGCGATGAACTCGTCCGGAGGGACCCGCCCGCGCTCCGGATGCACCCAGCGCACCAGCGCTTCGAGGCCCGCCACCTTGCCGTCGAAGCGGACCTTCGGCTGGTAGTGGAGTTCCACCTCGCCGGCGTCCAGCGCACGCCGCAGATCGCCCAGGAGCCCGAGCCGGTCCGGGGTGTTGCTGTCCCGCTTCGACTCGTACACCTCGACGCCCGTACGGTCGCGCTTGGCCTGGTACATCGCCACGTCCGCGCGCCTGAGCAGCCCTTCGGCGTCCAGTGCGTGGTCCGGGTAGACGGCGACCCCGGCACTCGCCTCCAGCACCAGGGTCAGACCGTCCAGGTCCAGCGGGGAGGACAGCTCGGCAACCAGATGGCGAGCGACCTGCTGGGCACTGGTGGCGGAGCCCGCGGCCGGCAGGAGCACGGCGAATTCGTCACCACCGAGCCGCGCGGCCTCCGCTCCTCGCGGGAGCGCGAGTCTGAGACGTTCCGCTATCTGCAGGAGCAGCCGGTCTCCCGCCAGATGACCGAGGGTGTCGTTGACCGCACGGAAACGGTCGAGGTCGATCAGGACGAGAGCGGATCTGGTGCCCACGGACTCGGCGTCCTCCAGGGCGGTCCAGGTGCGTTTCAGCAGACACTGCCGGTTGGGCAGTCCGGTCAGCGGGTCACGCAGCTGCTCCTCGGCCCTGGCGCGGGCGATCCGGAGGGTGGAGTCCAGGGCGATCAGCGGGACCGCGAAGAGCGGCAGGAGTACGGGCATGGCCATCGCGACGACGCAGATCAGCGGTGCGATGCCGAGCAGGGCGACCGCGACGAGGCCCTGGCGCAGCAGGGCGGTGCGGGCGATGGTCCGCAGCCCGCCGCCGTGGGGCGCCCGTGCGCACCACAGCAGGCCCCGGGTCACCAGAAGATAGGCGGAGGCGGCCAGGAGGACTTCCGGCACGGCGACGATGCCCCAGTCGAGTGGTTGCCAGGGCGACTCGACGCTCGGCACCTCACCGAACGCGGCGAGCACCAGGGCTGCCGCGCCTATCCCCAGGATGTCCACCGCACCGTGCAGCAGCCCTTGCCACCAGCGGTCTCTGCGGGCCACTTGGACGAGGACGACGACGACCAGGCTGACCAGACCGGCGGGCACCCAGCCGTAGAGGAGCAGCACGGCAAGGGTGAGGGCGGCACCGGAACCAGTGCCGCCCCACCAGCGGTCGCGTCCGAGTGCGACCAGATGGCCGACGACGATTCCGGTCAGGACGGCGAGGGACCAGCCGGCGCTGCCGTCCGGGAAGAGTGCGTGTCCCTCGCTCACGGTCCGGTAGAAACCGGTCGCGAGCTGGACAACGGCGATCGCCACGATGACGGCACCCACTTGGGGCGTGAGGCCGACGAAACCTTGCAGCCGCGACACCGGTGCGGCGCTCTCGGTCGGTTTCATTCCGTCCCTCTCACAGCCGGCGGTGCCGATGTCGCCCGATGGTTCAACTCCACGCCGCCACGACCCGATTTCCCATCCCGTGGCCGGGCACGGCAGGTGCACATCTCAACAGTAGGCCGCAGAAGCTTCTACGGGCAGCGCTCTGCAGCTCTTGCCCGAATGCGGACCGACTGCCCGTCAGTATCTGGTATGGGCCGATCGGGTGAACCCGGCCCCCGACGACAAGCGCCCGTTGGTTCTCGGACGGCGAGCTGTCCTATTCCGCCGGTTCTCCGACGCGTACGGCAGCCTCGCGCGCGGCATCCGGACCCTGTTCGAGCAGTACGGCGAAGCCGTCCTCGTCCAGCACGGGCACCTTCAACTGCATCGCCTTGTCGTACTTCGAACCGGGGTTGTCGCCGACGACCACGAAGGAGGTCTTCTTCGAGACGGAACCCGTGACCTTCGCCCCCCTGCTCTGGAGCGCCTCCTTCGCGCCATCCCTGGTGTGCCCGGCCAGCGTGCCGGTGACGACGACGGTGAGTCCTTCGAGTGGACGTGGCCCGGCCTTCTCCGCCGCTCCCTCGTCCGCCATCCGGACCCCGGCCGCCCGCCACTTGCGCAGGATCTCCCGGTGCCAGTCCTCGGCGAACCACTGCTTCACCGAGGCGGCGATGATGGGACCGACCCCGTCGGTATCGGCGAGCTCCTGCTCGGTCGCCTCGTCGATCCGGTCGATGGAGCGGAACTGACGGGCCAGCTCCCCGGCCGCGACCGGGCCCACATGGCGGATGGAGAGACCCGTGAGGATCCGGGCCAGCGGGGCGCCCTTGGCCGCGGCAATGGCCTCGAGCATGGCGAGGGCGTTCTTCTTCGGCTCGCCCTGCTGGTTGGCGAAGACCCAGGCGGTCTTCTCCTCGCCGGTCTTCGGATCGCGCTTGGGCAGTCCGCTGTCCTGGTCCAGGACATAGGCCCGGATCGGCAGCAGTTGCTCGACGGTCAGCCCGAAGAGATCGCCCTCGTCACGCAGCGGCGGCTCGGCGGGCTCCAGCGGCCTGGTCAGGGCCGCGGCCGCGACATAGCCGAAGTGGTCGATGTCGAGGCACTTGCGGCCCGCGAGATAGGCGAGGCGCTCGCGCAACTGCGCCGGACACGAACGCGCGTTGGGGCAGCGGACGTCGATGTCGGCCTCCTTCATGGGCCGCAGCTCCGTACCGCATTCGGGGCAGTGCGACGGCATCACGAACGCCTGCTCGGTGCCGTCCCGTAGATCGACGACCGGGCCGAGGATCTCCGGGATCACATCGCCCGCCTTGCGAAGCACCACTGTGTCCCCGATGAGTACGCCCTTCGCCTTCACCACGTTCTGGTTGTGCAGGGTGGCGAACTCGACCTCGGAGCCCGCCACCTCGACCGGCTCGACCTGGGCGTACGGGGTGACCCGGCCGGTGCGTCCGACGCCGACCCGGATGTTCACCAGCTTGGTGTTGGCCTCCTCCGGCGGGTACTTCCAGGCGATCGCCCAGCGCGGGGCGCGCGAGGTGGAGCCGAGCCGGCCCTGGAGCGGGATCTCGTCGAGCTTGACGACGACGCCGTCGATCTCGTGCTCCACGGAATGCCGGTTCTCGCCGAAGTACGCGATGAACTCCCTTACCTCGTCGAGGGAGCCCACCACCTTGTTGTGCCGGGCGGTGGGCAGACCCCATTCGTGCAGCAGCTCGTAGGCGTGCGAGAGGCAGTCGATGTCGAAGCCCTCCCGGGCGCCGATGCCGTGCACCACCATGTGCAGCGGGCGGGTGGCGGTGACCTTCGGGTCCTTCTGGCGCAGTGAACCCGCCGCCGCGTTACGCGGGTTGGCGAATGGCTTGTCGTCGGCCTCGACGAGCCGGGCGTTGAGCTCCTCGAAGGCTTCCATCGGGAAGAAGACCTCGCCGCGGATCTCGACGAGCGCCGGAACCCGGTCGCCCTTCAGCCGGTGAGGGATCTCGGCGATCGTACGGACGTTGGGGGTGATGTCCTCGCCGGTGCGGCCGTCGCCGCGGGTCGCGGCCCGGGTCAGCCGCCCGTGCTCGTAGGTGAGGTTGACCGCGAGACCGTCGACCTTCAGCTCGCACAGGAAGTGGTGGTCAGCGGTGCCGACGTCCTTGGCGATCCGCTCACCCCAGGCCGCCAACTTCACATCATCGAAGGCGTTGTCCAGCGAGAGCATCCGCTCGCGGTGCTCGACGGAGGTGAATTCCGTCTGGTAGGGCCCTGCGACCTTCTGCGTCGGCGAATCCGGCGTGCGCAGCTGGGGATACGTATCCTCCAGGGCCTCCAGCGCCCGCATCAGCCGGTCGAACTCGGCGTCGCTGACGACCGGCTGATCGTTCACGTAGTACCGGAAGCGGTGCTCCTCGATCTGCTCGGCAAGGAGTGCATGCTGCTCCTGAGCCTGTGCGGGCACTGCCATCTGCTGTTCGCCGGCCATCGTCTCGTCCTCCCGTTACCCATTGCCCCGTTACGACCTCGGGGGAAAATATTCCCCCGAGGTCGTTACTCAGGGTTGTCTGCGAGCGATCTCGCGGCCCGGGCGCAGTGGGCGAGCGCGGCGCGCGCATACGCGGGCGAGGCACCCGCGAGCCCGCACGACGGAGTGATCACCACGGACTCGGTCAGAGTCCCCGGATTCAGCCCCAGCCTGCGCCACAGCGTCCTGACACCCATGACGCTACCGCCCGGGTCGGACAATCCACCCGAGGCCGGGTCGGCGCCCGGCACCACCCCGAGGAAGAGCTGCGTGCCGCCCTCGACCGCTTCCCCGATCGCTTCCTCCTCACGCTCGGTGAGCAACGAGAAATCGAACGAGATACCGTCGGCCCCGGCCCGGCGCAGCAACGCGAACGGTACGTCGGGCGCACAGGTGTGAACGACCGTCGCCCCGTGCCCACCCGCCGCCAGCACCTCGCGCAAAGTCCCCTCGACGATCTGGCGGTCCACGGCCCGGTAGGTGCGGTAACCGCTGGCCGTCCTGATCTGCCCGCGCAATACGCCGGTCAGCGACGGTTCGTCGAGCTGGAGGATCACTTCGGCGCCGGGCACCCTGCGCCGTACCTCCGCCAAGTGTGCGCGCAGCCCCTCCGCCAGCGAGCCAGCCAGGTCGCGGCAGGCCCCCAGGTCGCCGAGCGCGGCCTCGCCGCCCCGCCGTTCCAGTGCGGCGGCCAGCGTCCAGGGCCCGACGGCCTGGACCTTGAGCGGTCCTTCGTACCCCTGAGTGAACTCCTCCAGCGCGTCGAGGTCCTCGCCGAGCCATGACCTGGCCCGGCGGGTATCCCGTCCGGGCCGGTCGCTGATCCGCCAGCCGCTGGGCTCGACATGGCCGTACAGGTCGACGAGCAGCCCGATGGTCCGCCCGATCATGTCCGCGCCCGGCCCGCGGGCCGGCAGTTCCGCCAGATACGGCAGGCCCTCGCCGTCCCCGAAGGACCCGGTGACGGTCTTCGCCGCCTCCCGTGCGTCTCCCCCTGGCATGGAACCGATTCCGGTGGCCGGGCAACCCCTGAACTTGCTCTTCTCACTCACACGGGAAGCCTAAGGCCGTGCCCGGCCGGTCCGACCGGCGGCGGTCAGGGGCCGGGGACGCTCAGCGCCCGGGACGCACCGTGAGGTCGTTGACCTCGGCATCACGCGGGAGATCGAGGGCCATCAGGATCGTGGTGGCCACCGACTCCGGGTCGATCCAGCGGGAAGGCTCGTACTCCTTGCCCTCCTGCCGGTGAACCTTGGCCTGCATGGGGCTGGCGGTGCGCCCCGGATAGACGGACGTCACCCGGACGCCGTTCGCGTGCTCCTCGTGGCGCAGCGAGTCGGCAAGCGCCTTCAGGCCGTGCTTGCTCGCGGCGTACGCGCTCCACTCGGCGTGCGCGGCGAGACCGGCGCCCGAGTTCACGAAGAGCACATGGCCCTGGGCGACGCGCAGTTGCGGCAGGAGGAGCCGGGTCAGCTCGGCAGGCGCGACCAGGTTGGCGTTGAGCTGGAAGTGCCATGCCTTGGGCGTGAGATCACCGACCTTGCCGAGCTCGACGACGCCCGCGATGTGCAGCAGCGAGTCGACCCGTTCCGGCATCGCCTGCTGGGCGAACGCCCAGGAGAGCCGGTCCGGGTTGGAGAGGTCACCGACGAGCGTACGAGCGCCGGGGTGGAGCTCGGCCAGCTCCTTCGCACGGCCCGCGTCACGGGCCAGCAGCACTGTCTCGTCGCCGCGCTCCAAAAAACGACGGGTAACAGCTGCGCCGATGCCGGAGCCGGCCCCGGTGATGACATGAGTGGACATGCCCCCATGATCGCACCCCCGCCGCCGCGTCACCGCAGGCCGGACCACTCCTCCAGGTACGCCAGGGCGCCCACGCCGTCCTTGGCGAAGAACACCAGATCGCTCAGCGGGATGGGCAGGAAGCCCTCGTCCTCCATGCGCTGGAACTGCTGGCGCAGCCCGTCGTAGAAGCCCGCCGTGTTGAGCAGGACCACCGGCTTGTCGTGCTTGCCGTGCTTCTTCAGCTCCAGGATCTCGGTCGCCTCGTCGAGCGTCCCGGTGCCGCCCACCATGATCACGATCGCGTCCGCCTTCTCCAGGAGCAGCGCCTTGCGCTCGGCGAGATCGCGCGCGATCACCATCTCGTCCGCGTTGGTTCGCGCCTTGGCGGCCAGGAAATCGACCGACACCCCGACCAGCCGTCCGCCCGATTCCTGCACGCCGTCGGCGACGACCTTCATCAGGCCGCTCTCCGACCCTCCCCAGACCAGTGTGTGTCCGCCCCTGCCGAGCAGTTCGGCGAATTCGCGGGCGGGCTGGGTGTAGCGGTCGTCGAGGTCGGCAGCGGAGAGGAAGACGCAGATATTCATGCAGCAAACCGTAAAGGGCACCACTGACACCCCGGGGGCCGGGGAAACCGGTCGGCACCGGGCAGAAAGGGGAAGAAACGGGAAGAAGGGGGGAAGAAGGGGGGAAGAAATCAGCCCGTGAAACAGCTGAACCAGACATGACTTCCACACGAGGACACATCATCACCGTCGACCCCGGCACCGAGCATGTACGTGTGGTGCGCGACGGGCAGGTGCTCGCCGAGAGCCGGCGCCCGCTCGTCCTGCGCGAGACGGGCTGCCCGGTCCGCTACTACCTGCCGCCCGAGGACGTACGCACGGAATTGCTGACGGCTTCGGACACCCATACCCGCTGCCCGTTCAAGGGCGATGCCTCCTACTGGTCGCTGCCGGACGCGGCCGATCTCGTCTGGGCATATCCGGACCCCAAGCCCGAAGTCGCCGCGATCAAAGGCCACTTCTGCTTCTACGACACCGAAACCGTCTCCGACTGATCGTCAAGCACCGCTGATACCTGCCGATTTGAAGAACCTCAAAAGATTCACGAATGTGGCGATAACTTTTTCGCACCATCGCAGTCAACTTCTACATGGACAAGACTCTCTCCCGCGACGGCACCGCGATCGCGTACCGGCGCCGCGGCGAAGGACCGCCGGTCATCCTGGTCGGCGGGGCACTGAGCACGGCGGCGACCGAGGCCCCTCTGGCGCGCCTCCTCGCGCCGCACTTCGAGGTCGTCACGTACGACAGGCGCGGCCGCGGCTCCAGTGGCGAGCGCGGGCCGTACGCGGTGGACCGCGAGATCGAGGACCTGGGCGCGCTCGTCACCGCGGTGGGCGGCCGGGCCTCGGTGTTCGGCGTAGGGGCCGGCGGGGCGCTGGCCCTGGAGGCCCAGGCCGCCGGGCTTCCCGTCGACCTGCTGGCGGTGTACGAACCGACCTACACCCCCGGGGCCTCGGGGGCGCAGTTCAAGGCCTGCTGCACGGCCCGGCTGCACCGACTGCTGTCCGCCGGGGACCGCGGCGGGGCCGTGGAGCTGTTCCTGTCCGTGACCGGCGTGCCGAACGACATGATCACCCGAATGCGACGTGCGCCGATGTGGAGCGGCCTGGTGTCGCTGGCTCACACACTGGCGTACGACGACGCCCTGCTCGGCGACGGCTCGATCCCGGCCGAGCGGTTCGCGTCCGTCACGGCGCGCACACTGGTGGTCTGCGGCGGCTCCAGCCCCACCCGGGCCCGGCTGGCGACCCGCACCCTCGCTGACACACTCCCGCGCGCCCGCCACCGCACCCTGACAGGCCAGACACGCGAACTGGCGCCCCAGGCAGTGGCTCCCGTCCTGGCGGAGTTCTTCGGCAGGGACGTGTACGCGAGCCAGGCCTCCTGGGCCCGAAGCCTTCCCCCTCCCCGATCCTCCCCGCACGGTCACGCCCGCACAGGGAGTCGAACGTAGCTGTGCGGGGCTGCGCCGTCTCCCTGGACTCAGACGCCGAGCGCGAGCTCGAACCAAACGGTCTTGCCACCCGGCCCGTACGCCCCCTCCCCTATGGCACACCCTCCCCAGCGGTCGGCGACGAGTTCGAGAATGGCCATGCCTCGCCCGGCTTCGGCGTCGGGGTGCTCAGGCGGCGCATACGGCTTGGGAAGATCCGGGCTCATGTCCCACACACTGACCCGGAGCACGGGGTGCCGCCACTGGAGCCGCACGGCGGCGGGCCCCTTGGTGTGCCGTACGGAGTTGGTGGTCAGCTCGGATGTCAACAGCTCGGCACGGTAGCTGAGTTCGGTCAGTTCGTGTGCGCCTAGAACGGCTCTGAGAGTGGTGCGTGCGATACGGGGGCTGCGCGGGTCACATGGGAAGCTGAGTTCGTAGCTCCACGGTTCGGTGAACGCGATAGGAACCGGGTGGGGGCAAGCGCCGGGGATGGGTTCAGTCCTCACGGGCACCTCCTGGGTGCGTGCGAGCAGTGACAAGTGTGAATGCGCCACGGGCGGTTGCTGTCGAGCGGTGGCAATGCCGATCCGCGACCGCCTTCCCGGGCGGGCGGGGCGGATCGGTGCGCTTCCGTTGTGACGGCAACGTGAGCGGTACGAGACATAGAGTAACCATATGCTTCCAACCCGTGAGACCACTTTCACTTCAACGGGTTGAAATTTCGAGATAGATGGACGAGTACATCCGGCATCGACACAATGAGCGCGACCGAGGAGAGGACACATGGCACCACGGCAGGCACCAACAGTTCGTCAACGCCGCTTCGGTACAGAGCTTCGGCGGCTGCGCGAAGCAACAGGCATGTCCGCCCCGAAGGCTGCAGAGCTGTTGGGTACCGATCGCACAACCATTTCGAATGTGGAAGCCGGTCGCTTCGGCATCAGCGAGGAGCGCCTTCGCCGGCTTGCCAGCATCTACGAATGCGACGATCCCGCGCTGGTCGATGCTCTTGCCACGATGACGGGTGGCCGGAAGGCGGGCTGGTGGGACGAGTACCGGGGCAAGATCCCGCCGGACTTCCTCGAAGTATCCGAACTCGAACACCACGCATCGAGTCTGCGGACGCTCCAGACAGCGCATCTCCCTGGCATGTTCCAAACCGAAGACCACGCGCGGGCTCTCTTCGATCTCTTCATCCCGGCGCTTCCCCGCTTGGAGATCGAGCTACGTATCGCCCAGCGCCTGGCCCGCCACCAGGTACTCACGACCAAACCCGCCATCCCGTACAAGGGGCTCATCCACGAATCAGCGCTACGGATGCAAGTGGGTGGGCGCCACGCGGCCAAGACGCAGCTGAGACGCTTGTTGGAAGAGAGCGAGCGCAACAACGTGACGCTTCTCGTGATCCCGTTCTCGATCGGCGGATTCCCCATGGCGGGGGACTCGGTGTTGTACGCAGCAGCCCACAGCCCCCACCTGGACACAGTGCAGGTGGACTCCCCCATCGGCGCTGTCTACTTCGACTCACCGACACAACTGACCAACTTCCGTAGACGGCTGGACGCGGTCGAACAGGTGGCGTTGAATCCGACGCAGTCGCAGGACGCCATCCTGACCATTGCAAATGACCTGTAAGAGGTGTTGGCCTTGCCCGAACTGAACTGGCTCAAGTCCTCGTTCTCAGAGGCCTCGGGCAACAATTGCGTCGAGATCGCGGCGGTGGAGGCGGACCGCATCGCCCTCCGCGAGAGCGAAAGCCCGGCCGTTGTCATATCGACGAACCGGTCAGCGCTACGCGCCCTTGTGCTCGGCTTGAAGGCCGACAAGTGCGAACTCGGCTGACCGAAGCCAGAGTTTGTCGATCCGCCTGAATCGAAGGTTGGATTGGTAAGCGTCGATAATCCTGAGTGCCGTATTGGGCAGTTGGACGCGATTGCTCTTCATGCTCCGTGACAGTGAAATGTGGTGGGCGTGCACGGACCGTGCTCATAGGATGCGCAGGAACTGCATTGACCACCTGCGGGGGGACGCGTTGAGAGAGTTGGCCTGCGTCACGCCAGAGGTTCGTGACCGGCTCGTCGTTCGGTTCGGCGCTGATGTGCTTGGTTGGTGTGATGAGTTGCCGACTCTCGTCCATGAACTCGCTGCTAGTTGGAATCTGGATCTCATTGCGGCGGGTGGCGGAGGCACCTCGCGGGTGTTCCGCTGCTTGCAGCGTGACACTGGTGCCTCGGTGTGGCTGAAGCTCACGCCGGAGCCCTCGATTGCCCGCGAGGAGGCCGAAGCCCTGCGAGCCTGGGCAGATACGCCGTCAGTTGTCACTCTGCTGGCAGTGGACCTCGCAGCGGGGGCCCTGCTGCTGGAGGACGTGCCTGGAGTGCCGGTGCGGCAGCTCGTTTGGGATCTGCCCGAAGTCGCGGCCCTGCTGCGGGATCTGCGGGTCTCGCCTCCCGTGCCAGGGGAGCACTCGGTACTGAGGTCTCTCTCGCACCGAATCGACTTCCTGTTCGACTTGACTGAACGCAGGCTGGCGGCGGCCCGCATGAATGGCCTGGTTGCCCCGACGGTGCTTGGTGAGGCCCGGGAGACCGCCCTGGAACTTGCAGCCAGTGGGCCTGTGGGCCTCGTGCATGGTGATCTCCATTCGGCCAACGTGCTTTCTGGTCCGGGCGCCCGCATGGTGGCGATCGATCCGAGGCCGACGTGGGGCGACCCGGACTTCGACGCTGTGGACTGGGTACTTGAAGGAGTTGCAGATTTAGCCACGCTGGAGCAGCGGATCGAGGAGCTGGCGGCGCTGGTTCCTAGCCTGTCTCCTCATCGTGTGCTGGATTGGTGCCAGGCCCTGGCCGCCCTCATTGCGGTCCCCAGAAGGTGTGCGGGGCGGGACGACGTGGAGACCCAGTTCCTCATGGCCCTGGCCGGCGGCTGATTCGCCCCTTGGCCTTCACCGGAGCCCGGCGCCCGGCGCGGTCCAGCTCCTCGACGTTGGCGCCCACGCTCTCCTCGGCGCTGGCGACAGTCTCATAGAACATCCGCCACAGCGTCTTCTCCCGCAGGTGCACCTCACGCCGCGCGATCAGCTGGCGGTGTCCCCCCTGGCCACAATTACTCAGCGTCCACGGTCGGCTCGCAGGCCTTCTCCAGGAGGGTGAACGACTTGGGGGCACCGCCCGGCTGTGGCTTGCCTGCCTTGTGGCCGACGACCCGGTAGCCGACGTCCAGGTAGTAGGCGTTCAGGCGCGCATTGCCGGCCAGGCAGTCCAGGCGCGCGAACGCCCGCCCCGCCGCGGCAACGCGGCGCTCCGCAGCACGCAGCAGAAGCCGCCCCGTCCCCGGTTGGGCGCTGCTGCGGTCCACCATCAGCCGATGCACATAGCCAGCCACCGGCGGCTGCGGCCCCCAGGCGTCCTCGTCTTCCCACCACAGCTCCCACGCCCCGGCCACGCGGCCATCGGCCTCGGCGAGCCAGACCTCACCACTCGCCATGGCCTTGCGGAAGTGGTCCTCGTCCAGCTGACCGGGCTGCCACTGGTCGGTAATACCCCGGGCGAGCATCCAGCGGCCAGCATCGTCACGCAGACGAACGAGAGTGGCGAGGTCGGTGTCCTCGGCGAGGCGGAAGTGTAGATCGTTCACGTCGCGATCGTCGCACGGTTCGCGACGGGCGCTCGACGTACGTGGTGTCCACCATCCACTGGACCGAGACAAGCACCCCCGTTCCGCTCACAGGCCTGCGGCCTCGCCCCACGGCAGTTCGAGGGCCTCGCCGATCTCGTCGTCCGCGACGGATGCCAGCGGCCGACCCTCGCCGATCCGCTCGGCGGTCTTGCCACGGCGGGCACTGTTTCCCCCTAATCCGGGGTGTAGGCGGCTTGGTCCGGTCTTCGCAAGGGGCTGGGTGAGCGGTCGACAACGGGCAGCGGAACGCCTTCGGCCCTCATGGTCCTGGAGACCCGCTCTGAGACTGGCGCCGCTGTCCACCGGTGGGATCCGTGGCGGTGTCGTGGGCGTCGGGCAACGCCTGATATCAGCCTGGCCCGTGAGGCCTTCGCCTAGAGCGGCGAGACCCGGCGCCTTCGCCACGGCCACGGACCCCACCACCGTCCGCACCTCGCGGTGATGACGCGGGTGCCGGGCTGATGCCTTTGTTTCCCCTGGTCCTTCGAGACCTCTGTCAAGAGCGGCACAGCCCGGCGCCTCCGTGATCACCGCGAAACTCCCGGCGGCCGGCCGGACGTTGATCGTCACGGCGCGAGCCCGCCCCAGGGTCGACCTCTTGTTTCATCCGCGAGCCCGCGAGCTCTGCAGACAGACCGAGCCCCTGGGGTGCGCTGGTGTCGCGAACGGCTACTGAGATGGCGGACCTGTGAGTCCTGGGATTAGGACGCTGCGCGACCCGCATGTGCTCGTGACCTGCATAAATGAACGGATCTGGGAGGATGGCTTGACCGTGTTCTGCGGCATCGACTGGGCGGAGCGCCACCACGACGTCGCCGTCGTCGACGAAACCGGCACCCTGCTCGCCAAGGCTCGCATCAGCGACGACGCGGCTGGCTACAGCAAGCTCCTGGACCTGTTGGCCGAACACGGCGACAGCCCGGAGACCCCCATACCTGTAGCCATCGAAACCAGCCGCGGCCTGCTCGTGGCCGCCCTGCGCACCGGCAACCGCAAGGTCTTCGCGATCAACCCGCTCGCCGCCTCCCGCTACCGCGACCGACACGGCGTCAGCCGCAAGAAGTCTGACCCCGGCGACGCCCTGGTCCTGGCGAACATCCTGCGCACTGATATGCACGCCCACCGGCAGCTGCCCGCCGACAGTGAACTCGCCCAGGCCATCACCGTGCTGGCCCGAGCCCAGCAGGACGCCGTCTGGAGCCGCCAGCAGGTCGCCAACCAGGTCCGTTCGCTGCTGCGCGAGTACTACCCCGCCGCCCTGCACGCCTTCCAGGGCAAGGAAGGCGGCCTGACCAGGGCAGACGCCCGGACGGTCCTCACCCTCGCCCCGACCCCGGCGAAGGCCGCGAAACTCACCCTTGCCCAGCTGCGTGCTGCCCTCAAGCGCAGCGGCCGCACCCGCGGCTTCGACACCGAGACCGCGCGCCTGCGGGAGATCTTCCGCTCCGAGTACGCCCGGCATCGCCCGGCCGTCGAGGACGCGTTCGGCCAGCAGCTGCTGGCTCTGCTCAAGCAGTTGGATGCCGCCTGCCAGGCCGCGGACGACCTCACCACGGCCGCCGAAGCCGCGTTCAAGGAGCACGCCGACAGCGAGATCCTGCTCAGCTTCCCCGGCCTCGGCCCCCTGCTCGGAGCCCGGGTGCTCGCCGAGATCGGCGACGACCGGACACGGTTCGCTGACGCCAGAGCCCTGAAGTCGTACGCCGGCTCGGCCCCAATCACCCGGGCCTCCGGCAAGAAGCACTTCGTCGGCCGCCGCTTCGTCAAGAACAACCGGCTCATGCACGCCGGCTTCCTCTGGGCCTTCTCAGCCCTCACCGCCTCACCAGGAGCGAATGCCCACTACCGGCGCCGACGCGAACACGGAGACTGGCACAACGCTGCCCAGCGCCACCTGCTCAACCGCTTCCTCGGCCAACTCCACCACTGCTTGCAGACCCGGCAGCCGTTCGACGAACAACGCGCCTTCGCCCCACTCCTTCAAGCACCCGCGTGAGCCGGCCATCGGTCACAGGCGCTGTCAGTGCACCCGTCTAGATTCACCGCGTGACTGAGCTTTCCTACCTTGCCGCGGTCCGGGAGTCATACGACACCGTGGCCGACGACTACGTCGCCCTCGTCAAGACCCCCTCTGAGCTGGACCCCCTGTCTCGCTCGATGCTGACCGCCTTCGCCGAGCTGGTGCGGGCATCCGACCGAGGACCGGTCGCGGACCTGGGCTGCGGACCCGGAAGAGTGACGGCGCACATGGCCGGACTCGGCGTTTCTGCATTCGGCATCGATGTGTCCCCAAAGATGATCGAACTGGCCCGAAGCGCCTATCCGGACCTGCGTTTCTCCGTGGGTTCCATGACCGCGCTGGAGATCGAAGACGACACGCTCGGCGGCATCCTGGCGTACTACTCCACCCACCACACACCTCCGGAGCTGCTGCCGGTCGTGTTCGCCGAGTTCCACCGCACCCTGGCACCCGGCGGGCATCTCCTCCTCGCTGGCCACGTAGGCACCGGTGAGCACCGCCGTCCCACACATGGCCATGGCGGCCACCCCGTGTCCTACACGTCGTATCGGCTGCCCGCACACCGACTTGCCGAGCTGCTGAACCAGGCCGAATTCACCATCACCGCTCAGCTGGTGCAGGAGCCCGACGAGGAACGGAACTGGAAGTTCGCCAGTTTCCTGGCCTACAAGCCGACTACCGAGGAGCCAGCTTGACTTCCTAACCCCCTGAGATGTCTTGCCACAGGCAACAGGGCTGCTTCACGTCGCGGCCCGAAGGTGTCGCCGCAGGTCGTGATGAGCCGTTCCGCAGCTAATAGGGCGTTATCTGCGGGACAACTTGTTACGCACAGAGCTCAGGTCTGTGTGAAGGCCACGCTGACGTTGTGTCCGCCGAAGCCGAAGGAGTTGACCAGGGCTGCGCCCCAGCGGCCCTCGCGCGGGACGCCCGTGATGAGGTCGAGCTTGACAGCCGGGTCGGGGTCGTCGAGGTTGCGGATGGCGGGGGCGACGCCGTCGCGGAGGCCGTACACGGCGGCCAGCGACGCCACCGCGCCGGAGGCGCCCAGCAGGTGGCCCGTCATCGACTTGATGGCGCTGATCGCCGCGTGGTGACCGATGGCCTCGTCAATGGCCTCGGCCTCCTCCAGGTCGCCGGCGGGTGTCGCCGTGGCGTGCGCTTGGACCACGCCGATGTCCTGCGGCATGAGGCCGCCTTCGCGCAGCGCCATCCGGATCGCGCGCACCTGCCCCTCCACGTCGGAGGCGGTGATATGGCCCGCGTTGGAGGAGATGCCGGCCCCGGCGACGGCGGCGATCGGGCGCGCACCCCGGGCGCGTGCGAACTCCGCGCGTTCCAGCACGAGAACCGCCCCGCCTTCACCCAGCACGAAGCCGTCCCGGGCCATGTCGAAGGGCCGGGAGGCCCCCACCGGGTCCTCGTTGCGCTTGGACAGGGCCGTCATCTGGCCGAAGGCGGCCAGCGGGAGCGGGAGGACGCTGGCTTCCGTACCGCCCGCCACGACGATGTCGGCCCGACCGAGGCGGATGAGGTCGATGGCCATCGCGATGGCCTCCGCGCTGGAGGAGCAGGCGCTGACCGGGGTGCGCGCGCCGGCCCGCGCCCCGAGGTCGATGCTCACACAGGCGGCAGGGCCGTTGGCCATCAGCATCGGGACGGTGAGCGGGGAGACTCGCCGCGGCCCGTGCTGCTCCAGGGTGTGGTCCTGGGCGAGCAGCGAGGTGATACCGCCGATGCCGGTGCCGATCACTACCGCGAGGCGCTCCGGGTCCACCTCGGGCGTGCCCGCGTCCGCCCACGCCTCCCGCGCGCTGACCAGCGCGATCTGCTCGCAGCGGTCCAGCCGCCGGGCCTCCACCCGGGGCAGCGCCTTGTCGGGGTCGGTGCGCAGCCGCGCGGCGATCCGTACCGGGAGAGCTTCGGCCCACTCCGCAGTCACCGCCACCACCCCGGACTCCCCGGCGAGCATCGCCGCCCACGTCGAGGGGGCGTCGCCGCCGAGCGGCGTGGTCGCGCCCACCCCGGTCACGACGATGTCGGGTTGCGTTGCGATGCCGGACATCTGGATGCCTCCTTAGCCATGATTATGGGATTCCGACAGCCCCGTCGAAAGCCGCTCGGGCGGTGAGGGGGCCGCCATCGGCCACTCTGTCAGCGATCGGGACACCAGAAGGAGATCGCCATCTCCGGAGATGCGCACCCGAACTTGTGGACTTTCTACTAAACCTTGCCCCGCAACAGAAGCTAAAAGCCCGGCAGGCAGCTGGGTTTCTCCAGCAAGGCAGTCGATCCGACCTTCAGGGGCGCAAGGTCTGATTCCCGCCAGCAGCGTTCGCCTTCTTCCGGAAGATTCGGCGATGGCTCGCGCTCCAGATCGCGAGTCTGTTCAGCTGACGCCCTGTGAAAGGCAGACAAATGCACGTGAACCCCGGACTCAAGGTGCTGTACTTCGGGACTCCGGTGGTACTGATCAGTTCACGTAACGAGGACGGCACGGCGAACCTGGCGCCGATGTCCTCCGCATGGTGGCTGGGCCAGTCCTGCATGCTCGGTCTCGGAAACAATGCCCAGACGACCGCGAACCTGCTCCGCGAGGGCGAATGCGTGCTCAATCTGCCCTCATCGGCGATGGTCGACGCCGTGGACCGGATCGCGCTCACCACCGGGAAACCGGCCGTGCCGGACTACAAGGTGAAGCAGGGCTACCGATACGAACCGGACAAGTTCGCGACCGCACAGCTGACCGAGCAGGAATCGGAGCTGGTCCGGGCGCCGCGGGTCGCGGAATGCCCGATCCAGATGGAGTGCAGGGTCGTCTCGTCCCACCCCTTTGACAGCCCCTCTTCCCAGGCCACCGCCTTCCAGGTCGAGGTCCTTCGGACCCATGTCGAGGAGGAGCTGGTCATCCCGGGAACGCACTATGTGGATCCGCGCGGCTGGGACCCGCTCATCATGAAGTTCTGCGAGTTCTTCGGCGGTGGACGCAACGTTCATCCCTCGAAACTCGCCGCAGGCTGGAACATGCCTCATCAGCTCCAGCCGACGGCCGTCTGAGCCGGTAACTGCCTGGCAGCAACTCGCCTGCGTTTTCGCGCGGACGGGCAGGCGGGTACTCGTCCACACACACCGATGCGGACGATTCGCAGGTGCAGCCCATGACGCCCGGCCAAAGCGCCTCACCGAGCTTCCGGAGGCCACCGATGCCTACTGAGCCGTCTGAGGAACGTCGCGAGTGGATCGCGGCGAACAAGGACATCATCACCGCGGCGGAAGGAGCGCCCTGAAGTGGCCGGCCTGCTGCGAGGGCCATGGGGAATGATCCTTATCCTCGCAAACCTGCTCAACGCCTACGTTGTCCACGGCGCACTTGTGACTCAGCCGCAAGGGGCCTGGGACGAACAGACGCTGACGGGTATCGAGTTCGCGTCGGCGCTGCTGTTTGCGCTCGGCGTCATCACCTCCCTGCTCGCCCTGCTCCCCGTGCGGCGGCGGACCCTCAGCCGCTGGTGGCTGGCGCCGTCACTGATCTTTCTGGTAGTAGGCGCAGCCCGCTGGGCGTACATCGTTCACACCTATCCGCAGGGTGCCGGCGGCTGAGTGGCGCAGCAGCCCCATTTCCCGCAGGGCAGTGAACTGCGCGGTACCAGGCGGGGAAGTCCGCGACCGACTCCATCACCGGGTCCGCTGGACGGAGGGCCGGAACACGGAGCCGACCGCGGCGATCGTGGACTCGCACCCTGCTCGGCGACGGCTCGATCCCGGCCGAGCGGTTCGCGTCCGTCACAGCGCGCACACTGGTGGTCTGCGGCGGCGCCAGCCCCACCCGGGCCCGGCTGGCGACCCGCACCCTCGCTGACGCACTCCCCCGCGCCCGCCACCGCACCCTGACCGGCCAGACACGCGAACTGGCGCCCCAGGCAGTGGCCCCCGTCCTGGCGGATTTCTTCGGCAGGGACGTGTACGCGAGCCAGGCGTCCTGAGCCCACGGTCCACCCCACACAGCCACGCCCGTACAGGTCGGACGTGGCTGTGCGTGGCATCGCCGCGCTCAGGCTCCGAGCGCGAGCTCGAACCAAACGGTCTTGCCACCCGGCCCGTACGCCCCCTCCCCTATGGCACACCCTCCCCAGCGGTCGGCGACGAGTTCGAGGATGGCCATGCCCCGCCCGGCTTCGGCGTCGGGGTGCACAGGCGGCGCAAACGGCCTGGGAAGATCCGGGCTCATGTCCCACACGCTGACCCGGAGCACGGGGTGCCGCCACTGGAGCCGCACGGCGGCGGGCCCCTTGGTGTGCCGTACGGAGTTGGTGGTCAGCTCGGATGTCAACAGCTCGGCACGGTAACTGAGTTCGGCGAGTTCGTGAGCACCGAGGATGTCCCGGAGGGTCGTACGGGCGATGCGTGGGCTGCGCGGGTCGCAGGGGAAGGTGAGCTCGTACTGCCAGGGTTCGGCGAACGGGATGGGGGCGGGGTGGTGGGTGTATGGGGTACAGGGGGTGGATTCAGCCCTCACGGGCACCTCCTGGGGTGCGTGCGAGTGGTGACAAGCGGACGTGCGCCACGGGTGGTTGCTGCCGTGGTGGCGGTGGCAATGCCGCTCCGGGGCCCGCCTTCCCGGATGGGCGGGGTGGATCGGTGCGCTTCCGCCGTCGACTGCGCGAGTGGCACGCATCACAGAGTAGGAGAGAAACTCATAACCGTGCTACCAAGTCACTCCGAAGAGTTAACTTCCTGTTCTCGGTGGAACGTCGGGCTCTGGATAGGCACACTGTGCGCGAACCAAGGAGAGGCCACATGGCACCGCGACAGACTCCAACCATCCTTCAACGCCGATTCGGTATCGAACTTCGGCGGCTACGCGAAGGGGCAGGCATGACCGCCCCTGCAGCGGCCGAACTTCTGGGCACTGACCGCACGGTCATCTCCAATGTGGAAGCCGGGCGCTTCGGTATCAGCGAAGAGCGCCTGCGCCGACTCGCCAGCATCTACGAATGCAACGATTCGTCCCTGATCGACGCACTGGCTGGACTGACCGGTGGGCGGAAGTCCGGCTGGTGGGAGGAGTACCGGGGCAAGATCCCGCCGGGCTTTCTGGATGTATCAGCACTTGAGCACAACGCCGTGCGCCTACGAACTGTCCAGATCGCACACCTTCCCGGCCTGTTTCATACCGAGGACCACGCACGCGCGATTTTCGAACTCTTCGTCCCACCCATGCCGCGCCTCGAAATCGAACTACGCGTGGCACACCGCTTGGCCCGCCAGGCCGTGGTCACCGGAGAGCACCCGATTCCGTACACCGGCGTGATCCACGAAGCCGCGATCAGGATGCAGATCGGAGGCTTCGGCGTCACGCGCGCTCAGCTGCTGCACCTGCTGGATGCGAGTGAACGCCCCAATGTCACGCTGCACGTCATCCCGTTCGCAGCCGGCGGCTTCCCGCTCCTCGGCGACTCATCCGTCCTGTACGCGGAGGCTCCCAATCAGCATCTGGACACAGTGCAGTTGGACTCACCCACGGGAGCAGTCTTCATCGACTCACCCACGCAACTGGCGAACTTTCGCACCAGGCTGGACATGGTCGAGAAGGTGGCGTTGACTCCCGTGAAGTCCAGGGATTTCATCCGCTCAGTAGTCAGAGAACTGTAAGAGGTGTCTCACGTGTCCGGCCTGCATTGGTTGAAGTCATCGTTCTCCGATGCAGGAGGGAACAACTGCATCGAAGTTGCTGCACTAGAGGGCGAAGATGTCGCGATCCGCGAGAGCGAGAGCCCGGAATGCATCGTCACGACGGACCGGGCCACACTCCGTGCGCTTGTACTCGGACTGAAGACCAGCAAGGTCGGCCTCGGCTGAACGAGAGACAGCCACTGCCGTGGGGCGCCCGCGCGGTGTCCGCCAGCAGGCAGAGAAGTCTGCTGTCGCTCCAGGCACTGCCCCGGGCCCCGCTCAGCTCCAGAAGGGCGACGGGCGAGGTATGGGGAACGGTGGCCAGTACGTACCGGACGAACGGGTAGGTCGCCGGACGCCAGCGCATGCGGCCAGCCCAATCCGCTCCCTACTACGAGGACCCGGCCGCCCAGGCATATGGTCGAGGCTTCGACCGGAAACTGGACGACGCGACGGAGGCACTGAAGTGAACCAAGACGCTGGTGCATCCACCAGACCGCACGAGGAACGCTCTCGGGCCGCTGGACGGCTGGGAACCGGCGTCTGTGCCACCGTCCTGACCGTGGTGACCCTGGTAACAGGCTACGTCGTACTCACCGCCTACATGGTCGAACCTGATGGCCCCTGGGACCAGCAAGCCGTCACTAACTCCAAGGTCGCTGGCACCATCGGACTGGTCTTCTCCGCCCTGATGGCGCTACTTACGATGGCCTTCGTCAAAGCGGAATGGCTCCGCAAATGGTGGCACGCCATCCCTGCCGCACTCGCCATCGCAGCGCTCTTGCGTCTCACCCTGCTCGCAGCCGAACTCTGACCATTCAGCGGGCGCTGGTACCCACCGCCGCAATGACCGGCTGACAGCCGCCCTGGCAGTGTCAGCCCGGCGGGTCAGCCGGGGCCGGGACGGGCCAGGGTCGGTCAGTCGGACGCCGCCGCCGTCTCCCGCCGCGCCGTCGTAGCGATCGTCGCCGAGCCGACCACGCGGGTGCCGTCGTACAGCACGACTGCCTGGCCGGGGGCCACGCCGCGTACCGGCTCGGTGAAGGTGACGTTCAGCGTGCCGTCGACGAGTTCCGCCGTCACTTCGGTCTCGCCGCCGTGGGCGCGGAGCTGCGCGGTGTAGGTGCCGGGGCCGGACGGGGCGGTGCCGCACCAGCGGGGCTTGATGGCGGTGAGGGCGGTGACGTCGAGGGACTCGACCGGGCCGACCGTCACCGTGTTGTTCACCGGGGAGATGTCCAGGACGTAGCGCGGCTTGCCATCCGGGGCGGGGTGGCCGATGCGAAGGCCCTTGCGTTGGCCGATGGTGAAGCCGTAGGCGCCCTCGTGGGTGCCGACCTTCGTACCCGACTCGTCGACGATGTCGCCTTCGGCCGTGCCGAGCCGGCTCGCCAGGAAGCCCTGGGTGTCGCCGTCGGCGATGAAGCAGATGTCGTGGCTGTCGGGCTTCTTCGCGACGGCGAGACCCCGGCGCTCGGCCTCGGCCCGGATCTCTTCCTTGGTGGTGAGGGTGTCGCCGAGCGGGAACATCGCGTGGGCGAGCTGCTTCTCGTCCAGGACGCCGAGGACGTACGACTGGTCCTTGGCCATGTCCGAGGCGCGGTGCAGCTCGCGGCTGCCGTCCTCGTTCAGCACGACGGTGGCGTAGTGGCCGGTGCAGACGGCGTCGAAGCCGAGCGCGAGGGCCTTGTCGAGCAGCGCGGCGAACTTGATCTTCTCGTTGCAGCGCAGGCACGGGTTGGGGGTGCGCCCGGCCTCGTACTCGGCGATGAAGTCGTCCACGACGTCCTCGCGGAAGCGTTCCGCCAGGTCCCAGACGTAGAACGGGATGCCGATGACATCCGCGGCGCGGCGCGCGTCACGGGAGTCCTCGATCGTGCAACAGCCGCGCGCCCCGGTACGGAAGGACTGCGGGTTCGCGGAGAGGGCGAGGTGCACACCGGTCACGTCGTGGCCCGCTTCTGCGGCGCGGGCCGCGGCGACGGCGGAGTCGACACCGCCCGACATGGCGGCGAGCACACGGAGGGGACGCTGGGAAGTCTCAGTCATAGCTCCACCAGAGTACGGGGCGCCGGGAACCGAACGCGCGCGGACAAGCGTTGTGGACCACATGGGCACCAAGGGGACGGCGGGCGCCGAAGGCACCGCGGGGGAGAAGTCCGGGCATGGCATCAGCCGTCGAGGGCTGCTGATCGGCGCTGCCGTCACGGCTGTGGGGGCGGCGGCGCTGGGCTGGGAGACGCTGGAGCGTGTCTGGTGGCGGCTGCCCGGGGTGGACAAGCCCCGCACGCCGGGCGAGGTGGATTACGCACGAGCCGAGTGGATATCGGCCTCTGCGGCGAACTGGCGGCGGGCCGACCGCCCCGCCGACTACCCGATCGACCGGGTCGTCATCCATGTCACCCAGGGCAGCTATCAAAGCGCGGTGAAGGTCTTCCAGGACCCGGGGCACGGGGCGGCGGCGCATTATGTGGTGCGCAAGGACGGCCATGTGGCGCAGATGATCCGTGAGCTGGATGTGGCGTTCCACGCGGGGAACAGGTCGTACAACGAGCGCAGTGTCGGCATAGAGCACGAGGGGTTCGTCGACCGTCCGCAGGACTTCACGGAGGCGATGTACGGGGCGTCGGCGCGGCTGACGGCGGCGATATGCGGGCGGTACGGGATACCGGTGGACCGCGAGCACATCGTCGGGCATGTGGAGGTGCCAGGTGCGGATCACACCGATCCGGGAAAGCACTGGGACTGGGACCGGTATCTGAAGCTGGTCCGGGCGGCGGATTCGAGCCCGTCACCCTCCCCGGCGCCGGACGGGCCTGATCTCCTCAGCTGAGTCCCGCCGTCCGTGCCCGTTCAACCGCCGGGCCGATCGCGCGGGCCACCTCGTCGATGTCCTGCTTGGTGGACGTGTGGCCGAGCGAGAAGCGCAGGGTGCCGCGGGCCAGGTCCGGGGCGGCGCCGGTGGCCAGCAGGACGTGGCTCGGCTGGGCGATCCCCGCGGTGCACGCGGAGCCGGTGGAGCATTCGATGCCCTGCGCGTCCAGCAGCAGGAGCAGGGAGTCTCCCTCGCACCCGGGGAAGGTGAAGTGCGCGTTGGCGGAGAGCCGGCCGCCGGGCGCCGGATCGCCGCCGAGGATGGCGTCGGGGACGGCTGCCAGCACGGCCGCGACCAGGTCGTCGCGGAGGCCGCCGATCTCGCGGGCGAACTCCTCGCGCCCGTCGGCGGCCAGCCGTCCCGCGACGGCGAAGGCGGCGATGGCGGGCACATCGAGGGTGCCCGAGCGGACGTGCCGCTCCTGGCCGCCGCCGTGGAGCACGGGTACGGGGGTGTACTCGCGGCCGAGCAGCAGCGCGCCGATGCCGACCGGTCCGCCGATCTTGTGCGCGCTGACTGTCATCGCGGCAAGCCCGGACCGTGCGAATTCGACTTCCAGCTGCCCGAAGGCCTGGACGGCGTCGGCGTGCATCGGTACGTCGAACTCATGGGCCACGGCAGATAGTTCACGTACCGGCATGACTGTGCCGATCTCATTGTTGGCCCACATCACGGTGACCAGCGCGACATCGTCGGGGTTACGGAGGATCGCCTCGCGCAGTACGTCCGGGTGGACGCGTCCGTACCGGTCGACGGGGAGGTATTCGACGTTCGCGCCCTCGTGCTCGGCGAGCCAGTCGACGGCGTCCAGCACCGCGTGGTGCTCGACGGGGCTGGCCAGCACCCGGGTGCGGTGGGGGTCGGCGGCGCGGCGGGCCCAGTACAGACCCTTCACCGCGAGGTTGTCGGCCTCGGTGCCTCCGGAGGTGAAGACCACCTCGCTGGGGCGTGCGCCGAGGGCGTCGGCGAGGGTCTCTCTCGACTCCTCGACGGTACGGCGGGCCCGGCGCCCGGCGGCGTGCAGGGAGGACGCGTTGCCGGTGACGGCGAGCTGGGTGGTCATCGCCGCGATCGCCTCCGGAAGCATCGGCGTGGTCGCGGCGTGGTCGAGGTATGCCATGGTGGGCTCGATTCTACGAGCCTGCGGCCGGGCGTACGGCGGGCGCATCGCAGCCCGGCCCCCGCGCACCGGGCAGGGCACTCGGTCGCACGCCCCGGTCCCGGAGCCCGATCCGGTCAGGGGCGGCGTCGGCGGAGACTGCCGGTGCGGGCCGGAGGCCGTGTCAGTCGCCGGATCGGCGGTCACGGGGACCGCCGTTTCCCTTCAGGAGCGCGGCGCCCGCGCCAGCTGGCGGGACTGGGCCACCAGTCGGTCCGCGCTGTCCCAGACGTCCGCGTCCTCCTCCAGGAAGCCGCCCGCGAGGTTGCGGGTGGTGATGGAGACGCGCAGCGGGCCGGGGGCGGGGCGGCAGCGGATGTGGGTGGTGAGTTCGATGGTCGGCGTCCAGCCCTTGAGGCCGAGCTCGAACGAGGTGGGCGGCAGTGCGTCGACGGTGAGCAGGAGCGAGAGCGGGTCGGCGTCACGGCCGTCCGCGAGGCCGAACCAGCCGCGCATCTCACCCTTGCCGGAGGGGGCACCAACGGCCCAGCCGATCGTCGCCGGGTCGAGCTTGATGTCGAGCCGGTCAGCGATGGCGGAGCTGCCGGGGATGGCGGTCGGGCCGTCGCTCGGACCGAGGCAGTGCTCCAGCGGCGGGATGGCCGGCGGCTTCGCCGATGTGTGGACCTCGTCGGACAGTGCGTCCAGATCGCCGTAGGTTGCGATGACGCGGATGCGCTCGATCTCGGTGCCGTCCTGCGCGTACTGGACGAGGGAGGCTTGACCGGTGGAGAGGGTGCGGCCGGTGCGGACGGTCTGGGTGCGGATCACCGCGGGGCCGGGGACGGATGCGGTGAGGTAGTGCGCGGAGACCGAGAAGGGGTCCGGGTGCGGCAGGGCCTCGCCGAGTGCGCGGCCGAGCATGGCCAGCAGATAGCCGCCGTTGACTGCGCGGATGATCGTCCAACCGGCGGAGAGCTCGGCGTCGTAGACGCCTTCTTCGCGAAGTGTGACGGCGGTGTCGCGGTCGAACTCGCTGTCCCCGATGGTCGCCTGCGCGGTCTGTGCCGCCTGCCCTGCTGCCTGTGCCATGCGATGCACCGTACACCGATTGTATTACTGAGCGGTAGCTTTTTTGTTGGCCGGAAAATGTCGGCGCAGGGCGTCGGGAGCCCGCTCCCTGTCGTGGGGGACGTCGTTACTCGGACGTCGCCGACCGCCGGTTGTAGGCGCGCGGGGCCCGCCAGTGGTAGCGCATCGCCAGTAGCCGCAGCACGAACGCCAAGATGACCGCGATGCCGCTGGTGTAGGCGTTGAGCGCGTCGAAGCGGATGCACAGCGCGATCATGGTGGCGCCGACCATCGCGGGCACCGCGTACAGGTCGCGGTCCCAGCGCAGCAGCGACGGCACCTCGTTGGCCAGTATGTCGCGCAGTACACCGCCGCCGACCGCGGTGGCCAGCCCCAGGGCCGCCGATGCGGTGAGGCCGAGGCCGTAGTCGTGCGCCTTGACGGTGCCCGTGACGCAGAACAGCCCGAGGCCGGCAGCGTCGAAGACGTTGACGCCCACCTGGATCCGTTCGACCTGCGGATGCAGGAAGAACACCAGGCCGGCGGCGAGGAGCGGGGTGGTGAAGTAGCCAAGATCCGTGAACGCCGCGGGCGGGACCGCTCCGATGACGATGTCACGGAACAGCCCCCCGCCCAGCGCGGTGGCCTCGGCGAGTACCGCGATGCCGAAGACATCGAAGTTCTTGCGTACGGCGAGCAGAGCGCCGGAGATCGCGAAGACGAAGATTCCGGCGATGTCGAGCGCATGCTGGACGGAGGGCGTGAACAGTTCGTTGAGCACCGGGCAATTGTGCCGGTACTACTCCTTCGGGTTGTCCTCCGGCGTATCGGACGATGCGGTGCCGTCATCCGCGGCGGTCTCGTCGGCCGCCGGCTTCCGCACCGTGTCGGCCGCCGGCTTGCGCACCGTGTCGGCTTCCGGCTTCCGCACCGTGTCGGCCGCCGGCTGCTGCGCCTCGACGATCTCGATCGCCTCGCGCGCCGCCGCCGTCACCGTCTCGCCCGGCGCCTGGTCGGGCGCGTTCTCCGGGTGGTGGCAGGCCACCCGGTGGCCGGTCTTCAGCGCGGTCAGCGGCGGTTCCTGCTTGGTGCAGATCTCCGTCGCCTTCCAGCACCGGGTGTGGAAGCGGCAGCCGCTGGGCGGCGAGATCGGCGACGGCACGTCGCCCTTCAGCAGGATGCGCTCGCTCTTGGCCGACCGGCGCTTCGGGTCCGGGATCGGAACCGCCGAGAGCAGCGCCTTGGTGTACGGGTGCATCGGCGCCCTGTAGAGCGACTCGCGGTCGGCCAGCTCCACGATCTTGCCGAGGTACATCACCGCGATCCGGTCCGACACGTGCCGGACGACCGAGAGGTCATGGGCGATGATCACGTACGTCAGGCCCAGCTCGGCCTGAAGATCGTCGAGCAGGTTCACCACCTGCGCCTGGATCGAGACGTCCAGCGCCGACACCGGCTCGTCCGCCACGACCAGCTTGGGGTTGAGCGCGAGCGCACGGGCGATCCCGATGCGCTGGCGCTGACCGCCGGAGAACTCGTGCGGGTAGCGGTTGTAATGCTCGGGGTTGAGGCCCACGACCTCCAGCAGCCGCTGCACCTCCTTCTTGACGCCGCCCTCGGGCGTGACGCCCTGCAGCTTGAAGGGGGCACCCACGATCGTGCCGATCGTGTGCCGGGGGTTCAGCGAGGAGTACGGGTCCTGGAAGATCATCTGCATGTCCCGGCGCATCGGCCGCATCGCGCCGACGCCCAGATGCGTGATGTCCCTCCCCTCGAACTCGATGTTCCCCGCGGTGGGTTCGAGCAGCCGGGTGATCAGCCGGCCCATCGTCGACTTACCGCAGCCCGACTCCCCGACGACGCCCAGGGTCTCGCCCGAGTGCACCTCGAAGTCGATCCCGTCGACGGCCTTCACGGCACCGGCGCTGCGCTGCAACATCCCCTTCTTGATGGGAAAGTGCTTCTGCAGCCCGGTCACCTTGAGCAGCACCTCGCGGGAGGCTGCGTCCTTGACCGCCGCGCCGCTCCCGGCAGACCTCTGCGCCGGAACGTCCACGCCCTTGTCCTCGCTCGTCACGGCCTTGTCCTCGCTCACAGCTTGGGCGCAATCTCTTCGGTCCAGATACGCTCCCGCTGCTCCTGCGACATGTGGCAGGCGGCCCAGTGCCGGCTGCCGACCTCCTGCAGCTCGGGCCGTACGGTGCGGGTCACGTCGTCCTTGGGCACATCCGCGTACGGGCAGCGCGGGTTGAAGGCGCAGCCCGACGGGATGTTGATGAGCGACGGCGGGGAACCCTTGACCGGGATGAGCCGGTCGGTCTGGTCGCGGTCGAGGCGCGGCATCGAGCCCAGCAGACCCCAGGTGTAGGGGTGGCGGGGCTCGTAGAACACCTTCTCGGCCGGTCCGCGCTCGACGCAGCGCCCGCCGTACATCACCAAGAGGTCGTCGGCGAGCTCGGCCACGACGCCCAGGTCGTGGGTGATGATGATGACCGCGGAGCCGAATTCCTTCTGCAGGTCCCGGATCAGGTCGAGGATCTGCGCCTGGACGGTGACGTCCAGCGCGGTCGTCGGCTCGTCGGCGATCAGCAGTTCGGGGTTGTTGACCAGCGACATGGCGATCATCGCGCGCTGGCGCATTCCGCCGGAGAACTCGTGCGGGTAGCTGTCGACGCGCTTGTCGGGCTGTGGGATGCCGACCCGGTCGAGCATCTCGATCGCACGCCTGCGCGCGGTCTTCTTGTCCACGTCGTGGTGGACCCGGTACGCCTCCACGATCTGCTTGCCGATCGTGTAGTACGGGTGCAGCGCGGACAGCGGGTCCTGGAAGATCATGGCCATGTCCCGGCCGCGCAGCTTGCGCACCTCGTCCGGGTCCGCGGACAGCAGTTCCTTGCCGTCCAGCCAGATCTCGCCGGAGACCTGTGCCTTGCGCTTTCCGTACTGGCCCGTGGTGTGCAGGCCCATGATGCCCAGCGACGTGACGGACTTGCCGGAGCCGGACTCGCCGACGATGCCGAGGGTCTTGCCCTTCTCCAGCTGGAAGTTGAGCCCGTCGACGGACTTGACCAGGCCGTCGTCGGTCGGGAAGTGCACCTTGAGGTCGCGCACTTCGAGGAAGGCGGTGGGAGCGGGCGAGCCGGCCGGGGCGGGTTCGCCCAGCGCGGCACCACTCTTGTGCAGTTCGGTCATCCCAGCCTCACTCGCGGGTCGATGACGGCGTACAGAATGTCGACGACGAGGTTGGCGACGGCGATCGCGAGAGCCGCGAACAGGGTGACGCCGAGGATCACCGGCAGGTCCTTGTTGCTGATGGCCTGGACCGCCGCGAGCCCGAGCCCCGGCAGGTTGAACGTGGACTCGGTGAGGACGGCGCCGCCGAGGAGCACGCCGATGTCGAGGCCGAAGACGGTGAGGATCGGCGTCATCGCGGAACGCAGGGCGTGCCGGGTGATGACGGTGCCCTCGCCCAGCCCCTTGGCGCGGGCGGTGCGGATGTAGTCCTCGCCGAGCACTTCGAGCATGGTGGCTCTGGTGAGCCGGGCATACATCGCTGCGTTCAGGAAGGCGAGCACGATCCACGGCAGGATCAGCGTCTGGAACCAGGTGCCGATGCTGTCGTCGGTGGAAAGGTTGTCGGCGATGTGCACCCAGCCGAAGGTGTGCACGAACAGGCCCATCGCGACCATGCCGGTGAAGAAGATCGGCAGGGAGACGCCGGCGAGGGCGGTGGTCATCGCGGCCCGGTCCCAGATGCTGCCGCGCCGCAGCGCGGACACGACACCGGTGGCGACACCGCCGAGGAGCCACAGGACGCAGGCGCCGGCGGCGAGCGCGCCGGTGACGGGCAGGGCGTCCTTGAGGGTGGTCCAGACCGGTACCTCCGTGCGGAAGGAGTAGCCGAAGCAGGGTGCGGCGCAGTGGGTGACGTCGTCACCGTTCGCGTAGTCGCGCCCCATCGGGATGCCCTTGACGAAGTCCCAGAACTGGACGAGAAGGGGGTCGTCGAGACCCAGTTTGATCCGGATGCCCTGGAGCTGCTCGGCACCCGTGGCCTTGCCGGCGAAGAGGACTGCAACGTCCTGACCCGCCCACTTGGGCAGCATGAAGAAGATGGTGAACGTCGCGAGCAGTACGACGAGCACCATGATGACTACGGCGAACAGGCGCCGGATGAGATAAGCAAGCACTGTGCGCGGCCCGGCGGTGGCCGGGAACCCCTTGTGGGGGCTCCCGGCCATCGCCCCGGCCATCACCTGCCCTTCGGACTGGCGGGTTTCGGCGGCGGTGGGGCAGTCAACCGGGTTGACTGCTGATGCTGTTGACTACGGCGACTACTTGACGACGCCGAGCGAGACGTAGTCGTAACGGCCGCTGTAGGCGTCGGACATGTAGACGTTGGTCAGTCGGTCGCCGCGCCAGGTGATGTTCTTCTCGTAGATGAAGGGCATCCAGTCGGCCTGGTCGAGGATCCGCTTGTCGAGAGCCTTGTAGATCTCGCCGGCCTTGACCGGGTCGGTCTCCGCGATCGCGTCGTCGAAGAGCTTGTCGATCTGCGGGTCCTTGATCTGCGACTCGTTGTAGTTACCGGTCTGGGCCAGGAACCGGCTGTCCCACAGCGGCTGACCGAAGCCCTGGCCGGACGGGAAGTCCGGGCCCCAGCCGCTCATCGTCATGCCGTAGCCGCGCTTCTTCACGACGGACGGCGAACCGGTGATGCTGGACGCCTCGGCGCCGTCGATCGGGTCGACCTCGACCTTGATGCCGACCTTGCCGAGCTGCGCCTGGAGCGCCTCGGCGACGTCGACCTCGCCCGGGTTGTTGTTACGGGCGGTGAGCTTGGTGGAGAAGCCGTTCGGCTGACCGCACGCCTTCAGCTCCTCCTTGGCCTTGGCCGCGTCCGGCTTGCCCTTGCGGGCGAGAACGCCGTACGGGTCGTAGTCGCTGTGGCCCTTGATGGAGGTCGGCAGTGTGCTGTTGGCGATCTCGCCACCGGCGATCTCGCCACCGCGGGTCTGCTGAAGGCTCGCGAAGTCCGTGGCGTAGAAGACGGCCTTGCGGCAGTGGACGTCGTCCAGCGGCTTCGTCGTGTGGACGAGCGCGACGTAGCGGACGAAGGACGTCAGCATGTTGTCGACGCTGTCCTTGTGGTCCTGGACGGCGGTCACACGGCCGGACTGGGTCATGCCGGTGCCGTTGAGGTCGACGTCGTAGTCGCCCTCCATCAGCTTCTTGTCGTTCTCCTCCAGGTTGGCGGAGATCGTCACCGTGACCTTGTCCGGCAGCGCGGCACGGACCGGGTCCGAGGACTTCTGCCACTCGTCGTTGCGGACGAGCACGATGCTCTTGCCCGGCTTGTACGACTCGAACTTGTACGGGCCCGAGGAGAACGGCCGCTGGGTGTACTTCGCCTTGGTGTCCTGCGACGCCTTCACGGGCGAACCGGACGGCATGGCGAGGAACTGCTCGAAGTCACCATTGGGCTTGGGCAGCTTGAAGATGATGGTGCTGTCGTCGGGCGTCTCGATCGCCTTCAGGCCGAGCTTGTCCGGGGACGAGTCCTTGTAGGGGCCCTTGTACTTGCTCTCGGGGTCCAGCGTCTGCTTCAGGTACTGCGGGCCGCCGGTGATGGTGTCCGTCGCCCAGATGCGCTCGATGCCGTACTTGACGTCCTTGGAGGTCAGCTTGGAGCCGTCCTCCCAGGTGAGGCCCTCCCGCAGCTTGTACGTGTACGTCTTGCCGCCGTCCGAGATCACACCGGGGCCGGTGGCGAGGTCGCCGACCAGCTTGGTGGAGGCGGCGCCCGGCTTGGTGTCGTACGTGACCAGCTGGCGGGTGTAGAAGCGCATGAAGTCCCAGGCCATGCCGTAGTAGGCACGCTGGGGGTCGGCGGAGTCGAGGTCCTGCTTGCCGACCATTTTCAGCGTTCCACCCTTTTTGGTGGACGGGTTGGCGACCTTGTTGAACGCCGCGTTGAAGCCGGCGCCCTTCGCCTTGTCGCCGCCGCCGTCGCCACTGTCGCCGCCGCACGCCGTGGTGGTCATCAGCGCCGCGACCACGAGGGCCGCACCAGCGGTGAGCCGTCGTTTCGAGGTAACTGTGGACATTTTCTCGTAACCTCCGAGATCGCGGTCCCAGGCCATTGCGTGCCGGAGAACCATGGGAAGGGCCACCTGACAGTGCGGCAGGGGCAAGTCGTGGGCTATCGGGTCCCCTTGGGATCCAGGGCATCGCGCAGCCCGTCCCCGAAGAGGTTGAAGGCCAGTACGGTGATGAAGATCGTCACGCCGGGGAAGACCATGAACATCGGGTCGTGCTCGTACGTCTCCAGGGCGTCCCGCAGCATTCCGCCCCAGGAGGCGGTGGGCGGCCGGACACCGGCGCCGAGGAAGCTGAGGGCCGCTTCGGTCAGGATGTTGGTGGGGATCATGAGCGTCGCGTAGACGGTGATCGGCGCCACCAGGTTCGGCAGCAGCTCACGGAAGAGGATGTGCGTCCGCCCGCCACCGAGGCTGCGCGCCGCTTCCACGTACTCGCGTTCACGCAGCGAGAGCGTCTGGCCGCGGACGATGCGTCCCACGTACGGCCAGCCGAAGAAGCCGATGACGGCGACGAGTACGGCGATGCGCACCCCGCTGCCGGTGAGGCCGAGCAGGTCGTCGGGGAGGACCGAGACGAGGGAGATGATGAAGAGGAGCTGCGGGAAGGACAGCAGCACGTCCATCACCCGGCTGATCACCGCGTCCACCCAGCCGCCGAAGTAGCCGGCGACGATCCCGAAGAGCGTGCCGAGCGCCACGGCGACCAGGGCCGCCAGGAACGCCACGAGCAGCGAGATGCGGGCGCCGTAGACGATCCGGCTGAAGATGTCGCGCCCCTTGTTGGGCTCGACGCCGAAGAGGTAGTCGCCGCTCACGCCGCCGAGGTCGCCCGTGGGGAGATTGGTCAGCGGGTCGAGCATCTCCTGGTGGAATTCGTTCGGCGGGTGCCCCAGCAGGCCCACGATCAGGGGCGCGAAGACGGCCACCACGATCAGGACGAGGACAACGATGCCACCCGTCAGAGCGACCTTGTCCTGCTTGAGGCGGTTCCAGGCAATCTGCTTGAGGGAGCGCCCCTCGACCTTCTTCACCCCGGAGCCGACTGCGGGACCGTCGGCCGCGATCGAGTCCGCTTCCTTGGTCGGCTCGTGCAGTGGTGCCGTCATCGTGGCAAGGACCCCTCTCAACCGGCGGTGGCCGGGCCGAACTGGCCGCTGTGGCGGCGCGATCAGTCACTCGTACGCAGAGGCGGCAAGACGCCCTTGCTGCGGGAGTCTTCATTGCCGTCGCGTGAGGTAGCCATACCGTCAGGCGAATGGATGCCTAACCGTGATGCGGTAAGGGGTGTTCCGTTATCCGGACGCACGTGAACGCCCCTGTAACGCGGGCCAGTTGAGGCAGAAGGGGGCACGCGCATAGATTCGCGTCGCTTCACCATCAGACACTCCCAGCACGGAAATCTCGGACATGGGGAGTTCGCGCCTGTGGCGAGGGCGACGCGCCAATTGCTCCGAGCTCGCACGGGAACTGGCGGCCGCGATCCGGAAGTCGGGTTCGTACAGCGGCATTTCGGGTGCCGTGCCGTACAACTCCGCTGTCGGCAGGGTCAGTACGCGCCCTGCGGCGGCGGACAGCCGTAGTCCGCCATCGGGGCCGCCGGTGCGTGGGGCTCGCGGTCGTAGAACGGACGGGAGTTGGCACGCAGCCACATCGCGACCGGGTCGTACCTGTCGGACATCGCGACGGTGGAGACGGGCAGCCCCTCCGGGACCGCGCCGATCGACTGCTGCATCATCGCGCGCACCGAGTCGACCGAGGTCTGGCTCGTGTCGTAGAGGTCGAGACCGATGGCGAGATACGGGACGCCGAGCGCGGGCTGCACCCAGGCACGGCGCAGCGAGCGGATCGCGGGGGTGTGATGAGCGTTCTGCGTGAGCAGGGCGTAGAACTGCGGGATCTCGATGGCCGGCTCGGTGAGCCGGAGCGGGCCCGCGGGCATACGGTCGAGGCCGCTGGCGATCCGGCGCAGGTCCAGCCACGGGATGCCGACGCCGCCGCCCGGTGCATGCGGGTTGAGCCAGATGCCCCAGCGGTCGGGGAAGAGGGTGCGGGCGATGTCGCGGCCGCCGACCAGTTCATGGGCCCGGTTCCAGCCGCTGGCAGAGAGTTCCTGGGCGGAGGTCACACAGGGGGCGTAGCCGAGGCCGTCGATCTCCATGTTCCCGTACTGGGCGTCGGGCGAGCCTGCCTGGCCGTGCCAGAGGAGCATCCAGATCCGGCCGTTCGCGAGGGCCTGCAGCAGTGCCTCGTACGCGTCGTAGCGCCCGGGCGTCACTTGGTGCAGCATGTGCTCGACCTGCCCGGCCGCAGCGGTGCCTGACGCACTCACCTGGTACCGCCCCCTCTTCGATCCACTGTGTCGGCCCGCCGCACCCGGGGCACACGGGTCCCGCATGCCATCAAATCAGCTTACGCGCCGGTCCTGACACCGACTTGACGCCTTGGGGCGACGTGGTGATCCACTCCGAAGGCGTCCGCGGCACCGAGTGCTACTGGCCGGCGCGCTGGTAGAACGGCCGGAGCTTCTCCCGCATCCAGTCGCCGACCGGGTCCTGCGCCACATCGAGCAGGACCAGATTGACCGGCCAGGGCACCTCGACGCGGCCGAGCGCACGGCCGAGGGCATCCATCGGGGCGTTCTGCCCGGCACCCTGCAAGGTGGAGCACTCGACGCCGATGAAGAGGACGGGCTCGCCGCCCTCGATGCTGGCCAGCGCCCGGCGTGCGGTGAGCACGACACCGCTCTCCTCGAATTCGCCGGCCGCCGCGGAGAGGAAGTCGACGGGCTCCTCCTGCCAGGCCGGCTCAAACAGCCGGACCCTGCCTCCGCCGGTCGGTCCGTCCAGCGGGGTACGTCCGGCGCGGCAGAGCTCCGCCACGGCGGGCGGCGGCAGCGGCATCCCGACGGCGCCGCCCGGGTTCACGGCGATGCCGAGCTGCGGGGGCAGGCCGCGGGCGAATTCGCGGGCGGGCGCGACGGTGAAGGACATATGGGTACCGACGCAGCTGCGGAACTGGTGTTCGGAGCTGAATACGGGAACGTACGCAGCGCCCTCGATCTCCAGCGTGGGCAGGTCGAGGTCGGGGGAGTCGGGTCCGCCGCCGTTGGGCAGGGGCACCCAGACCTGACTGCGCCCGAGCACCTCGACGAGCCGTCCGCCCGCCTCCGGGCTGCCCACGGAGGCCATCAGAACTTCTTCGAGCTCATTGGCCGGCCATCCGCTCTGCGGATGGGACTGGACCTGTGCCGGAATGTCCACTGCTTCCCCTTCTTGCCCGAGCCTTCCGGCAGAAGATTAACGTCCGGCCGCCTCTCAGGCCCTATGCGTCCGCGAACGCGATCCGGCCCAGCTTCCCCGCCGCCTCCCGGTCCAGCAGCACCGCCGAAGCGCACCCGGGCGGCAACAGGCCGATCTCGGTGTTCCGCAGCAGCCTCCCCACCGCCCTGCGGTGCCGGGCGAAGGCATATCCGGAGACGCCGCGTCCACGCTCCCGCTGGCCCTCCCTCGCCGTCTGCGGTGTGACGTCGAGAAGGACGAGGTGGAGGACGCGGCCCCGGCGCCGCGCATCACGGGCCAGCCAGCCGCGTACCCATGCCTGGGTTCCGCAGTCGTGGACGACGACGGATTCACCGGAGCGCAGCGCCCGCCGCAGTCCCCAGTAGTGGGCGACGCGGACGAGGGGCCGGTAGAGGGCGTACGGCAGTAAGCGGGGCATTCTCCGCGCCCAGCGGTCCCGGGTGTCCTGGGAGTCGATGGCGCGGTCCGCGGTGACCGCCCGCCGGATGAGCGTCGACTTGCCGCTGCCGGGCAGCCCGGAGACCACCACCACGTCACCCGCCGCGAAACGCAGGCTGCGCGGACTGTGCCCGGCCCGCTCCCGCAGATCCCGTACGACGGGCGCGTGCGTGCCGATCGCTTCCGTGGGCGGAGCCCCTGTCTGTGCGGGCATCGCGCCATGCGTGGCCCCCGCGGTGGTCGCGTATCGCTGCAACGTCATCGCCCTCCCCTGTCGGGTCACCCCACGTATGCCCATGAAGTGTAAAGAAAAGGTAATGCGATACAACCGTCCGCGCCGCCGATTTCCCGTGAGGGACCGGGGCCCCACTCCGGTGCGATGCATGCAATGATGACTCGGCCAACTGCATAAAGGCCGCTTGAATCCGCGCGGGAGAGTTCCGGTCACTGCATGTGCCGGGCGCCGAAGGAGCAAGTTCCTCCCTTGAATCTCTCAGGCCCCGTACCGCGCGGATGAGGCAGATCTGAAAAGCGGGCCGCTCTGCGGCTCCACCCAAGGTGCAAGCCGACCCTCCGCGGGGGCTCTCGGCGAACCTCTCAGGTTCCGATGACAGATGGGGAGGGATCGTCCTCGTCGTCATGCCCCGGGAGCCACATCCATGAGCACCGCCCCCCGTCTCACCGCCCTCGATGCCCTGCACCGTTCGCTGGGCGCGACCATGACCGACTTCGCGGGCTGGGACATGCCCCTGCGGTACGCCAGCGAGCGCGACGAGCACAACGCGGTGCGTACCAGGGCCGGTCTCTTCGACTTGTCGCACATGGGCGAGATCACCGTCACCGGCCCCGCGGCCGCGGCCTTCCTGAACTTCGCGCTGGTCGGCAACATCGGCACCGTCGCCGTCGGCCGTGCCCGCTACACGATGATCTGCGCCGAGGACGGCGGCATCCTCGACGACCTGATCGTCTACCGCCTGGGTGACATTGAATACATGGTCGTCGCCAACGCCGGGAACGCCCAGATCGTGCTGGACGCGCTGACCGCGCGGGCCGACGGCTTCGACGCCGAGGTGCGCGACGACCGCGACGCGTACGCGCTGCTCGCCGTCCAGGGCCCCGAGTCCCCCGCCATCCTGGCCTCCGTCACCGATGCCGACCTGGACGGTCTGAAGTACTACGCCGGCCTGCCCGGCACGGTCGCCGGTGTCCCCGCGCTGATTGCCCGCACCGGCTACACCGGCGAGGACGGCTTCGAACTGTTCGTCGCCCCCGAGCACGCCGAGCACCTGTGGAAGGCCCTCACCGAGGCGGGCGCCTCCCACGGCCTGATCCCGTGCGGGCTCTCCTGCCGCGACACGCTGCGTCTGGAGGCCGGCATGCCGCTCTACGGGCACGAGCTGACCACCGGGCTGACCCCGTTCGACGCCGGTCTGGGCCGGGTCGTGAAGTTCGAGAAGGAGGGTGACTTCGTCGGCCGCAAGGCCCTTCAGGCCGCCGCCGAGCGCGCCGAGACCGCCCCGCCCCGCAAGCTGGTCGGACTGATCGCCGAGGGCCGCCGGGTGCCGCGCGCCGGCTACCCCGTGGTCGCCGAGGGCCAGGTCATTGGCGAGGTCACCTCGGGCGCCCCGTCGCCCACCCTGGGCAAGCCGATCGCCATCGCGTACGTGGACGCCGCGCACGCCACGCCCGGCACCGCGGGTGTCGGAGTGGACATCCGGGGCAGCCACGAGCCGTACGAGGTCGTGGCGCTGCCGTTCTACAAGCGCCAGAAGTGACGTCCGCGCACCTCAGAAGTGACGCAGTCGCGTCTCACACCGTAAGACCACCGTTCATCAGCACTCCCCCGCGTACAGGAGAATTCAGGTCATGAGCAACCCCCAGCAGCTGCGTTACAGCAAGGAGCACGAGTGGCTGTCGGCCGTCGAGGACGGTGTGGCCACGGTCGGTATCACCGAGTTCGCCGCCAACGCGCTCGGTGATGTCGTCTACGCCCAGCTCCCCGACGTCGGTGACACGGTGACCGCGGGCGAGACCTGTGGTGAGCTGGAGTCGACCAAGTCGGTGAGCGACCTGTACTCGCCGGTGACCGGTGAGATCACCGCCGCGAACCAGGACGTCGTGGACGACCCGTCGCTGGTGAACTCCGCTCCCTTCGAGGGCGGCTGGCTGTTCAAGGTACGCGTGGCGGAGGAGCCGAAGGACCTGCTCTCCGCCGACGAGTACACCGAGTTCTCCGGCAACTGAGACCCAAAGGGACCACCTGATGTCGCTTCTCAACTCCTCCCTCCACGAGCTGGACCCGGACGTCGCCGCCGCTGTCGACGCCGAGCTCCACCGTCAGCAGTCCACCCTCGAAATGATCGCCTCGGAGAATTTCGCTCCGGTCGCGGTCATGGAGGCCCAGGGCTCCGTCCTCACCAACAAGTACGCCGAGGGCTACCCCGGCCGCCGTTACTACGGCGGCTGTGAGCACGTCGACGTCGTCGAGCAGATCGCCATCGACCGCATCAAGGCACTGTTCGGCGCCGAGGCCGCGAACGTCCAGCCGCACTCCGGTGCGCAGGCCAACGCCGCCGCGATGTTCGCGCTGCTGAAGCCCGGCGACACGATCATGGGCCTGAACCTGGCCCACGGCGGTCACCTGACCCACGGCATGAAGATCAACTTCTCCGGCAAGCTCTACAACGTGGTCCCGTACCACGTCGACGACACCGGCGTCGTGGACATGGCCGAGGTCGAGCGTCTGGCCAAGGAGTCCAAGCCGAAGCTGATCGTCGCCGGCTGGTCCGCGTACCCCCGCCAGCTGGACTTCGCCGCCTTCCGCCGCATCGCGGACGAGGTCGGCGCGTACCTGATGGTCGACATGGCACACTTCGCCGGCCTGGTGGCCGCCGGCCTGCACCCCAACCCGGTGCCGCACGCCCATGTCGTCACGACCACCACGCACAAGACCCTCGGCGGTCCGCGCGGTGGCGTCATCCTGTCGACGCAGGAACTCGCCAAGAAGATCAACTCCGCGGTCTTCCCGGGGCAGCAGGGCGGTCCGCTGGAGCACGTGATCGCGGCCAAGGCGGTCTCGTTCAAGGTCGCGGCGACCGAGGAGTTCAAGGAGCGCCAGCAGCGCACCCTGGACGGCGCCCGCATCCTCGCCGAGCGCCTGGTCCAGCCGGACGTCACCGAGGTCGGTGTCTCCGTGCTGTCCGGCGGTACGGACGTCCACCTGGTCCTCGTCGACCTGCGCAACTCCGAGCTGGACGGCCAGCAGGCCGAGGACCGGCTGCACGAGCTGGGGATCACGGTCAACCGGAACGCCATCCCGAACGACCCGCGGCCCCCGATGGTCACCTCGGGTCTGCGGATCGGTACGCCGGCCCTGGCCACCCGCGGATTCCAGGCCGAGGACTTCACCGAGGTCGCGGAGATCATCGCGTCGGCGCTCAAGCCGTCCTACGACGCGGATGCACTGAAGGCCCGCGTCGTCGCGCTGGCCGAGAAGTTCCCGCTGTATCCCGGCCTGAAGTAGTCCGGGTCAGAGGGTGTCCTGAAGTAATCCGGGACACACTTCGTCACGTTTCGGGCGGGGCACCGCGCACACTGGCCAGTGGGCGCGGTGCCCCATCCCTTGTCCCCGCTGCTCTTCGGGCCGACCGGCCCGTACCGCACCACCCGGCAGACAACGGCGTCTACCAACCCTTAGGAGTTCTCCGTGGCCATCTCGGTCTTCGACCTGTTCTCGATCGGCATCGGCCCGTCCAGCTCCCATACGGTCGGTCCGATGCGCGCCGCCCGGATGTTCGCGCGGCGGCTGAAGAACGAGGGCCTCATCGCCCACACCGCCTCCATACGCGCCGAGCTGTACGGCTCGCTCGGTGCGACCGGCCACGGCCACGGCACCCCCAAGGCCGTCCTGCTCGGTCTGGAGGGCGAGTCGCCCCGCAGCGTCGACGTGGAGGCCGCCGACGACCGGGTCGAACGGATCCGTACCACCGGCCGGATCAACCTGCTCGGCATGCACGAGATCGACTTCGACGCCGACGAGCAGCTGATCCTGCACCGCCGCAAGGCGCTTCCCTACCACGCCAACGGCATGACGATCTTCGCCTTCGACCGCGACGGCGCCACGCTGCTGGAGAAGACCTACTACTCGGTCGGCGGCGGCTTTGTGGTCGACGAGGACGCGGTGGGCGAGGACCGGATCGTCCTCGACGACACCGTGCTGAAGCACCCCTTCCGCACCGGCGACGAATTGCTGCGGCTGTCGGAGGACACCGGCCTGTCCATCTCCTCGCTGATGCTGGAGAACGAGAAGGCCTGGCGCACCGAGGACGAGATCCGCTCGGGTCTGCTGGACATCTGGCACGTCATGCAGGCCTGCGTCTCGCGCGGCATGTCCCGCGAGGGCATCCTGCCCGGCGGCCTCAAGGTCCGCCGCCGCGCCGCGACCAGCGCCCGCCAACTGCGCGCCGAGGGCGACCCTTCCCCAAGCTCTCAGCTGCGTTCGAGCGGGGGACACCCCACTACCCATGCAATGGAGTGGATCACCCTCTACGCAATGGCGGTCAACGAGGAGAACGCGGCGGGCGGCCGCGTCGTCACCGCCCCCACCAACGGCGCCGCGGGCATCATCCCGGCCGTGCTGCACTACTACATGAACTTCGCGGCCGGCGGCGCCACCGAGGCGGAGAAGGAGGACAGCGTCGTCCGCTTCCTCCTGGCCGCCGGAGCCATCGGCATGCTCTTCAAGGAGAACGCCTCCATCTCCGGCGCCGAGGTCGGCTGCCAGGGCGAGGTCGGCTCCGCCTGCTCCATGGCCGCGGGCGCCCTCGCCGAGGTCCTCGGCGGCACGCCCGAGCAGGTCGAGAACGCCGCCGAGATCGGCATGGAACACAACCTCGGCCTGACCTGCGACCCGGTCGGCGGTCTCGTCCAGATCCCGTGCATCGAGCGCAACGGCATGGCCGCGGTCAAGGCCGTCACGGCGGCGAAGATGGCGCTGCGCGGCGACGGCAGCCACAAGGTCTCCCTCGACAAGGTCATCAAGACCATGAAGGAGACGGGCGCGGACATGAGCGTGAAGTACAAGGAGACGGCGCGCGGCGGGCTCGCGGTAAACATCATCGAGTGCTAGGCAAATAGGCCCTGACCAGCGTGTTCGTACCTTTCAGCGCCGTCAGGGCCTTCCCTGCTTACGCGGCGGAATGTCCCTGGGACACCCGTCTCGAGTTGACTGTGCAGTTGCCAGCGATGTCAACTGCTGGCGCTGGCGCAGGAGGCCGTTGTGTATCCCCCGCTGACCGCGACGCCGTAGGCGCCGGTGGTGACGTCCCGGGTGAAGGTGACCGTCCTGAAGCCGCCCGTGTAGAAGGCGTATGGCTGGGCACCCTGCACGATCAGGGCGCCGTCGCTGCTCGAGAGCTTTCTACCTGCCGCACCGAAGGTGTCGAAGCCGACCGCGCCGTCGGCGTCCTGGCCGTGGGCGGTCTGCCATTTCTCGGTAGCGGCGTCCGAACACTTCGTCCTCAAGGGCAGCCTGTTGCCTGCCCAGTTCGGCGCGCACCGGATGACTCGCGACTTCGACATCCTCGGCCGCTCGTTCCCGGGCGACAAAACCGAGATCATCCGCAGGATCGCCGGCATAACTGCCACCGAGATCGACGACGGAGTAGCTTTCGATCCCGAGACACTCACGACCGTCCCCATCCGGGAGGAGGACGAGTACCACGGTCTACGCCTGTCCATGGCCACCTCCGGTCCAGCCGCAACACCACATAATCACCCCGAATAACAAGAATTTTGTTAATGTGGCTGCATGGCCACCACCCCCGATCCTGCCCCCGGCGAAGGCCCTATCCGCCCGGTCTCCGTCTCCCTCCACGAAGGCACCATCGCCGCCCTCAAGGCACGCACCGGCAAGCGCAGCATGTCCGCCTACGTCGAAGCCCTCATCCAGCGCCAATTGGAACGGGACCGACTGCGCGAACTCATCGAAGACGCGGAGGCCGAGCACGGCCCGGTGGACCGGGCGGCGGTCGACGCCAAGCGGGCGATCCTGCGCGGTGACACGGCAGGCTCGGCGGACGCCGCGTGAGTGGCACGCTTGTGCTGGACTGCGAGGGCCTGTCCAAGCTCGTACGACGTACTCCCGAGCTCACCGAGTGGCTGGCCGCGGCCGAGGCGGAAGACATCCGTGTCGTCACGAGCTCGGTGACCCTCGTCGAGGCCCGCGATCCCAGGACGAACCAGGCCCGCTTCGACTTCGCCGTCTCCCGCGTCAACATCGTCCCGCCCACCGAAGCCATCGCCCGCCACGCGAGCAAGCTACTCGCCGCAGCCGGCCTGCACGGCCACAAATACCCCCTCGACGCCCTCGTGGCTGCCACCGCACTGGCCTCGCCCCTTCCAGTAACCATCTTGACCTCAGACCCCGAAGATCTCCTGATGCTGAGCGGCCCTGGCGTACGCGTGGTGAAAATCTGACCCGCGCCGCAACTCATGGCCGAGAGATCTGCCCCGGCATAGCACACTTCATCAGTACGCGGGGCGGCAGCGGAGAGTTATCCCAGTCCACGGTCGATTCCCTGTCAATTTCCGTACGCTGGCACCGTTCTGTTCCACGTCGGTTCCGGACCGGGTGGGGCCCGAGGGCTTCGGCATAGTCGGCGAACGTCCGGTCGGTGGCGTCCGGTCACAGGTAGAGCTGTCGTTCGCAGGTGCGGCAGTGGGTCTTGCCGTCGCGCTTCTCGATCTGCCGGTGCTCGCAAGCCTCGGATGTGCTCCCGGTCTTGTTCCTGGCCTTGGCCTTCTTCCTGGTCTCCGTCCCGGCGGGCGCGTTCCTCGCGTGCGACTGAACGCGCACCATGTGGTCGAGTTCCGCGACGCACGGGCCGCACGCGTACAGGTCGCCCGTCGCGCCGGGCGTGTGCACGGAGCCGACCCACAGTACGCGCACGCTCTCGCGACGGCAGTAGAGCCAGCAGTCGCCCGTCACCCACGCGTTGCCATCGTCCGGCTGCGCGACCCGCGGCCACGCATCGCACCATGGACGTTCGACGGCCGGAGCGAAGCTCACACCGCACTCCCGCCCGCCGACGCAAGCTCATCCTGCTCGGCCGTCGGCCGCATGACCGCGTAGTCGCGGAAGTGCCGGTGACAGCGCCGGTGCCGGGTCTCCTGCGTGTGCCTGCGCTGCCACTCCTCGACCGGCGCCGGACGGCTGTACGTACCGGACCGCGCGCCGCACTCGGTTTCGTCGCCGGACACGCAACGGACCTCGTACTCCGGCTCTGCCGTCGCGCCCTGCTCGATGGTGAACGAAACGTAGCGGAAGACGCGCCGGTTCACCGCCCCGCCCCCTTCTCGATGACCGCCGCCATCGCGCGGGCCACGGGCGCGGAGCAGTCACCGAGGGTCACCAGGGCGTATCCGGCGCCGTCGGTGCGCGACACGGGACGGACGTCCAGCGCCGGAAGCTGGATGCCTGCCCGTCGGAGCGCCGCGCCGAGTGCGTCGCGTGCTTCCTCGGCTTCGTTGATCTTCCGCACCGCTCGCCGTTGTGTCGTCATGGGGTTCCGTTCCGTTCGCCCAACATCGGTGTGAGATGTGGGGGCTTGGGCTACTGTGCGTGTTCCGGGCATTACGAGAATGACCCCGGAACAGGCAACGGACACCATCGGCGGGCTGTACTTCCCCGGCCCCGGCGGTAGTTCCACACCTTCCACGGAGGAGCGCGCTATGCCGTCGAGACGGGTGGTCACGGGTCGGAGCCAGCAACCACGTCAGCGGTTCGTCGAGGAGCTGCGGTTACTCCGCTCGCAGAGGGGCCACAGCCTGCGCAAGCTCGGTGAAGTCCTCGGCTGGGACTGGTCGTTGTTCGGCAAAATGGAGAGCGGGGAGACCCTTGGCGGTCCGGAGGTCGTGCAGGCGCTCGACCAGCACTACGGGACACCAGGGCTGCTGCTCACCCTGTGGGAGCTCGCGGTCGGTGATCCGACCCAGTTCCGTGAGCAGTACCGCCGGTACATGACATTGGAGGCCGAGGCGGTGAGCCTGTGGCAGTACTCCGTGAGCGCGCCGCCGGGTCTGCTCCAGACGTGCGGGTACGCGCGCGAGGCGCTCGCGGCGGGTGGCACCAGGGGTGAGGAGCTGAACCAGCAGGTGGAAGCTCGCACAGGGCGGCGGAAGCTGCTGGAGGGGGACGACGCGCCGCCGTTCCGGGTCATCCTCTCCGAGGCCGTGCTGCGCACACAGCTGTGCGACGCCCAGGCATGGCGGGAGCAGGTGGAGTATCTGGCCGAGGCGTCGGACCGCCCGAACATCACCCTTCATGTGCTGCCGTTCAGCGCCGGCCCGCACGGCCTGATGAACACCGAAGTGTGGCTTCTGCGGCTGCCGGACGGGCGTACGGTGGCCTACACCGAGAACGACGTACGGGGTGAACTGATCGAGGAAACAAGCAGAGTCGAGCGTGTGCAGCGCAGATATGATGCGGTGCGTGACCTGGCGCTGCCCCCGGTCAAGTCACGGAAGTTCATCCTGCGGATGTTGGAGGAAGTGCCGTGCGAGCCATCGACCTGAGCACCGTGACATGGCGCAAGAGCAGCTACAGCAACACGGACGGCGGCGCGTGCGTCGAGGTCTCCGACGACTTCCCCGCCGTCGTGCCCGTACGTGACAGCAAGCACCCGGGCGGCCCCGCGCTCATCTTCGAGTCGGCCGCCTGGTCGTCGTTCGTGACCGCCGCCAAGAGCGGGGAGTTCACCGTCTGAGCCGCGCGACAGCCTTCGACCGACCTCGCCAAGCGGCGGGTCCGTTGTCATGTCGGCGTAACCTGACGGACCCGCGAGCCGGTCCGCGCGGCGTTCGCGGTCCGCGGGTGGGGTGGATCCACGAGAGCAGGCACCTGATCAGCCTGGACGAGTACACCGATGGTGTTCTGAACGTGCTGTCCTGTGAGTGGTAACAGAATGGGCCCCTTCGTTCCGAGGAGGTCGTCCGGGACGGCCGTGACGACTATCTGGTGCCTGCCGAGAACGAAGCTCAAATGGTGGAGGTCGCCAAGTATGTCGACGCGCATCTCTGACCGGCCCGACCCGGCGGCGCCGGGTCGGAACCGACCCAATCCGCGCTTCGAGGAAGACATGCAGCTCAAGCGGGTCGCCGGGCCGCCCCGCTACAACCGTTTCGCGAAGGGGCCCGTGCAGTACGTGCGGGTCGCCGACAGCGACGGCGTGGTGATCGGCTATGTCTGGGCCAATGATGAGGGTGACGCCGCAGGCTGGGTGACGCCGCAGGGGCTCGGAGCCGCCGCGATCAACGCCGGTGCCGCGTGGCTGAGGAAGCTGCGGGACGCGAAGGCCCGCTGGATCGCTCCCACCGCCCTGCTCGCCGAGCTGATCCGGGACACCAGTGACATCGAGGGAAGCGGGGTCGTACCCGGCTCTCTGGCCGAGGCCCCGTCGCTCGCCGAACTCAAGGAAACGGCAAGCGGGGGCTGAGGATCCGGACGAGCGAATCGACCGGTGACGTACCGGCTGGACGCAACGATTCACAACGGTGAGACTGGCTGTCCGGTCCATTCGTCGTCAACAACGCGCCCGGTGAGGAACAAGGGCCGGGTCATCGACGCCATGGCGAGGCGCTGTAACCAGGTCCGGGTCTACGGGGAAGTCCTGCTGCCGAAGAAGGGACTGGCACATCAATGAGCAGCGAGCAGCGGCCCAATCCGCGACTGAACGAGAATTTGTTGTTCAACGAGGCGCCCGGCGGGCCGCCGCGCTACCGCTCCCAGTCCCACAAGCCCGTCCAATACCTGACGGTGGCTGACAGGGACGGCGAGGCGATCGGCTTCGTATGGGCGAACGACGAGGACGACGCCGCCGGGTGGCTGGTCCGCAAGGCGGGCGGCGACGAGGCGTTCAACAAGGGTGCGCGGTGGGCCCGGAAGCTCCACGACGCGAAGGCCCGGGGTATCGCCCCGACGGCTGCCCTGGCAGAAATGATCAGGGAATCGGACCCTTCGAAGAGCAGCCATGTCGTACCCGGCTCCCTGACCGAGGCGCCGAACGTCGATGTGGTCAGGAGTCTCGCCGCCGTGAGCCGGCCATGACGTACGAAGACGGATACGGAATGCGCGTTCGCCGGGCTCGCTCGTGCCGCAACCTAAAACACCGGTATCGTCCCTAGCCCAAGTAGCCGTCCACAGACGGCTGTTCGCCATCGGCACCGCTCAGCGGCAGCGCTCTGAGGGCCAGTGCCCACCCCAGCCGCGCCTCGCCCGACTCCGCGGAACGGCCGGTGAGTTCGGCGATTCGGCCGATCCGGTTGAGGACCGTGTTGCGGTGGCAGTAGAGGAGCTCGGCGGCACGCGCCGCCGAGCAGCCGCTGTCGAGCCAGACCCGGAGGGTGCCGAGCAGCGCGTCGCGTTCGGCCGTCGTGTCCAGGACGGCGCCCAGTTGCGTGGTGACGATGCGCTCGGCGATCTCGGGCCGGCCGACGAGGAGGACCTCCGCCAGCCGGTCGTCGAACGCCGCCGCCTCGCCGCTTCCGGCGGGCAGCGTGCGCAATGCCTGCTCGGCCAGCCGCAGGGCCCGGCCCGCCTGGGCGAGCCGGTCGAACTCCGGTGATACGCCCGCGGTGGCACCGGTGCGGTGGCGCAGCAGGTCGAGCAGTACGCCGGACTCCCCCGCCGCCAGCCGCACGATTCCCGCGTACCGGCCCGATCTCGGGCGCCAGAACGACCAGATGCCGTGGTCGTCGAGGACGGGCGCCGGGTTGGGCGGCGCGGCCGGGTCCTGGGCGGCGACGACGATGACGTACCGGTCGTGGACCGGCACGCCGAGCGCGGCGGCGGCCGCCGCGGCGACCGCCGGGTCGTCCCCGCGCCCGTCGAGCAGAGCCTCGAAGAGGGCGACGCGGCGGGTGTCCTGGCGACCCTGCATCTCCAACTGGGTCAGCCGATAGGACTCGGCCATCACGAGCGAGTAGCGGTCGATGGTCTCCCACACGGCGCCCGCCATGTCGAGCTCGGTGTCCCAATCGCCCGCGACCGCGCCGACGGGGTTCTGCCCGTACCCGGCCCCACCGGCCCGTGTCGCCCGCAGGTGCTCCGCCATCATCTGCCACATCACCCGGCCCCCGCGCCGGTAGGCCTGCAGCACGGTGTCCAGCGGTACGTTCTGCTCCGCGCGGCGCCGTCCCGTCTCGCGCGCCGCGTACTCGAAGTCGCCGCCGCTGGCAGGGAGTTCGCCGAAGTCCTCCAGTGCCCGCAGCAGATTTTCGCGGCAGATCCCCCACAGATCGTCCCGGCTGACGGGCGTGCCGGAGGCGTACGTGCTGCTGTGTGCATGGATGTCGGCGACGACCCGACGGGTCAGTTCGTCGATCTGCGGCACCAGAGCGGCGGCCAGGGCGCGGCGCTGCTCACCGTCGGCGCCCCCGCTGCCGCCGCTGCCGCCGCTGCCGTGGTCGTCTCTGCGAGGGGTCCGGGCTCCGGGATTGTCCGCCATGCCGGAAGGTTACGACCTCACCCACGATTGGCAGTGGGAGAAGGAGCGGTGTCTGGGGCCTTCGAATCCAAGGCGGAGGAGGGAGTGATGGCGCATGGGGCCTCCCCTGCTCGAGCGAAGCCGAGAGCTAGGGGAACATCGCGACTGACGACAACGCGGGAGGCGGAGGTCCCAGACGCTGCGACGCCGCTGCCAATCGTGGGTGAGGTCGTTAGGCGGATGCCTTGCCACATGCCTCCCCGAGGGGCTGCTGCCCAGGTGGGCGACGCGCATGGTGGGCATCTGCACATTGTGCGGAGGCGGGCTGACGGCCGATTCTGAGCAGCAGCCGTGTCAACGCCATGTTTCCTGGAGCGTGTCATGTTTCTCAGCGTCGCCGCTGTCCTTGGTGAGTCGGCCCGCAGGTACCCCGACCGCGTCGCCGTGGTCGATTCGGACACGCGGCTCACCTACCGGGAGCTGTGGGCCCGGGCGCTGCGCTGTGCGGGTGCGCTGCGGGTGTCCGGGGTGCGTCCGGGCGACCGGGTGGCGGTACTGCTGCCCAATTCGGCGGACTTTCTGTACGCGTACTACGGGGCGCTCGCCGCCGGGGCGACAGTCGTACCGGTGCATGGGCTGCTGGTGGCCGAGGAGGTGGCGTACGTACTGCGGCACAGCGGCTGTGTCGCGCTGATCAGTGGTGGTCCGATGTGGCCGGTGGCCGAGGAGGGTGCGCGTGCCGCCGGGGTGCGGGCCGTGCGCGGCGTACCGACGGACGGTGCCCCACTGCTCGCGCCGGAGCCCGCGGCGCCGGACGACACCGCGGTGATCCTCTACACGAGTGGCACGACCGGGCGGCCGAAGGGGGCGCTTCTCACCCACCTCAACATCGTGATGAACGCGTCCGTGACCGCCCACGACCTGCTGGGCCTGGGCGTCGACGACGTGGTCCTGGGCTGCCTGCCGCTGTTCCACAGCTACGGGCAGACCTGTGCGATGAACGCGACGCTACGGGCAGGGGCCACGCTCGTCCTCATGTCGCGTTTCAGCGGGGTGGGCGCACTCGAACTGCTGGCCGCCGAGCGCGTGAGTGTCTTCATGGGCGTACCGACGATGTATCACGCGCTCGTCGAGGCGGCGGCCAAGGACGCTACGGCGTGGGACGACACGACGCACCGTCCTGCTCTGCGCGCGGCCGTCTCGGGCGGCGCCGCGCTCCCCGTCGCCGTGCTCGAACGCTTCGAGGCGACCTTTGCGACGCAGGTCCTGGAGGGTTACGGGCTGACCGAGACGTCCCCCGTGGCCACCTTCAACCAGCCGGAGCTCGGCCTGCGCCCGGGTACGGTCGGCCACCCGGTCTGGGGCGTGGAGATCGGCGTCGCGGACGCGGCGGTCGAGGACGCCGTGGTGCTGCTGCCGGACGGGGAGGTCGGCGAGGTCGTGGTGCGCGGCCACAACGTCTTCGCGGGATATCTCGACGATCCGGAGGCGACGGCCGCCGCCGTGGTCGACGGCTGGTTCCGCACCGGGGATCTCGGGACGCGGGACGAGGACGGCTTCCTGAGCATCGTCGACCGGAAGAAGGACCTGGTCATCCGGGGCGGCTTCAATATCTATCCGCGTGAGGTCGAAGAGGTGCTCGTGCGCCATCCGGCGATCTCCGAGGTCGCGGTGATCGGCGTGCCCGACGAGGCGCGCGGCGAGGAGATCTGCGCGGTCGTCGTGCTGCGTGGGGATGCGGGTGCGGTGACGGAGGAGGACGTGATCGCCTGGTCCAGGGACCGGCTCGGGCGGCACAAGTATCCGCGGATCGTACGGTTCACCGAGACGCTGCCGCTCGGCCCGACCGGCAAGGTCCTCAAACGGGCGCTGACGGCCGCCTCTTCCTGATCCGTCCGGTCGACGCCGACGCCGAGACCCCGCCGTCCGTCCGGCTGGTCGACACTCCCTCCACGACCGCACCCTCCGCGATCACGCCGCAGAAGGGCTGAAGCCACCTCATGACTGCCGTACCCCCTCCCATATCCGAGACATCACCGCAGGTCAGCACAGTCCACGGGGTGGTGGGTGGCACGCTGGAGCAGGGCGTCGCCGTCTTCCGCGGTATCCCGTACGCGGCTGCGCCGGTCGGTGCCCGCCGCTTCCGGGCACCGGAGCCGCCCGAACCCTGGGAGGGGGTACGGGAAGCGGTGGCGTTCGGGCCGACCGCGCCTAAACGGCCGTACGCCCCGCCGCTGGACCGACTGCTGCCCGATCCCGACGTGCCGGGCGAAGGCTGCCTCAACCTCAATGTGTGGACGCCGTCCCCGGCCCGTACCGGGCTGCCCGTCCTCGTCTGGATCCACGGCGGTTCACTGCTGCACGGCTCGTCGGCCGTGCAGCTGTACGACGGGGCGGCGTTCGCCCGTGACGGTGTGGTCCTCGTGTCGGTCAACTACCGCCTGGGTATCGAGGGGTTCGGGGTGTTCCCGGACGCGCCCGCCAACCGGGGGCTGCTCGATCAGCTAGCGGCGCTGGCCTGGGTGCGGGACAACATCGCGGCGTTCGGCGGTGATCCGGACCTGGTCACGGTGTGCGGCGAGTCGGCGGGGGCCATCAGTATCGCCGCCCTGCTGGCCGCCCCGCGTGCGAAGGGCCTGTTCCGACGTGCGGTGCTGCAGAGCGGTGCGCCCACCGCGCTCCGGCTGGACGCCGCCGCCCGCCGTACCACGGAGCTGGTCGCCGAGCGGCTGGGGGTCGCGGCGACGGCCGAGGCGCTGGCCGCGGTGGACCCGGCCGAGCTCCTGGCGGCGCAGACCGAGGTGACGGCCGGCGGCTCTCCGCTGACCGGCGGGAATTCCTTCCAGATCGTGGTGGATGGCGATCTGCTGCCCCGCGATCCGCTCGAAGCGCTGCTGGACGGCACCGCGAACGATGTCGATCTGTTGATGGGAACGAACAGTGAGGAGTACCGGCTCTGGTTCGTGCCGAGCGGTCTGACGGAGCGGCTGTCCCGGATCAAGCTGCGGCTGGCCCTGCTGAAGTTCAAGGTGCCGGGCGCCACGGCGCGTACGTACCGCGCGAACCGGCCCGACGCCACTCCGGGTGAGCTGCTCGGGGCGCTGGCCACCGATCTGCTGTTGCGCGTCCCGCTGAACCGGGTGGCCGATGCCCGCGCCGGCGCCTCGGGGAGCACCCATCTCTACGAGTTCGGCTGGCCGTCCCCGGTGCTGCGGCTCGGCGCCTGTCACGCGCTGGAGATCGCCTTCGTCTTCGACACGCTGGACCGGCCCGACGCGGTGGCCCTGGCCGGGGAGGACGCCCCGCAGGAGCTGGCCGACGCGATGCACGCGGCGTGGGTACGGTTCGCCGCCTCCGGTGATCCGGGCTGGCCCGCCTGGGACACGTCCCGCCCGGTGATGGGCTTCGGCCCCGGAGCGCCCGCCGTGGTGCGCGCCCCGCGCGACGAGGAGCTGCGCGGCTGGGCGCCGTACCGGGGGAACACCTGACACCGGCCGGTCCGCCGACAGCGGCGCGGGCGGCGGCCCCCGGCCGTGGGCCGGAGGGCCTCCCGGCCATCAGGCGTTGTTCTGCGCCGCCCAGAACTCGTCGAACGTGAGCAGCCCGTCGCCATTGGCGTCGTGCGAGTTGATGACCGCCTGGGCCACCAGCTCGGTGACGTAGGGGTCGCCGAGCTGAGCCATCACGCTCTTGTACTCGTTTGCCGATATCAGCCCGTCGCCGTTCAGGTCGAACCGCTGGAATGCCTTGCGTGCCGACTCGATGTCCGCCACAGTTCCGCCCCTTCGTAAATGCCTGACCAAATGCCTGACCAGTGTCTGAGTAACGGGGGCCAGATTAACGGGCGCCACGGATGGCGCTCGCGGCGGCCGGTAGTCGATCATGGGCGGGGGGTCCGCCGCCGGGCGGACCGCGGTCGGGACCGGGGAGCGGGACGCTGATGGACGACGCACTGGCAAAGATCCTGGCGGCTGCGGCGCATGGGCGCTTTCCTCCGCCGGACGGGTCCACGACGGTGGTGGGGCAGCCGGGCACCCGGGATGCGGGAGTACTGGCGTTCACCGCGCACTCGGTGGTGTTCACGGACGAGGATCCGCGGTGGGTTCGGGCCGTGCTGGCCGCCACCCCCGGCGACACGCTCGCCGCGAGCATGAATCCGTACTTCCTGAGCGCACTGCTGGACCGCAGCGGCCGGCACATGAACACCATCGATCTGCTGACGGTCGCGGACGCGCTGCCGGGCGAACCGGAGATCGCGCTGCGGGAGATCGAGGACCCGGAGCATCCGCGGGTGGCACGGGCCATGAAGTACCGCGACGAGGTGCGGGTCTGGTCCGCCGACGGCGGTGTGGTAATCCTCGGCCGGGGAGTCGCCGGGCGCTGGGAGACCGCGATCGAGGTGGCCGAGGAAGCGCGTGGCAAACGGCTGGGCGAACAGTTGGCGCGGGCGGCCCGGCATCTGGTGCCGGACTCGGTGGTGTGGGCACAGCAGTCGCCGGGGAACGCCCGCAGTGTGCGGACGTTCCAGGCGGCGGGCTACCGGCCGGTGGGCTCGGAGGCCCTCCTGGTCGCCGGGTGAGCGTTCAGCGGACCGGCTGCGCCACGGCTCACTCGTGGCCGGCGCCGGGCCATCAGCGGAACACGCCGGTGTGGCCGAGCGAGTAGCGGCCCGGCTGCGGGTAGACGGCGAGTCCGTGCGGGCCGCTGCCCACCGGGATCCGGGCGAGCAGTTTGCCGCTGGAGGTGTCGATCGCGTACACCTCGGAGTTGTAACGCCCGCTCAGCCAGAGGACCTTGCCGTCCGTCGAGACCCCGCCCATGTCGGGGCTGCCGCCTTTCGGCAGGTGCCATTTCTTCACCGGTTTGCGCTGTGCGAAGTCGAAGACGGAGATGGAGCCCTCGCCCCGGTTGGAGATGTACATCTCCTTGGAATCGCGGCTGACGTAGAGGCCGTGGGCGCCCTTGCCGGTGGGCAGCAGCTTCGGGGTGGTGAACCTCTTCCCGTCCAGCACCCACACCCCGTTCGCGATCATGTCCGCGATGTAGAACGTGCCGCCGTCGGGTGACAGCTTCACATCCTGCGGCATCGCGCCTTCGAACGGCAGCTTCTGTTGGCCTACGACCTTCATCCGCGCCGTGTCGACCTTGAGGAGTTCGCCGGAGAACTCGCAGGAGACGATGAAGTACCGGCCGTCCATGGAGAAGTCGGCGTGGTTGACGCCCGCACAGCTGACCGGGACGGTCTTGGCCGTCTTCATGGTGTGGGCATCGCGGAAGACCAGTTCGCGGTCCATCGAGGCCATCACCACGGCGTACTTGCCGTCCGGTGTGAAGTAGAGGTTGTACGGATCGGAGACGGGCACGGTGCGGCCCGCCTTCCCGGTGGCCGGATCGATGGCCGTGAGGCTGTCACCGATGTCGTTGTTGACCCACAGTGTCTTCAGGTCCCAGGACGGGACGACGTGCTGCGGCTGGCGGCCGACCTTGATGGTCTCGATGACCTTGTACGTCGCGGGATCGATGACCGACACCGTGTCGGAGTTGGTGTTGGGGACGTACACGCGGGACGGGAAGTCCTTGACGACCGGGGAGAGCTTGCCGGGCCGGTCGGCCGCGTAGACGTCCTTGGCGTCGAGCACCGGCGGCATGCCGGGCAGCTCGGACTTCGCCCGGCCGGACGGTGCGGGCTTCGCGCTGCCGGACGGTACGGCGGCTTCGGTGTTCCCCTTCTCGGCGGGGGTGCCGCAGCCGGTGAGTACCGCCAGCAGGACGCCCCCGAGCAGGGCCGCAGTGTGCTTGGTGGCGCTGTGGCGGCGCACCGGAGTGTCGGAGGCGTTCATGTGCAGACACAGTAGGGGTTAAATGTGCAGAAAGTAACAATTTGGACTTACGGGTGGCGCGAAAGAACCATCCGGCGAAACCCATAAATATTCAAGATTTTCCAGGCAAGTGATCCATCACACCTGCGATTCACCGGAAGAGTGTCGCATTACGACCACTAATGCACTGTTCGCGCCTTTGGCGGTGAGGTCGCCCGTCTGTCATAGTCGGTGACACGACCGCATTGACCCGAGCACGGTCGTCACGAGCGGCCGTGAACACACCCCCCATTTCACGGCCCCCACAGAAGCCCCCGAAGCGCCGCACCACGGCAGACCGGGGGCTTCTGTGCATCCGGGGACGAGCCCGCCGGAGGTCAGCGGTCGCAGGTCCGCATCTCGAACCAGGTGGTCTTGCCCCGCGGCAGCAGATCCGCGCCCCACCGGTCGGAGAGCTTGTCGACGAGGAAGAGCCCCCGACCACTGGTATCCATCTCCTGAACGGGCATCAGGCACGGCAGCCCACGTGAGGGGTCTCGCACCTCGATCCTGATCCAGCCGCGCCGGCGCATCATCCGTAACCCGAAGACCTGGGCGCCGGTGTGCCTTACCGCATTGCCGACGAGCTCCGAGACGAGCAGCACGGCGTATTCGGCGGTCTGCGGGGGGAGCGCCCACTGGCGCAGCACCACACACGAGGTGAGTCTTCGGGCGGTGGCCGCGGACTCCGGTCGGGACGGCAGCCGGACTTCACCCTCCGCCGGGTTTCCGAACAACTCCAGTGCCCTGAACGCCTGTTCGTCCTCAATCGCCGGCATCCAGCGTGCCGCTGTCGCACCGCTGCGCGGTCGCGGCTGTTCCACATCCTCCAGGCCCGCCATGCACACCATCATGGCCGCACGGCGAGCACTCCGGGGCCGTTCCAAAGGAATCCGTACCCCGGAATGCACCATTCCGGGGAAGTGGGTAGGCATATGCCACTGGCAGAATGTGGCTCAACATACCCCTTCTGACCTGCACGGACACCTGGTCCGAGTAAGGTTTCCGGTCTCTTCGGCCGACCGGGCCTCAAGGTTGTCTTGAGGCCCGGTCAGTCCGCCCGGATGGATGAACCCGCGTCACTCCGTGCCCAACCTGCTTTTATTCAGAGGAACTTGGCCTTGCCTGGACCCTCTTCCACAAAGCTGCGCATACCGCGCTCCCGGTCCTCGGTGGCGAACAGACCGGCGAACCAGTTCCGCTCGATCGTGAGCCCGGTGTCGATGTCGGTCTCCAGGCCGGCGTCGACGGATTCCTTGGCGGCACGCAGCGCGAGGGCGGGCCCCTTCGCCAGCTTGGCGGCCCAGGCGTGCGCCTGCTCGTACACCTCGGCGGCGGGCACCACGCGGTCCACCAGACCGATCGTCAGGGCCTCCTCGGCCTTCACATGGCGGCCGGTGAAGATCAGGTCCTTGGCCCGGGAGGGACCGATCAGCCGGGCAAGACGCTGGGTACCACCCGCTCCGGGGATCAGTCCGAGCAGGATCTCGGGCTGGCCCAGCCTGGCGTTGTCGGCGGCGATCCGGAAGTCGGCACAGAGCGCCAGCTCGCAGCCGCCGCCCAGCGCGTAGCCGGTGACTGCGGCGACGACGGGCTTGGGGATCCGGGCCACCGCGGTGAAGGAGTCCTGCAGCGCCTTGGACCGCACGACCATCGCCGTGTGGTCCATCGCCTGCATCTCCTTGATGTCCGCGCCCGCCGCGAACACCTTCTCGCCGCCGTAGAGGACCACGGCACGCACATCGTCGCGCCGGGTCGCCTCCTCGGCGAGTTCACGCAGCCGGTCCTGGGTGGCGACATCCAGGGCGTTCATGGGCGGACGGTCCAGCAGGATCGTGCCGACGCCGTCGCGTACTTCGAGGGTTACGGTCATGGGAGGCAGGTTAACCGGCGCTAACGACGGCGGGCCCGGTGCTGTTGGTCACAGCACCGGGCCCGCTCGTGTTCCGTACGACGGGAGCTACTTGATCCACTCCGACCAGGACATGTTCCAGCCGTTGAGGCCGTTGTCCGGCTGGATCGTCTTGTCCTGCGAGTTCTTCACGACCACGACGTCGCCGATGAGCGAGTTGGTGAAGAACCAGGCCGCCGGGACCGTCTTGCTCCAGGCACCACGCACATCCTGGAGACCGATGCAGCCGTGGCTGGTGTTGGTCGAACCGAAGACGCTGGAGGCGCCCCAGTAGTTGCCGTGGATGAAGGTGCCCGAGGTGGACAGGCGCATCGCGTGCGGCACGTCCTTGATGTCGTACTCGCCGCCGAAGCCGACGGTGTCACCGTTCATCCGGGTCACCTGGTGCTTCTCGCTGATGACCATCTGACCGTTGTACGTGGTGGTCGCCGGGGCACCCGCGGAGATCGGGATGTCCCTGATCTGCTTGCCGTCGCGGACGACCTTCATCCGGTGCGTGCTCGCGTCGACGGTGCTGACCTGGCTGCGGCCGATGGTGAAGGAGATCGTCTTGGCCTGCTTGCCGTAGACGCCCGGGCGCCCCTCGACGCCGTCGAGATTGAGCTTCACGGTCACCTTGGTGCCCGCGGCCCAGTACTCCTCGGGGCGGAAGTCGAGGCGGTCGTTGCCGAACCAGTGGCCCTCGATCGGTACGGAAGGCTCGGCCGTCACCTCGATGGCGTTCTCGACCGCGGCCGGGTCGGTGATACCACGGGTGAAGTGGATCGAGACGGGCATGCCGACGCCGACCGTGGAACCGTCCTCCGGGGTGTACTGCCCGATGAAGGTGTTCTGCGGGACCAGCGTCGTGAAGCTGGTGTCCTTCGCCGACTCACGGCCCTTCGTGTCCTCGGCGACCACGTGGACCTTGTACTTGGTCGCCGCGGCCAGATGCTGGTCCGGCGTCCAGCTCGTGCCGTCCGCCGCGATCTTTCCCTCGACCTCGGCGCCCTTGGGATCGGCGACCTTCACCGTGGTCAGCTTCCCCTGCTCGGCGGAGATCTTCAGTGCCCCGCTGGTGGCGACGGACTCCGCCCCGTCCTTCGGCGCAACGGTCACCACGGCCTGCGAGGCGGTGGTGTCGTCGGCCTTCGCCCCGCCCTTGCCGTCCTTGCCCGCGCCGCCGGCGCCATCTCCCGCGCCGCACGCCGTCCCCAGCAACAGCAGCGCACCCAGTACCAGAGCCCGCAGTCCGGTGGCCCCTCGCCCTCGTCGCCCGCTGTTCGCCCCGGCCGATGTCACCGATATCGGCTGCCCGTTCAATGTGCTCGTCTCCCCTCACACAGCCTGGCCCCGCCAAGGCCCTGGGAGCCCGCAGGCCCCCGCCCCCGCGCGTCGCACGCGCGCTCAGCGAAAGATAATCACACCGATCACGGGGAGAGGACCCCACGGATGTCACTGTTCAGTCCCAACTTGTCGCGGGACTTCGCCAGGTGGCACGGGGTAACGGCCTCCCACCCTGCGGGGCGCCCGGCATAGGTCTTGTGCACCCCGTTCACTTCGATGATTGCCATGGCTACGAGAATCGTGTCGCAGGGACCGGCGCGCCATCGTCCATCGCGCTCGAAGCGGCATCGGCCGATCGGTTGATACGGGGTACGACCACCGGGCTCCGGCACCGCCGGACGGCCGAAAAACCACATGAGCGATGTCAGTGGGGAACCGTAGGCTCGCTTGTGATGCCCGAAGAACATGCAGAGCCCAAGGAACGGTCCGCCGTACGCTCGCTGTTGCGGCTGTGGCCCTATGTGAAGCCGGTGCGCAATCGTCTGTTCGGCGCTGCACTGGTCGCGATGGTCGCCTCCTGCATCGGCCTGGTGATCCCTCTCGTACTGAAGTGGATCGTCGACGGCCCGGTCGCGGACCGTGATCCGGGGGGTGTCTGGCTGGGCGCGCTGTACCTGCTGTTGCTGGGTGTCGCCGAGGCCGTGCTCTTCGGGATACGGCGGTGGCTGGTGGCCCGGCCGCTGGCGGGGGTCGAAGCGGCGATGCGCGCCGACCTGTACCGGCATCTGCAGCGGCTGCCGGTGGCGTTCCACGATCGCTGGCCGTCGGGGCAGTTACTGTCGCGCGGGACCACGGACCTGATGCTGCTGCGCATGTTCCTGGCCTTTCCGCTGACGTTCCTGCTGGTCAACGGCACGACGATCCTGGTCGGTTTCATCATTCTGCTGATGCAGCAGTGGGCGCTGGGACTGGTGCTGCTCGCCCCGGTGGTGCCGTTGGTGATTCTCTGCGCGGTCTTCGAGACGAAGTACTCGGTCGTGGCGCGCAAGGCGCAGGACCAGGTCGGTGATCTGACGACGGTCGTCGAAGAGAGCGTGCTCGGCATCCGCATCATCAAGGGCTTCGGCCGGCACCGCAGCCAGGCCCTCGCGTTCCGTGCCCTCTCGCAGCGGCTTCGAAGCACGGAGCTGGGCAAGGCACGCCTCCTGGCCGGCATCTGGGCTGTCATCACGACGATCCCCGAGCTGGCCATCGGGGCGGCGCTGGTCCTCGGCACGGTCCAGGTAGCGGACGGCGGGCTATCGGCGGGCACCCTGGTCGCCTTCCTCTCCACGGCGCTCGCGCTGCGGTGGCCGATCGAGTCGATCGGCTTCCTGCTGGCGATGAGCCAGGAGTCGGCGACAGCGACCGAGCGGTTCTTCGAAGTGATGGATGTGGCCGAGGAGGAGGACACGGCTGCGGCCGGCGGCCGCGGACCGAAGGACACGGCCGGTCAGGGCGAAATGGTCTTCGAGGGCGTGGAGTTCAGCTACCCCGACGCGAAGCCCGGTTCCGTACCCGTACTGTCCCGGATCGATCTGCGCATCCGCCCGGGCGAGACGATGGCCCTGGTCGGGGCCACGGGTTCCGGGAAGACGACGCTCACCGCGCTCGTGCCGCGGCTGCACGAGGCGACCGCGGGGCGGATCACGCTGGACGGCAGGGACATCACCGCTATGCCTCGGGAGGAGCTGCGCGAGCTGGTGTCCGTGGCGTTCGAGGAGCCGACGCTCTTCTCGGCAAGTGTCGGGGAGAACGTGCTGATGGGCGCCGAAGGCGCCGGGGAGGAAGAGTTGCGGCGGGCGCTCGCGGTCGCGCAGGCCGACTTCGTGTACGACCTGCCCGAAGACATCGGCACCCAGGTCGGCGAGCAGGGGCTCAGTCTCTCCGGCGGACAGCGGCAGCGGCTCGCGCTGGCCCGCGCCGTGGTCGGCCGGCCCCGCTTCCTGGTGCTCGACGATCCGCTCTCCGCTCTGGATGTGCACACCGAGGCACTCGTGGAGGCCGCCCTGCGGCAGGTGCTCGAGGAGACGACGGCGATCGTCGTCGCGCACCGTCCGTCCACCGTGATGCTGGCCGATCGGGTGGCGCTGCTGTCGGAGGGCCGGATCGCCGCTGTCGGCACGCATCAGGAGCTGCTGCGCAGCAGCGCGGAGTACGCCTGGCTGATGGCGGGCGCCGGAAGCACACCGGAGGGGGCCCTTGCCGAGGACGCCTTCCCCGACCCGTCCGACGAGGACCGCCTTGTGCCGGACGTCCCTGCCGAGAAGGGCCGCACCCGATGACCAGTACGACGACCGGGCCCGCCGAACGGCGCGATGCGCGGAAGAAGCCCGAGGACCCGTCCCCTTCCGACGGTGCCGGGGATCAGTTCGACCGGGACGATCTGCCCACGCCCCGTGGTGCGACCCGCGCACTGCTGATGTCGCTGCTCCGGCCGCACCGGGGCCGGGTGCTGGTGTCCGCGCTGTTGCTGCTGATCCAGCAGGCGGCGGTGCAGGCGGGCCCGCTGCTCGTCGCGTACGCCATCGACAGCGGTGTGCCCGCTTTCCGGGACAAGGACTACGGGCCGCTGATCGCGGTGGCCGTCGGGTACACGCTGTGCTCGGCGGCCGCGGGCGGCATGCAGTACGCGTTCATCCGGGCCTCCGCCCGGATCAACCAGGACGTGCTGCTCGACCTGCGCGGGCGGATCTTCCGCCACGCGCAGGCGTTGAGTGTGGACTTCCATGAGCGCTATACCTCGGGCCGGCTGATCTCCCGTTCCACCACTGATGTGGAGTCGCTGCGGGAACTGCTCAGCGAGGGACTGCAGGAATTGATCGGCATCGTCCTGTCCTTCGTCTCCATCTCACTGGTGCTCCTCTGGCTGGACTTCAGTCTCGGCGCGGTCGCGGTGCTCTCCTTCGCACCCCTGTATCTGCTGGTACGGCTCTACCAGCGGCGGGCCGGAGTGCTCTACGCGGCGCGCTCGACGGCGATCGCCGCGGTCATCGTGAAGTTCGCCGAGTCGATGAACGGCATCCGCCCCGTCCAGGCCTTCCGCCGCGAGCGGATCAACGACAGGCACTTCGAGGACCTCAACAGCACACACGCGTGGAAGAACGGCGGCGCGATGCTGGAGATGGCGCGCTATGTCGTCGGCTCCCGGCTGGTCGCCAACACGGCGGTCGCCGGGATCGTGCTGTGGGGTGCGTACCGCGTGGCTTCGGGCACCCTGGCGCTCGGTGTGCTGGCCGCGGCCGTGCTCTATCTGCGCCGGCTGTACGACCCGATCGATCGGCTCGGTATGTTCCTCAACTCCTACCAGTCGGCCGCGGCTTCGCTGGAGAAGATCGCGGGCCTGCTCGTCCAGACCCCTTCCGTCCCCGAGCCGTCGAATCCGCGGGAGCTGCCCGCCCTCGCGGGTGAGCACCCGGGCCGCGAGGTCGTCTTCGACGCGGTGCGGTTCGCCTACCGGACGGGCGGCGAGGTGCTGCCCCGCTTCGATCTGACGGTCCCGGCCGGCCAGACCGTGGCCGTGGTCGGTTCGACGGGCGCGGGCAAGTCGACGCTCGCCAAGCTGCTGGCCCGTTTCTACGACCCGACCGACGGCCGGGTGCTGCTGGACGGAACCGATCTGCGGGATCTGGCCGTACCCGAGCTGCGACGGGGTGTGGTGATGGTGACCCAGGAGGCGTTCCTGTTCTCCGGGACGGTCGCCGAGAACATCGCGATCGGCAGGCCGGACGCGACCCGTGAGGAGATCGAGCAGGCCGCCAAGGCGATCGGCGCTCACGATTTCATCGCCGGACTGCCCGAGGGATACGACACGGACGTACGCAAGAGGGGCGGCCGGATCTCGGCCGGTCAGCGCCAGTTGGTCGCGTTCGCACGGGCCCTGCTCGCGAACCCGGCGGTGCTGATCCTCGACGAGGCGACGAGCTCCCTGGACATCCCCGGCGAACGAGCGGTGCAGCAGGCCATGGACACGGTGCTGCACGGCCGCACCGCGGTCGTGATCGCCCACCGTCTGTCGACCGTGGAGATCGCGGACCGGGTCCTGGTGATGGAGCACGGGCGGATCGTGGAGGACGGTGCCCCGGCCGAACTCATCGGCGGCACGGGCCGCTTCGCCGGGCTCCACCGGGCATGGCGGGAGAGCCTGGCGTGACGGGGAGGTTCTGGGCGCAGTCCGAATCGAATGTCGTCCATGACCGCCGCCGCCCTCGCTCTGGAGCGGCAACACTGAAAGAGCTCACTGTGCGTATTCACTCGAATGGGCCGCGTGAAGGGGCGGGGCCGTACGTGTGAGGGCCTCATGTAGGAGGGGGGCGCTCGCACCAGAAGCGCTCCAAAGGAGGCAATCATGGTTCGTCACTCGATACGTACGCTCCTGGTCGGCCTGTGCACAGTGGCCGCCGCGTCTCAGGCGGCTACGGCCGTGGCCCTTACCGTGTCGGACGATCAGCACAAGGTCACCTCCAACGCCGCCCAGGCCCTGCACCCGCAGACCCTTTCCGACCTGACCACTGCCATGAAGGACGAGGCGTACGCCTACGCCTTGTACAACCTCTTCGGCACTCAAGCCGACCGCGACGGCGACGCTGCCGTCGGACGGGTCTTCCCGACTACTGCGCAGACCGCGCTGAACGAGCACCTGCACGAGGCGGCCATGCTGGCCGGCGTGGTCGGCACGGACGCGGCCAACCTGCGTCAGGCCATTGACGGGGAGACGTACGAACACCAGGTCATGTACCGCGACTTCGCGAATCAGGCCCGGCAGGACGGGGACACGAAGGCCGCCGACCTGTTCACGGAGATCGCCGCGGACGAGGGCCGTCACCGCGATGCCTTCCGTACGGCACTCGATGTCGCGTCCTCCGGCCGTGGCACCATCCCGGCTCCACAGAAAGCCAACCCGGTCGCGGTACTCGCCGGGCTGCCGCAGGTGCGCGCCGCCCGCACGAAGGCCAACCTGGACACCGCAATGCACGGCGAGGCTCTGGCCTACGCCAAGTACATGCTGTTCGCGGAGAAGGCGAAGCAGAGCGGAAACCCCGCACTGGCCCGCCTGTGGGAAGGGACAGCCGCAATAGAACTCCACGAGCACTTCGCCGGCGAGGCCGTACTGGATGGGCTGGTGCGCAACACGAAGGAGAACCTGGACAAGGCCGTCACCGAGGAGCGCTCCGAGGCGACCGCCCTCTACCCCGGGTTTGCCAACCAGGCGAAGACCGTCGGTGACATCGCTGCCGACCGCTACTTCAACAACATCGCCGCCGACAAGACCGAACGCGCAGCCGCCTTCCAACAGGCACTCAACCAGCTCCGCTGACCCGCTGATCCCCTGACCAAGCCGCGAGACCGGCCGGACACGAGCAAGACCGTCCGGCCGGTCGACGCGCCACAGCCGCAGGGCCCACCGGCCGCCGCCGGCACAGCTGTTGCCGCCTCACCGTTCCCGACGAAGACCAGCGCGGCCTAGTGCCGCGGCAGGCAACGTTTGCCCGTCAAGGAGCGGCGTCCGGTGCGTGCTCTCGGCGTGCCGGCCGGAAGCCCTCGTACTGGACGTACTCGGGCTTTCGTCCGGTGCGGCGAGAGTGCGTGCCGGGCGTCGCGACGGGGCGAACGTTGCCTGCCGCGGCACTAGCAGCCAGACCCTCGCCTGCATCACTCGGCGCGCGCGATCGGGCCGGAGCTGGTCTGCTGATTCCGGGGGCCGTCCGCCCGTATCACGTATCCCGGAGAGATGAAGATGAGCGTCTATCGAGCCGCACAAGTCGCCGCCGCCGGCGGTCCGTTCGAGATCGTCGAGCGTGAGATGCCGCAGCCGGGCCCCTGCTACGTACGGGTGGCCGTGGATGCCTGCGGGATCTGCCACAGCGACGCCCTCTTCGTGAACGCTGCGCTTCCGGGCATACGGTTTCCGCTGGTCCCCGGGCATGAGATAGCCGGGCGGATCGAGGAGCTCGGTGAGGGAACGCCGAACACCTGGCAGTTGGGCGACCGCGTGGCGGTGGGCTGGTTCGGCGGCAGCTGCGGCCACTGCACACCCTGCAGGCAGGGCGACTTCGTCGTGTGCCGGAACCTGAAGGTCCCCGGATGGGCGTACGACGGGGGCTATGCCGAGACGGTGATCGCGCCGGCGGACGCCCTGGCCCGGATCCCCGACGCGCTGGTGGCGACCGATGCGGCACCCATGGGCTGCGCGGGAGTGACCACGTACAACGGGCTGCGGCGCAGCTCCGCCCGGCCGGGTGACCTGGTCGCCGTGCTCGGCATCGGCGGGCTCGGCCACCTGGGGGTGCAGTACGCCGCCGCGATGGGCTTCGAGACCGTCGCCATCGCCCGCGGAGCCGCCAAGGCCGACTTCGCCAAGGAGCTCGGCGCGCATCACTACATCGACAGCACGGCGGACACCTCCGTCGCGGACGCGCTGCAGGCCCTCGGCGGCGCCAGAGCCGTCCTGGCCACGGCCGCCAACTCCGGGGCCATCACGGCGACCGCGGATGGGCTCGCGCCCCGCGGCGAGCTGGTGGTCATCGGCGCGGACCCCGATCCGCTGGGGATCAGCCCGACTCAGCTGCTCATGAACGGCAAGGTCGTCCGGGGCCACCCGTCAGGCACCGCGCAGGACGTGGAGGACACCCTGGCGTTCAGCGCCCTGCACGGGATCCGCCCAATGACCGAGACCGTGCCGCTGGACGGGGCCACCGAGGCGTACCGGAAGATGATGTCCGGCGCCGCCCGCTTCCGGATGGTTCTCACCACCGGCTGACGCACCCGGCCCCGCACAAGGGCGGCGGGGCGATGGCGGCTCGCGGGAAGCGTGCGTGCCAGGGCGTGGCCGCCCGATCAGAGGCCACCCGACAGCCTCTGAGCCCTGCGGCGCGGAGAGCCGCAGTATCGCTCCGGAATTCGCGGCAATCGTTTTTTCCGCACGAGCGCACAGATCACACCAAGATCGAAATTTCGCCCCTGGCGCACTCGTTCGTCCCGCGCTTCACTCCTGGTTCATGAAGCGACAGATCACGTCCATGCTCGCCGGACTGGTGCTGGCCGCCGGATCGGTGCTCGGCGCGAGCCCGGCGGCCGCGGCCGAGCCGGTTCCCGCGGAGTTCGGCACCGACTGGCACGACCCGCTGACCGCGGCGCCGGCCATCGAGAAGCCCGACACCCGATCCTGCGAAGTCAGCATCGCGGAAACGCAGTTTCGCGATTTCACGCCGTACAGGGGAAGTTACGCCCCACCCAAGGAGTGCGGAGACCGCTGGAGCAAGGTGGTACTGCGCCTCGACGGAAAGGTGAAGGGCCGTCAGTACGACCGGCTCGGCTACCTCCGCATGGGCGGCGTCGAGGTGTTCCGTACGTCCACGCCCGAGCCCTCCGCCGACGGAATCACCTGGTCGGTGGAGAAGGACGTCACCCGCTACAGCGACACACTGCGCCGCGAGCAGCCCGTCGAAATGCTCATCGGCAATGTGGTCAACGAGACATACACCGGCGTCATCGACGTCAAGGTCACGCTGACCTTCTATGCCGCGAAGGGCAGTACGAAGGCTGCCGAGACGCCCGACAAGGTGCTCCCGCTGGAGGGCGCCACGCTGACCACGCCGCGTAACTCCGAGCGCATCGTCGCCGAGGTGTACACGACCGGATCCGGCGGCGGCTGCGAGGAGTATTGGTACCTGACCGTGCCGGACCCCGCGCCCCACTCGTGCAAGGCCAACAAGGGTCCGTATCGCGAGGTGCAGGTCAAGGTCGACGGCCAACTCGCGGGAATCGCGGCGCCGTTCCCGAATGTGTGGACCGGCGGCTGGTCCAACCCCTTCCTGTGGTACGTCCTTCCGGCGCCGCGCGCCTTCGACGTGAAGCCGATCGAGTACGACCTGACGCCGTTCGCCGGCATCCTCAACGACGGGCGCGAGCACCGCGTCGAGGTGTCGGTCGTGGGCCTGCCCGAGGGGCAGAGCGGCTGGAGCACGCCCACGAACGTCCTTGTCTGGCAGGACGAGGGCAGCGAGCACGTCACCGGGGCGCTCACGAAGCACGATCGGAGTGATCTTTCCAACTCGACGACGTTCACGCCCGGTTCACTGAACCGGCTCGACACCAAGGCCGGCCACCGGCTCACCGTCGCCGGCTATGTGAACACCTCGCACGGGCGCATCGAGACCACCATCTCGCGCACCCTCGCCAATACCTCGGTCCACCACTGGACGGAGGGCGAGAACACCGACGGGCTCACGTCACGCTGGGACGACGACGAGACGGTGACCGTGGACGGCCGCGGCCCGGCGCGGGTCGCGCACACCCATCGCGTCTACACCATGGACGGCGAGACCACGATCGGCACGGACAACCGGCTGCGCACCGTCCTTACGCTCGGGGACCGCGCGGACACCTCGGTCGTACGCGCCGGCAAGCGCCTCTCCTGGTCGCGGCTCGACGACACGTACACCGGCGACGCCACCTGGACGCTGGATGTCCCGCGTGAGCAGCGCCATGCCGTCGGCACGTCGAGCGAGCGCTACCGGCTGGACGGGTCGGAGGGCTACTACGACCGCACACTGCGGACCGAGCAGGGCGTCCTGACGGAGGACCGTACGGGCTGAGACCACGCGGGGCCCGGCTGTGCGTGCCGGGCCCCGCGCTCTCCAACGGGGCTGTCCGACACGGAGACCGACGGTAAGAAATGAGCCACTGTCGATGCCATCTCGGCCAGTGGTGGAACCACTCGTTCCTCAACTCGCTTTTTGAACAGATCAGTTCGAGCTCGACCTGGAGTCGCTCTTCGAATTCGGGCTGCGGCGGACTTGGGGCGGCGTCGCGGTGACGATCGGCGAAACGTCCGCTTAACGAACATGACCTTTCCGGCAACGAACGAGTTCCGGCCAACTTGTTGACGCGGTCCTGACAGAACCGTCCTCCGGCTGACACTCTTCACCCCGTTCCGCGCACTTCTCGTTCTTCCCCGTCGGCTCACCCTGCCGCCGGTACCCCCCTCGCAGAAGGAGTCCGCGTGAGATCCACGCCCAACAGTCGTGCCACCGCGACCGGCGCTCTCATAGCCGCAGCAGCCCTCCTCGCCGTCGGAGTCCAGACCGGTACGGCCACTGCCACTCCCAGCAGCGCCACCGCAGCGGCGTCGGCGACCGCCGGCGCCGACCACGGCGCCCTGGCCAAGCAGCTCACCCCGTCCAAGCGCGCCGAGCTGATCCGCGCGGCCGACGCGACCAAGGCGGCCACGGCCAAGGAGCTCGGTCTCGGCTCGCAGGAAAAGCTCGTCGTCAGGGACGTCATCCAGGACAACGACGGCACCACGCACACGCGTTACGAGCGCACCTTCGCCGGGCTTCCGGTGCTCGGTGGCGACCTGATCGTCCAGGAGTCCAAGGCCGGGGCGACCGAGAGCGTCACCAAGGCGTCCAAGGTCACCAGCAGCCGGCTGAAGGCCGTTGACACGACGGCCGACGTCGCGCCCGCCGCTGCCGAGAAGCAGGCGCTCGGGCTCGCCAAGGCCGACGGCTCCAAGAGGACCGAGGCCGACCGGGCACCCCGCAAGGTGGTCTGGATGGCGCAGGGCGAGCCGCAGCTCGCCTACGAGACCGTCGTCGGCGGCCTCCAGGAGGACGGCACCCCGAACCAGCTGCACGTCATCACCGACGCCACCACCGGCGCGAAGCTGTACGAGTGGCAGGCCATCGAGAAGGGCACCGGGAACACCGAGTACAGCGGCCAGGTCACCCTCGGCACCTCGGGGTCGTACAACCTGACCGACACGGGCCGCGGCAACCACAAGACGAACAACCTGAACCACGGCACGTCCGGCAGCGGAACGCTCTTCTCCGGCTCCGACGACGTCTGGGGCGACGGCACACCGCAGAACGCCGAAACGGCGGCCGCGGACGCGCACTACGGCGCGGCCGAGACCTGGGACTACTACAAGAACGTGCAGGGCCGCACCGGTATCCGGGGCGACGGCGTCGGTGCGTACTCCCGCGTCCACTACGGCAACAACTACGTGAACGCCTTCTGGGACGACAGCTGCTTCTGCATGACGTACGGCGACGGCAGCGGCAACGCGAACCCGCTGACCTCCCTCGACGTGGCCGCGCACGAGATGACGCACGGTGTCACCTCCGCCACCGCCAACCTGGTGTACAGCGGTGAGTCCGGTGGCCTCAACGAAGCGACCAGCGACATCTTCGCCACCGCGGTCGAGTTCTACGCCAACAACGCCACCGACAAGGGCGACTACCTCATCGGTGAGAAGATCGACATCAACGGCGACGGCACCCCGCTGCGCTACCAGGACAAGCCGAGCAAGGACGGCGCGTCCAAGGACTCGTGGTACTCGGGCATCGGCAACATCGACGTCCACTACTCCTCGGGCCCGGCGAACCACTTCTTCTACCTGCTCTCCGAGGGCAGCGGCGCCAAGGTCATCGACGGCGTCTCGTACGACTCCCCGACCTCCGACGGTCTGCCGGTGACCGGCATCGGCCGCGACAAGGCCGCCCTGATCTGGTTCAAGGCGCTCACCACCAAGTTCACCTCCACGACGAACTACGCGGCGGCCCGCACCGGCACCCTCGCCGTAGCCGGTGAGCTGTACGGCACGACCAGCGCCGAGTACAAGTCCGTCGCCGACGCCTGGGCCGGCATCAACGTCGGCTCGCGCCCCGGTGGCGGCGACCCCGGCGGCAAGGTCTTCGAGAACACCACCCCCGTCGCCATCCCGGACGGCCGCTCGTCCGTCACCAGCTCGGTCAATGTCACCGGCCTCACGGGCAACGCGCCCAGCACCCTCCAGGTCGGCGTGGACATCACCCACACCTGGCGCGGTGACCTGGTCATCGACCTCGTCGCCCCGGACGGCACGGCCTACCGGCTGAAGAACTCCTCGCTCTCCGACTCCGCGGACAACGTCCAGACGACCTACACGGTCAACGCCTCGTCCGAGGTGGCCAACGGCACCTGGAAGCTGAAGGTCCAGGACGTCTACTCGGGTGACAAGGGCACCATCAACAGCTTCAAGCTGACCTTCTGAACCCGGAGCCGGGCCTGACCCGGCCGAGCCGCCCGGGAGGAGCGCACGCTTCTCCCGGGCGGTTTCCTGTGTGCGGAAGGTCCGGCACC